>NZ_CP031125.1:682050-1023075 GCF_007833635.1 Candidatus Pelagibacter sp. FZCC0015
TACACTTTGACCATGTCTTATTAAAATTAAATAACTCATTTGTTTATCTTTTAAATCAATTTGATAAATAAAACTATATTATTAATGATTAATTATTTTTCGAAATATAAATTTATTTTTTATATATGCAATTTGATTTTAATTGTTTTGTATTTGTTTCCAGGTAGTTTGCTTGGCTGTTATGTTTATGATGATTGTAAAATCCAGCCTCAAATAACTGCAAACTTTATTGTTTCAACAAATCATTTGTACGCCTATATAGTGCTTTCAGTTATTGGTTTTCTAACTTACCGAAAAAGTAATCAATTCAATATTTTAAGTATATACTTAATATTTTTATCTATTGTGCTTGAAGTTTTACAATACTTTGTACCCAATAGAAGTTTTGAATTTTCAGATTTATTTGGAAATCTATCGGGTGTAATTATAGCTATAATTATATTTTATTTTTTTAAAAAAAATGAAAATTTTAAAAATTAATTATTTATTTATTTTAATAATTTTTATTTCAGGTTGCTCGTCTGTTCCAAAAAATACAGCAGATAGTTGTGCTATATTCACTGAAAGATATATGTGGTATAAACATGCAAAAAAAGCTGAAAAAAAATGGGGAACCCCAATTTATTTACAGCTTGCAATTATAAAAATGGAATCCAGTTTTGACTGGTTAGCAAAACCTGCTAGACAAAAATTATTTAAAGTAGTGCCTTATAAGAGACCATCAAGTTCTTTCGGGTATTCACAGGCTGTAAAAGGAACTTGGAAACAATATAAAGAAGAAACTGGGAATAAGCTTGCCGTCAGAACAAGATTTAAAGACAGTGTAGACTTTATTGGTTGGTATACCAATAAAACTGAAAAAATTTTAAAAATTTCAAAAAAAGATGCTTTTAAGCAGTATCTTGCTTATCATGAAGGGTGGGGTAACTTTAAAAATTATAAAAATAATAAAAAAGTAATTAATTTAGCAAAAAGAGTTGAGAAGCAATCAAATATTTATAAGCAACAATTATCAGAATGTAAAAATTTTTTATCAACTTCAAAATATATTATTTTTTAATTTAGCTGTTTTTTCAACTCAATATCAACTGCATCAATACGCTTAGTATTTTTTGCAAGAGCTAAATACATTGTTGGAGTAACATATAAAGTAAAGAAAGTTGAAATGATCATACCTCCTAAAATTGTAGAACCCACAGCTAATCTAGAGCCTTCACCTGCACCTGGGCCAATATTTCCAATAACCAATGGAAGCATTGCTATCATTGTACTAAGGGAGGTCATTATGATTGGTCGAATTCTAAGTTGGCAAGCTTTAATTATTGCATCCTGGATTTTAACACCGGTAGTTCTTATTTGGTTTGTGTAGTCTACAATCAAAATACTATTCTTTGTGGATATACCTATGAGTATTATTAAAGCTATTTGAGAAAAAATATTTACTGAACTATTTAAAAATAAAATAAATACTAAGCCACCAAATACGGCTAATGGTACCGTTAAAATAATAATAAATGGATGAACAAAAGAGTTAAATGTTGCTGCCATAACTAAATAAGCAGTTAACAAAGCAAGCGCAAAGATTAAGTATATTTCATTTGTTGTTTCTTTTAACTCTTCAGATTTTCCTTTCCAAGTGATTTGATTTTGAGGAGCAACTCTAATCATGACATCTTCAAGGTATTTTATTGCTTCTGTTAGAGTGTAATCTTCTGCAAGCGCAGCAGAAATTGTAACAGCTCTTTGACGATTATATCTTGGAAGTGCTTCAGCAGTGCCTTTTTCTTTAAATTCAACTAAACTTGCAACAGATACAAGTTTACCAGTTGTTTCAGATCTAACAAAAATTTTTGATAACCCATCTTTATCTCTTCTGTCTGCTAAATATTGCTGTAAAATAATTGGGTATTCTCTTCCCTCTTTACTAAAAGTTGTTACTCTTTTCCCTCCATAAAGAGTTTCTAAAGTTCTACCTATATTTTCTGTAGAAACTCCCAAATCATTTGCTCTATTTTTATTAGTGATTAATTTAACCTCAGGTTTATTTTTTGTATAATCACTTTCAATTCTAGACATGTTTCTATTTTTTCTTAATTCTCTTAAGACACTATTTTGAATTTCCTCTAATTCTTCGTAACTAGATCCATATATGACCATTTGAACAGGCTTATTATAACTAGATACTCTTATTGATTGTGGAGAAATTGGAAACGCAAAAGTTTCAGGTACAGAAACCACTTGTCCAATAGCTTCTCTTAATATTATTTGACTACTTTTTTCTCTATTTTTCCATTCATCAAGTAATGCAATAATTATAAAACTATTATAAGACGTTGCAGATCTTCCAAAACCAGGAACTCTCATTATTAGTCTTGCATATGGACTATCTTCTGCTTGTAATAATTTTAATATTCTTCCCTCAATTATTTGAGCTTTTTCTTGAGTATATTCAAATGAACTTCCTTCATCAGTTGACCCAATAATTAAATAAGCACCCCTATCTTCAATTGGTATCAATTCTTTTTTTGAAAAACTAAACAAATAAGCTGAAGCAGCAATAATTAAAATTATAAATATTGAAATAGTTTTTTGTTTATTCACCCAATATTTAAGGGAGTTTACATAAAATCCTGTAAAAGATTTAAATCCATTGTTGAATTTTTTTACAAAGAAATTGATTCTTTCTTTTTTGTTTAAAAATTTACTTCCTAGCATCGGAGATAATGTTAATGCCACAAAAGAAGATACAACAATTGAAAAAGATAAGGCTATTGCTGTTTCTTTAAACAAAGTTCCTGATATTCCTTTAATAAAAATTAAAGGTAAAAATACTGCTATAAGAATTAAAGTTGTTGCAATAATTGCAAATGTAATTTGTTTAGAACCCTTATAAGCAGCTACTAAAGGTGTTTCACCATTTTCAATTCTAGTATAGATCGCATCAGTCATTATCACAGAGTCATCAGTGATTATACCAATCGCTAGAATAAAACTTAGTAATACAAAAATATTAATCGATAGATCAAAAATATATAACCCCAGAAATGATCCAATAAGACTAACTGGTAAAGCAACCGCAGGAACTATCACTGCTTTAAGGTTACCTAAAAAAAGATAAATAATTAAAACAACTAATACAAACGCAATTACTAAACTTTTATATACTTCTTCTATTGCAGCACCAATATAGGTTGCTCTGTTAAATGCTATTTCTAACTTTAATCCATCAGGTAAGGATTTGTTAAGCTCTTTGATTTTAGTTTTTATTTGTTTAGAAAGCTCTACCGTAGATGCACCACTTTTGGCATAAATACCAATACCAACAGTTTTTAAATTTACTGCATTTTTTCTTTGTGCTTTAAATAAAGTTTTTTCTGAAACAGGTCCAAACTCTATATTGGCCACATCAGATAAAATGATAACTTTTTCTTTATTTTTCTTAAGTGGCAATTGTTTAATAGTATCAATATTAGAATAGGATTTATCAATGTTTAAAGTTAAGTCTTTGTTATTAGCTTCTAAGGTTCCAGCTGGAAGATTTATATTCTCATTTCTAAGAGCTCTTTCAACTTCTTGAATTGTAAGATCATTTGCAGCTAATTTTATTGGATCTATCCAAACTCTAACACTAAGCTCTCTCAATCCACCAACTAAAATTCGACCTACGTTTGGTACACTTGAGAATGCATCTATTAGATATCTTTCAGCATAATCTCCAAGATCTAAATCGTCCCAGGTAGGAGATGATAATGCTACCCACATAGTAGTTGTAAAACCTGCCGCTTGTTTTAAAATTTGAGGAGGGTTTGACTCACTTGGTAAATTATCCACAACTCTTGCAACTCTTTCTCTAATATCATTAGCAGCATCATCCAAATCAATGTCTGTGTTGAATTGAATATTAATCCTACTTCTTCCATTGAGAGAACTTGAGTCAATATTTTTGATACCCTCAGCTCCACCAATTACATCCTCTAATTTTTGAGTTATTTCTTCATCAACAATTTCAGCTGAAGCAGATTTATAATCGGTTTGAACTTGAACTACTGGAGGCTGTATACCATCAGGAAGTTCTCTTACTGGCAATTCTAAAAAGACAAAAATACCAAAAATAATTAATATTAAAGACATGACCCAAGCTACAACAGGTCGTTTAATACTAACTTCAGTTATATACATTTAATTATTTTTTCTCTTTATCTGATTTTTTAAAAATATTTTTCAGCCAATCAAATTTACCTTTTTTATCTTCAGCTTTTTTTGATTTATCTTTTTTACCCCAACTAGAGTTTCCTTGCTGTTTTTTAGCACCTTTCTCTATAGGTCTGATTGTTAAATTTGGTCTTACTTTTTTTGTTCCTTCTGCAACAATTTTATCTCCATTATTTAATCCATCTAATATTTCTACAAAGCCTAAGTATCTATCACCAATTGTTACCTTTGTTTTCATTACTTTATTTTTTTCATCTACTTTATAAATAAAAACATTTTCGCCCTCGACAATTGTACTAGTGTCAGGAGCACTTAAACCATTTCTTACATCATATTTAATTGATATTTCTAAAAATGAGCCAGGTAATATTTCACCTGATGAATTGTCCATCTTAATTCTTGTTGCTAAAGCTCTTGTATCTTCACTTATCCTGCTAGCAAAAGAGTCCACTTCACCTTTATAAATTTTATTTTTATATCCAGAAAATTTAATATCAACTGGCAGACCAACTTTAATAAAAGGTACAAAAATTTCAGGTATATCTACATCACAATATATTGAGCTATTATCTTCAACATTAATTAATATTGAAGATTTTGAAACCTCTATATCTTCTGAAAATTCTCTTTTTCCAATAACACCATCAAATTGTGCAATAACTTTTCGATTTTTAAGCTCAGCAATTACATCACCCTTCTTAACTTTTTGATTAAATTTTATAGGTTTTAATATTTCATATTTTTCAATTTTAAATGATTGTGTTTGAATTGGAGTTGCAGTCCCATAGGTACTAATAACATTTTCAAAAACTCTTTCTTGAGTAGTAGTAACTATTATTCCAGGAGGTGGTCTTTTACTGAATTTTTTTTTGAAATGATTTCCGATCATTGTTCTTCCAATAATCACTGTTGCAATTATTAGAAAAAAAATAATTACTATACTTGTTATTTTGGTAGATGTTTTCATAAGTTAATTTTTCCGTATTCGGCCCAAGAGCCATCGTAAATGGTCGGCATATATTTAGCATTTATTAAAGAATAAGCTAGTGCCAAAACACTTGCGGTTACCCCAGAACCACATGAAAATACAATGATTTTATCATGGTCAAATTTAAATGACTTAAACTTTTCAAGTATTTTGTCTTTACTAATGAAAGTGTGGTCTTCATTAATTAATTCAGAAAAGGGCAGGCAAAAAGAATTTTTTATAGAACCACTTCTAAGACCTTTCCTTGGTTCTGCAACTTTACCTTCAAATCTTTCTCTACTTCTTGCATCAACAACATTAAATTTTCTTGTTTCAATATTTTCATCTATTTGTTTTTTATTTTTAACAAGTTCTTTATTTTCTTTACATGTGTACTTAGAGGTTTGAGTGATCACTTTTTTGTTATCTGTAGATTTATTTTCTTTTTTCCATTTTTTTAATCCACCATCTAGAACATGAACTAGTTTAGGATCATGTCCATAATAAATTAAATTGTACCAACATCTACAAGAGCTAATAACATCAGAGTTATCATAAACTACTATTCGATCATTATTTTCTATACCCATGTTGTTCATTATTTTTTCCCAAGATTTACTGTCAGTAAGCATATGTGGTAAATCAGTATCTAATTTAGAATTTTTATCTAAATCAAAAAAAATAGCATTTGGAATATGTTCCTTTGTATATTCCTCAAAACCGTTTCTTTGAGTTTGAGGCATATGCCATGAGCAATCAATAATTTTTACTTTATCAATATTATTTTCTAACCAACTTGTATCAACTAATGACATTTTATCTTTTTTCCAAATATCTTTGATGATACTCTTCAGCTGGGCAATAATTTTTAACTAAAGAAGTTTTTGTTACTACTTTTCCTGATAATTTGACGTTTTCTTTTTCTATCATTTTTTCAGCAGTAATTTTTTGCTGATCATTTAAATAAAATATTTCACTTCTATATTGAGTTCCAAAATCTGGTCCTTGAGAATTTAAGGTTGTTGGATCATGAATTTCAAAAAAATATTCAAGAATTTTCTCGTAAGATATTACTTTAGGATCAAAATCTAGTTTTACTACTTCTGCATGATTTGTTGTACCTGTGCATACTTCTTTGTAATTTGTTTCAGCATTATAACCTCCACAATAACCTACTTCTGTTTTTATAACTCCATCAAGTTTACTAAACTTAATTTCTGGTCCCCAAAAACATCCTAATCCTAAAATTGCTATTTCCATTGATAATTAACTTAATTAATCTAAAGTTAATCATATGCTATCAAAAAATCAATTAGGCTTTTTTTACATGTTCATATCGGTATGTGCATTTTCACTTATGGATGTAATTGTTAAATGGTCTGATGATTATCCCGTTGGACAAGTATTATTTTTCAGAGGATTTTGTGGAATAATTCCAATTTTATTTCTTATTCCTAAAGATAGATATTTAGATTTTTACAAAACAACTAGACCCTTTCTTCATTTTAAAAGATGTTTAGCAGGATTAATTGCTTTGGTTTCTATATTTATAGCATTAAGAAATTTACCTTTAGCAACAGTTGTAAGCATTTCTTTTGCAGCACCAATATTTATAACAATATTTTCAATTTTTTTACTAAAAGAAAAAGTTGGTATTTATCGATGGTTAGCGGTCTTAGTTGGATTTTTGGGTATAATCTTCATCACTGAACCAGGTTTTAGCTCTTTAAATTTATATTATATTTATCCAATAATTTTTTGCTTAGGTTTATCTTACGTTGCTATTGCTATAAGAAAATTATCATCAACTGAGCCTGCTTGGTTGATTAGTTTTTTCTTTTCATTCTCTATAATGCTTTTAAGTTTTTTATCTTTTTATCAGGGATGGATCCTTCCAAGTTTAATTGATCTATTTTTGTTATCAATGGTTGGTATATTAGGGGGTCTTGCAAATTTATGGTTATCACAATCTTATAAATATTCAGAAGTGAGTTTAGTTTCTCCTTTAAAATATCTTGGATTAGTATTTGCAATAATATTTGGATATTTTATTTGGAATGAAATACCAACTTCTAAAACTTTATTAGGTGCCTTATTAGTTATAGTTTCATCTATTATTATATTTAGAAGAGAGATGTATTTGAAAAAAAAGTTATCTGTTTCACGACATGAGTAAAACACCATCATATTGGAATAAAGCAAAAAAATATTTATCTCAAAAAGACAAAACTATGTCTTCTTTGATTAAAAAATATAAATCCCCCTCAGAAACAGTGCTAACTTCAAGAAAAGATGTTTTTTTCTCTCTCTGTAAAAGTATAATTGGACAACAAATTAGTATAGCTGCTGCTAATTCAGTTTTTTTAAAATTTAAGAAAAAATGCAAAAATAAAATTAACCCAAAAACAGTAAGCAAGTTGTCTACTATTCAGCTCAAAAGTTGCGGCTTAAGTAGACAGAAAGTAAAAGGAATAAAAAGTTTATCCCAAAAAATATTAAGTAAAGATTTTAATCCAAGACTTATTTCAAAAATGTCTGATGAAGATGCCATAATTTATCTTTCTCAATTAAGACAAATTGGAAGATGGTCAGCAGAAATGATTTTGTTATTTACTTATAATCGTCCTAATATTTGGCCCATCCAGGATATTGGTTTGTTAAGAGCTATTTCAAAAAATTTTAATAAAAAATATTTACCACCAGAAAGTTATGTGAAATATCTAAACAAAAAATTTTCTCCTTACTGCTCCGTTGCAACTTGGTATTTATGGAGAAGTATAGATCCAGAACCAATTCAGTATTGAAATTCAAAAAAGATTTTCATCTAGCAATTTTTTTAAATTCAATCCATCCACTCTTTATATTTGGATAAATTTATTTGAATATAATTTGGTAGTTTCTCTGTATTAAATTTTTCTAATATTACTCCATTTCCTACTTTATTTACTCTTTTATCAACTCTAAGGTCATATATAGCTTGTTTTTTATTAACTAAATTTTGTATTTCTTTTTCTGTTAGTGAAACAAGATCAAATTCTCTATGATGTAAATATGATTTAAGTTTATGTTCTATCATCTTGGGACTTTTAATATTAGAAAAGTGCCAACCACCATCTTCAATTATTTCTAAATTAGTATATTTTTTTTTAGAAAAAAAAGTATCTAATCTATAAAAAGGGTATTTTTTATGTTTCACATTTCTGAGCCATTGTGGCGAAATTAAATTTTTCTTTTTAACCCCTTTTGTACCAGGCCATTTAAAATTAGGCAGAGAAAGATTAAATTTATAATAAAACATATCTTGTTTAAAAATTAAAATTTCATTCTTAACATTTTTTAAAGTCTCAATATTTAATTTTGGAATTTCGTCTACATCAGAGATTAGAACCATATCATTGTCTTCAGCATCTTTTAAGCCCTCTAAAATAAAATTTCTTTGAGAATTTTCTCTATAAAGAGCATTCATTATATATTTAACATCTTTAGTTCTTTTATTGTCTTTTTTTTTAACTTCTTTTACAGATTCAGGTATTTTGTCATAGACTAAGTAGATAATTTTGTCTCTGAAATTTTTATATTTTTTTTCATTAAATATTAGATTTCTTTTTTCTCCCCTGTGATTGTAAGTACTTTCTACAATAACAAAATAATCTATATATTTATTTAAAACGTTAAGCCTAAGATCTAAAATTTGATCTTCGTCAAAAAACATAAAACAATCAAAAATTTTCATTTTTATTTTATTAATTAATTTTTTACATTCCTTCAAAAATTATATGTTCTCTAGTTGCATTATTTTCTAAATGTTTTCTAGCCTCAACATACTCCTCTGAATTGTAACAATTTTTTGCTGTTTCAATATCTGGAAATTCCGCAAGAGCTACTCTTACCATTTCTCTACCTTCTAAAGTAACATTATTTGCACTTCTAGCTATTATTTTTCCAGAATATTTTTCAACCGCTTCTTTAGCTTTAACGGCATATTTTTTAAGTCTTTCGTCGTCTTTTATTTCAGTATAATTTGCAACCCAATAAGCTTTCATAATTCTCCTTTTTAAATTTTTTTAATTATGATACCAAATTTATGTGAAAAAATTATTTTTAAATTTCTTTGGTACATCATTATTTTTGATATTTTTATCATTAACCCACGTTAATGCTGATGAATTGTTTAATAAAGGAAAAGAAGTTTTTCAGGGAGCTGGAAATTGTGCAGCATGTCATATGCTTTCAGATGCTGGATCTAACGCAATGGTTGGTCCAAATTTAAATGAAATTAGACCTGATATTCAAAGAATTATAATGGCAGTTAGAAACGGTATAGGAGTAATGCCCGCAATGGAGGGTATACTAACTGATGAGGAAATAGAAGCGGTTGCTCACTACACTTCTATAGCTGCGGAACAATAATAAAAATTTTAACTATAATTTTTTATCCAATGTTTAGCTATATCTACTCTTTTACAGATCCAAATATCCTTAAATTTTGTGATATAATTTAAAAATTTTTTAAGAGACTGTATTCTACCAGGTCTTCCAATTAATCTGCAATGTAAGCCAACCGACATCATCTTTGGTGAAGTTTTTCCTTCCTCATAAAGGGCATCGAAACTATCTTTTAAATAATTATAAAATTGTTCACCTGAATTAAATCCTTGATTGGTTGCAAACCTCATATCATTATTGTCTAGTGTATAAGGTATCATTAGTTGTTTTTTATTACCTTTTTTTATCCAGTAAGGAAGATCATCACTGTATGTATCGCTACAGTATAAAAAACTACCATTATCAATTACTAAATCTAGAGTATTTTCACTACACCTACCAGTGTACCAACCAGCAGGTTGATTACCAAAAATCTTTTTTATAGATTTGACTGCAAGTTTCATATCATTCTTTTCTTTTTTCTTTGATACATTTTGATAGTCAATCCATCTCCACCCATGACTAGCAACTTCATAATTTGCTTTTTTTATAGCCGAACAAACTTCTTTGTTTCTTTCCAATGCCATACCAACTCCAAAAATAGTAAGTGGAATTTTCTTTTTATTAAATAGATCGTGAATTCTCCAAAATCCTCTTCTTGATCCATATTCATAAATTGATTCCATATTTAAGTGTCGACCTTTAATTGGTTTTGCTCCTATAATTTCTGATAAAAATATTTCCGAAGTTTTATCACCATGAAGAGTACAATTCTCTGCTCCCTCCTCGTAATTAAGCACAAATTGCAAAGCTAACTTGGCATTACCAGGCCACTTTACTTTGACTTTTTGTGAACCATATCCTACCAAATCTCTTGGGTATTTTTTTTTCATTTTTTCAAAATAATTTGATCTTTTTTAAATTTATGAATAACGAGATTGTTTCCTTTTCCTTTTCTATCAACAATTAGGAAATTCATATTTTTCATAGAAATCAATGGAAAGTGCCAAATACCAGCATTGTAATTAACCCCAGTTTGTTTTGGGACTAAAAAGGATTGGATTTTATTTACATCTGGCTTATCTCCTTTTGGTGCTACAAACACTAAAAATTTTGTATCTTCCATAGGTATAAATGCTTGGCTTCCTAAAGGATGTTTTTCCATCATATCAATTTTCATAGGAAACCTTCTTTTTTTTGCTTTAAAAATACTAACAATTGCTTTCCCTTTGTTTTTAGATGCATCTACGTTTATCAAATTATCAAATCTTTTTGCATACCCGTCATTAATATTTATAGGATTTTTTTTTGACGTATCTATTAATTGACCAAATTTAGAAAAATTTTTTTTAGTAATTTTTTTTGCTTTTATTATTTTCATCTCACAAAATTTCCAAATGCCCTTATTCTTGAAATTCCACCATCTGGATAGATATTTATTCTAAGATAATTTTCCTTACTTCTCTTAATTAAGAATTTTTTAAAAATATGTTTCTTGTGAGCTGACAGTTTTGACTTATTTAAAATAAACTTCCAATTTTTTGAATTATTGACAATTGATTTATTGGACAGATCTTTTGAAATGCTTGCAGTTTGAATTGAGCAACTATCGGGATAGTTTCCTTTAAAATGATGGGTATCTATCTCTAGTTTTTTTATTAATCCTGGTTTTCCAAATTTTATTATAAGCCAATCAAAGTTTTTTCCTCTACTTCTTCTTGTTTCCCAACCATCTCCCATATTTTTTCCTTTACCAGGTGCTATGATATTATCAGCTCTGCCGAAATGTTCATTATTACAACCAATAATTGAAGCGCCATTTAAAACAGATGTAAGGTTGACAGTTTTGTTATTTAAAAAGTTTTTCTCCATTTCAATTTTTCCATAAAGTCTTAGTCTTGCAACTCCACCATCTGGAAAAATGTTCAGTCTTATATAATTAAAAATAGATTTGTTGTTTGATTTGAAGTTATGGTTTCGGCTTGGCCCAAGTTTTTTCTTGCTCAGTAAAGAAATCCATTTTGTTTTCTTATTAGGCTTTGTTTTACTAAAGCAACCCTCCAACGAAGCATGTGTGGGCTGATTTCCATTGAAATGTGTTGTGTCAATATCTATATCAAATATCTTTCCAGGTTTACCAAGTTTTAAAATTAAATAATCAAAACCTTTTGATCTTCTTCTCCTTGTTTCCCATCCATCCATCCATTTACCATGTTTGTCAAATAGTCCATCTTTAAAAACTGGAGTTTCGATGTTTAATATTCTATGAGCAGCTGCAAAAAAATCGTCAGTCTTAAATATAACTTTAGTTCCAATTCTTGGATCCGCTAAGTTAATCATTTTTGCACTTATAAATTTTTTCATTTTTTGTTTATTTCATTCAAACGAAAGGTTGCGATTTTTTTTACTTGTTTTTTTGCTTCAAGGAATTCACTTTCTACATCACTTTGTATTCTTTGTCTAAAATTATTCAAAATTTCATTTTTATTTTTTCCTTTTACGGCAATTATAAAAGGAAAATTAAACTTTTTTTTATATTCTGCATTTAATTTTTTAAATTCCTCATATTCATCATTAGAACATTGGTTTAATTTTGCAGAGGCTTGTTCTGATATAGATTCAGAGGTCATTTTTTTTGCTACAGCAAGCTCAGGATGTGCATTTAAAATCTCTAAAATTTTATTCATTTCGTAATTTTCATAAATATCAAGCATTTTAAACACAATATCTTCAAAGTTTTTAAATGGTTTTAACTCAAAAGCTTCCATAGCAACTGACTCAGTTTTTTCAAAAACATTACCAAATATAGACAAAAAATCAGACTTGTTAAGATCGTTAATGTTATCTATTGTTCTCATATAACTTTTAAAAATTTAAGTTTGAAATTAAATGATACTATAATTTTATGACAAAGCTCACAACTCATGTTTTAGATGTGTATTCTGGTAAACCTGGCAAAGGTATCTTGGTTGAGTTGTTTTATATTAATAATTCAGAACGAAAAAAATTAACGTCAACAAAACTTAATGATGATGGTAGAGCTAATTCACCATTAGCAGAGGGAGATGTTTTTATTAAAGGTAAATATGAATTAATTTTTCATATTGGAGATTATTTTAAAAACACATCTTCAGCTAGCGATGTACCATTTTTGGATGATGTTGTTATAAGATTTGGTATTTCAGATCCCTCACAGCATTACCATGTTCCTTTACTTGTTTCACCTTGGAGTTATTCTACTTATAGAGGTAGTTAAGTGATATCGAGTTCTGTTAAATTTCTATTAAATGACAAGCTTATAGTAATCAAAAATCCCGATCCAAATCAAACTTTACTTAATTATATTAGAACTGAATTAAAAAAGACCGGAACTAAAGAAGGATGTTCGGAGGGTGGTTGTGGTGCATGTACAATTGTTTTGGGTGAATTAGTCGATAATAAAATTGTATATAAAGCAATTAATTCTTGTATTTCATTTGTCCCCTCATTGAATGGTAAGCAACTTATAATTGTTGAAGATTTAGTTTCTGAAAATGGAAAACTTCACCCAGTACAAGATGCGATGGTAAAATTTCATGGTTCACAATGTGGTTTCTGTACGCCAGGATTTGTCATGTCTTTATTTTCAATGTTTAAAAATAATAAAAGTCTCAATAATGAATTAATAACAGATTCTATATCAGGTAATTTATGTCGTTGTACTGGTTATAGACCTATAATTGATGCTGCCAAAAGTTTAAATAAAATAAATAAGAATGATCAATTTTCTAAAAATAAAAATAAAGTTATTCAACAATTAAAAAAAATTAAACCGAAAAATATTTATATTAAAAAAGATGATAAAATTTATTTTTCACCAAAAAATATTAAAGATTTAAAAGGTATAATTAAAAAACATTCTAATTTTAGTTTTCTTGCTGGTGGAACTGACTTATCTTTAAAAGTCACAAAAGAAAGAAAAGAAATTCCGTTTATAATTGATTTAAAAGAAATTAATGAATTAGATTTTATCAAAGTAAGTAAAAATTATTTAGAAGTTGGTTCTGCCACACCTTTAATAAAATTTGAAAAAGAAATTAAAAAATATTATCCAGATTTTTATTTGGTTCTAAAAAGATATGGCTCTGTTCAAATTCGAAATGTTGGAACTATAGGTGGCAACATCGCAACAGCATCTCCAATTGGTGACTCACTGCCAATTCTATTATCTTTAAATGCAGATGTTTTAATTGAAAGTTTTAACAAAAGAAAAGTGATACCTTTAAATAATTTTTTTCTTGATTACAGAAAAACTAAATTAAAAAACAATGAATTTATACATTCAATAAAAATACCATTATTTAAGAAAAATATTTTTAAGGCATTTAAGATATCAAAAAGATTTGATGATGATATTTCATCTGTTTGTGGATCTTTTAATTTTGAGATTTATAAAAATAAAATTAAACAGGTTTATATTGCATATGGAGGCATGGCCGCTGTACCAAAAAGAGCTAAAGCATGTGAAAAAATTCTTAAAAACAAGCCTCTTACCATCAATACTTTTGATCAAGCAAAAAAATATTTGGAAAAAGATTTAAGTCCTATTGGAGACATGAGAGCTAGTAAAGAATACAGACTAGAGATAGCAAAAAATTTATTGATGAAATGTTTTGTAGAAATAAATTCTAATAAGTTATCAAGAGTAAATTAAATGAGCAAAGAGAACTACATCGAAGAAATAAGACCACACGATAGTGCCTACAAGCATGTGAGTGGATATGCAGAGTACACTGATGATATTAATGAGCCAAAAAATACAATTTATGGTGCTATTGGTTTAAGCAAAAAAGCCCATGCAATAATTAAAAATATAGACTTAACCGAGGTAAAAAAAAGTGAAGGAGTGATATCAATAGTTACTCAAAGAGATATCCCTGGTAGGAATGATGTGGGTCCAGTTTTTGATGGTGATCCAATTTTTCCAGAAAAAAAAGTTGAGTTTTTTGGTCAGCCATTATTTGCTGTTGCTGCTACAACTACAGAACTTGCTAGAAAGGCAGTATTAAAAGCCAAAATTATATATAAAGATTTAAAACCTGTTATTACAATTAAAGAAGCTTTAAATAAGAAGCAATTTTTATTTAAACCAAGAAAAATAAAAAAAGGTAACCCTTCTAAAAAAATAAAAAATTCAAAAAACAATTTAAAAGGAAATTTTACAACTGGAAGCCAAGAGCACTTCTATCTAGAAGGCCAGGCAGCTTTTGTTGTTCCTAAAGAGGATGATAATTTTTTAGTTTATAGTTCGACGCAACATCCATCGGAAACACAACAATTAATTGCAAAAATATTTAATCAAAAAAGCAATTCAATAAATGTTGAAGTCAGAAGAATTGGAGGTGGGTTTGGTGGAAAGGAAACAAATTTTATGACAGCATGCATTTGCGCGTTGTTAGCAAAAAAATCAGGGCAGCCAGTCAAATTAAGATTGGATAGAGATGATGATATAATTTTGACTGGTAAGAGACATGAATTTTTATCTGAATATGAAGTTGGTTTTAATGATCAAGGTATCATTGAAGGATTAAAATTAAATTTATCTTCTAATTGTGGAATGTCACCCGATTTATCAGTTGCAATAAACGAGAGAGCTTTGCTTCATGTGGACAATGCATATTATATTTCAGATATCGAGGTAACAAATAATTTATGTAAAACAAATATTCCAACCTCAACTGCATTTAGAGGCTTTGGTGGAAATCAAGGGATGATGGCTATAGAGAATATCATAGATAATATCGCAAGGTACTTAAAAAAAGATCCTATAGAAGTCAGAAAGAAAAATTTTTATCAAAAAGATAAAAGGAATGTAACTCATTATGGAATGATAGTTGAAGATAATGTTATTAATGAAATATTTAAAAAATTAGAAAATAAATCTAATTATAAGAAAAGATATTCGGATATAAGAAAATTTAATGAAAAAAATAAATTTAAAAAGAAGGGGATAGCCATTACTCCTTTAAAATTTGGTATTTCATTTACCACAATTCATTTAAATCAAGCTGGAGCCTTAGTTCATATTTACACAGATGGAAGTGTTCATTTGAATCATGGAGGAATTGAAATGGGTCAGGGGACACACACAAAGATTGCTCAGTTAGTGGCAAATTCATTAGGATTACCATATAATTTAGTTCATATCTCATCAACAAATACAGCCAAGGTTCCAAATACTTCAGCTAGCGCCGCTTCATCCACTACAGACCTTAATGGAGCAGCAGCGTTAAATGCAGTAGCAAAAATTAAATTAAATTTAGAAAAATTTATTAAGAAAAAATATAAGATCTACAATCAAGAGGCAGTTTATAAAGATCAATGCATAATATTTGGAAACAGACAATTTGAATTTAAAAGCATAATTCAAGAAGCATATTTAAATAGAATATCTCTTTCATCATCAGGCTTCTATTCAACACCAAAAATTAATTTTGATAAAAAAAAATTTAGAGGAAGACCTTTTTATTACTTTTGTTATGGAGCAGCTGTTTCGGAAGTAACTGTAGATACATTAACCGGTGAAAATATACTGGAAAGAGTGGATATCTTGCATGATGCTGGAAAACCAATAAATCCTGCACTAGAATTAGGTCAGATCGAGGGTGGTTTTGTGCAAGGACAGGGATGGCTAACAATAGAGGAATTAAATTGGAAATCAGATGGTCAGATTACAACTTTTTCTCCATCGACTTACAAAATACCTGCGGTAAGTGATATTCCAAAAAAATTTAATGTAGAAATTTTTAAAGAGGGATTAAATAAAGAAAAAGTTGTTAATAAAGCAAAAACAACTGGTGAGCCTCCTTTGATGCTAGCCATGAGTGTTTTTTATGCAATTAAAGATGCAGTTGCTTCAATTGGAAATTATCAGTTTGCACCAGAACTTAATGCACCGGCAACTCCTGAAAGAATTTTAATGAGTATTAACAAAATTAAAAATAAAATTAAAAATTAAAATGGAAGATAAAAAAAAATTTATGGCAAGAGCAATTGAGCTATCAATTAATAGCGCGAATACCATTGGAGGTCCCTTTGGAAGTGTTATAGTTAAAAATGATAAGATTATTGCAGAGGGTTCTAATAAAGTTACTTCTTCAAATGATCCAACTGCGCATGGAGAAATAGTAGCAATTCGAGAAGCCTGCCAAAATTTAAATACTTTCGATCTTTCTGGATGTGAGATTTACACATCTTGTGAACCTTGCCCGATGTGTCTTTCAGCAATTTATTGGTCAAGATTAGATAAAATATATTATGCAAATACTAGAGAAGATGCAAAAAATATAGATTTCGATGACTCATTTATCTATACAGAAATTCCAAAAAAAATTGATGATAGGAAAATTAAAATGGTACAAATGCTAAGAGATGAAGCTTTAAAAGCATTTGAAATTTGGGATAAAAAAGTAGATAAAATAAAATATTGATGGAATTTTTACCTTATACAATAAAATGGTTAGAAGTTATTCTAAGATGGGGCCATGTATTATTTGCAATATTATGGGTAGGTAATAGTTTTTTATTTAATTACTTAGATAATAATTTAAATAAAAATATAACGAGTGATGATATCGATGGTGAAGGATATCTGATGCATTCAGGTTTTTTTTACAAACTTTCGAGGTTAAAAACATCTCCACCTCAGGATTACTTAAATAGATTAGTAATCTTCAAATGGCAAAGTTACTTAACCTTTGTAACCGGAATGTTGCTATTAGTTGTAATTTACTATTATAACGCTGGTGTATTAATGGTTGATAAGCGTGTCCTGTTAATAACCCCTAGTTATGCAATTATTATCTCACTTTTATCATTGATTATTTCTTGGTTTGTTTACGATCTTTTATGTAAATCAAAATTAATTGAGAATAATATTTTATTTATATCCACGGGAATAATTTTGCTGGCAGTTGTATCATTTGGACTTACAAAATTATTTGGTCCAAAATTTGCAATTTTAAGTGTTGGATTAATCATTGGATCCAATATGTTTGGTAATGTTTTCACGGTAATCATCCCTAATCAAATGAACATAATTAGTAGCAGTGAAAGAGGTGAAAAATTTGATATGAGCTTATCTTTAGCAGCTAAACAAAGATCAATTCACAATAATTATTCAACTTTTTTAGTTTTGTTTATAATGCTTTCTGGGCATTCGAGCTTTTTAGTTTATCATCAATATAATTGGTTAATATTATGTGCGATTGCTGTCATTTCTGGTGTAGCAAGACATTATTTTAATTTAAGAGGAAGAAACATTCATAGGTTGTATATTCTAATTTCTTCAATAATAGCACTTATCGTTCTTGCAGTTTTAGTTTTATTATTTAAATAACTAGATATAAAAAATTATGTCTGAAAAAATGATTGTCAGCTGGGACGAGTACAACAAAACTGTTGAGAAACTAGCAATCCAAATTGATGAGAGCGGATATAAACCAACAATACTAGTTGGTATCATGCGTGGAGCAGCGCCTATGATAGATGTTCTAAGTAGAATTTTTAAACTAAAATGTGCGTATCTTGCAGTTGAGTCTTACAGTGGTAAGGGAGTAGAGGATGAACAGGGCGATATTGTGTTTTCAAGAGAAATGAGCTCGATAGCACCTAATATGGGTGGAAAAATACTTTTATGTGATGATTTATCTGACACAGGAATTACTTTTAACAAAAGTATAGATTGGTTAAAAAAATACGAACCCATTAAGGATAAAATAGAAGACATAAAAACCGCAACATTATTTAAAAAAAAGAAATCAACATTTGAGCCAGACTTCTGTGCAAATAGACTTCCTGATAATCCTTGGATAGTGCAGCCCTTTGAAATTTATGAAGAATTAAGGATTGAAGAAATCAAAAAAAAACATCAGATATAAAAAAGGCCAGTTAAAAAACCGGCCTTTTAAAATTTTTAAATTGAAAACTAATTACTTAGGTATATCTCCTTCAACACCTTTAACGTAAGTCATCATTCCTGCAAGCATTCCATCATCTGCAGTTTTTCCTTCAGCTACCATTAAATTACCTTTCTGGTCATAAATTGGTCCTGTGAAAGAATGAACTTTACCAGATGCTAAATCTGCTTGAAGTTTTTTTACTTTTGATCTTAGGTCAGCTGGCATTTGTGAATCTAAATCTGATATCACAACCATACCATCTCCAATACCATGCCAAGTATCTTTTTGATTCCATGTACCGTTCGCAACAGCTTTAACTCTGTCCACGTAATATGGACCCCAATTGTTTTCAACTGAAGTCAATACAGCTTTAGGAGCAAACTTGTCCATATCACTTGCTTGTCCAAAAGCATATACTCCAGCTTTTTCAGCCATTTGAACAATAGCAGTACTATCTGTATGTTGAGCAATTACATCAGCACCTTGATCGATTAAAGCTTTTGCTGCCTCTGCTTCTTTACCTGGATCATACCAAGTGAAAGCCCAAACAATTTTAGTTTTAATATTTGGGTTTACTTTTTGAGCTGCTAAAGTAAATGAATTGATACCTCTGATAACTTCAGGAATTGGAAAAGATGCAACATAACCAATAACATTTGATTTTGTCATAGTTCCAGCAATTGTTCCTAAGATAGTTCTACCTTCATAGAATCTAGCTGCGTATGTAGAAACATTTGCATGTTCTCTTTTGTATCCAGTAGCATGTTCAAATTTTACATTTGGAAACTCTTTTGCAACTTTGTTAGTTGGATTCATGTATCCAAAACTAGTTGTAAAGATAATGTCATGACCAGAATTAGCTAATTGTCTAAGAACCCTCTCAGCATCAGCACTTTCTGGAACACCTTCTACGTAAGTTGTTTTAAATCCGGCAGCTTCAACAGCTTTTCTACCCACATCATGCTGATATGTCCATCCATGGTCACCAGTTGGACCAATATAAACAAATGCTGCTTTCACATCCTTTGCTATTGCAGCTACAGTCAATGTAAATAATAAAACTAAAGAAGAGACGAAAGAACGAATAAATATTTTATGCATAAATTTATTTCCCCTTTTGATTTTTTAATAAAATTAAATTTAGATTAAATTATCTAAAAAAAAATAATTATTTTAGAATTAATTGTCTTTATGAAAAGATTTCCCCAGAGAACTAGGAGTACTTAGCCTAATTTTTCTACTATCACGAGAAATTACAACTAAAACTATTATTGTAACTATGTAAGGTAGAGCTGTTAAAAATTGCACAGGAATTCTTACTCCAATTGCTTGCATATGAAATTGAATAATTGTTAATCCACCAAAAATCATAGCACCAATCAAAATTTTAATTGGGTTCCATGTTGAGAAAACCACCAGAGCTAATGCGATCCAACCTCTTCCGCCTGTCATATTTTCAATCCACTGTGGAGTATAAATCATTGATAAATATGCACCAGCAAGTCCACTCATTGCACCTCCGTAAAGAATACATAAGTAACGAACTAACCTTACTTTTATTCCTTGATTAGATGCTGAAACAGGAGAGTCCCCCACAGCTCTTACTATTAATCCTATTTTTGTTTTTTTTAAAAAATAGTTAGTCATGAACGGTAGAGCAAAAGCAAAATAAAAAACAATTGAATGTCCAAATAATATTGGACCTACAAGTGGTATTGTATCTTTTAAACTTTCAAATAAAACAGGAAATTCTTTTCCAGGAATACCCACAAAATTTTTTCCTATCATCGCTGATATTCCAATTCCAAATATGGTAAGAGCTAAACCGGTAGCGACATGATTTGTAATTAATGTTTGAGTTAGAAATGCAAAAATAGTTGAGATTAAAACTCCAGCTAACATTGCCCCAAAAATTGCAATAATTAAACTTCCTGTAACAGTCATTAATGCGAAACCTGAAATAGCACCAATTATCATCATTCCCTCAACACCAAGGTTTAAAACTCCAGACCTTTCTGTAATTAGTTCGCCACAAGAAGCTAAAATCAAAGGAACAGCGGAGGCCATGATTGATGCAATTATCAGTCCAATAAAATTTATATCAATGATCATTTTTTTGAACCTATAAATTTAATTTTGAAAAAAAGTAAATAATCTGATGCAAGAAGAAAAAATAAAATCATTCCTTGAAAAACCTGACCAGTATATTTAGGTATTTGCATAAATATTTGAGCTGTTTCAGCACCCAGATAAGTTATTGCAACAACTAGAGATGCAAAGATGATACCAACAGGATGTAAACGTCCCAAAAACGCTACAATTATTGCAGTAAAACCATAATCTGGAGAAATTTCTCTATGAAGCTGTCCGATAGGACCAGTTATTTCTCCAACTCCAGCTAAACCTGCGCAAGCACCACTTATTAAAAAAACGAGGATGATCATTTTTTTACCTTTGTAACCAGCATATTTTGCTGTCTTTAAACTAAAACCTGAAACTTTCATCTGGAACCCTAAATATGTTTTATAAAATACAAACCAACTGACAATCACTGCTGCTAAAGCTAAAAATATTCCTGCGTGAATTCTTAGTCCTTCAAATAACAACGGAAGTTTAGCAGAGTCACTGAACTGTCTGGTTTCAGGAAAATTAAACCCTTCTGGATTGCTCCAAGGACCAACAACAAGATAGTCCAAAATTAATTTTGAAACATATACCAACATAAGACTTACTAATATTTCATTTGTATTAAAGTAAGTTTTTAAGATTGCCGGTATTGATGCATACAGCATACCACCAATTGCACCAGCTAAAATTACTATTGGAAGAATGTAAAACCCTTCTTGTTCATAAAACAATAATGCTACTCCTCCAGAAACTATCGCCCCGAAAGTTAATTGACCTTCAGCTCCAATATTCCAGTTATTACTTTTAAAACAAAAAGATAAACCGATTGCTATTAAACAAAGCGGTGTAGCTTTTAATAGTAATTCGCTGAAACCATATTTATCTGCAATTGGAACTATGAAAAAAAATTTTAGAGCTTCAAATGGTTTAAAACCTAAAATAAAAAAAATCAAACCTCCCGCTACTAATGTTAGAAAAATAGCTAACACAGGTGTAAAGAAAAAAATAGCTCTTGATGGTTGATCTCTTTTTACGATTTTGATCAATTTGCTCCTCCCATTAGTATCCCAAGTTTTTCAGAGGTTACTTCTTCAGCATTCATAATTTTTGACAATTTTCCTTTATGAATTACTGAAATTTTGTCACTTAATTTTAATAACTCATCAGTGTCTGTAGATATTAATATAATTGATTTATTTTGTTCATTGATTTTAATCAATGTTTCGTGGATATAATTTATGGCTCCAACATCTAAACCCCAAGTTGGATTAAAGCAAATTAATAAATCTGGAGATGTTATTAACTCTCTTCCAATAATTAATTTCTGCAGATTTCCTCCTGACAAAAATTGACTTTTTAACTCTATGTTATCTGTATTAACATTAAAGTCCGAAATTATTTTTTTGGAATGTTCCTTAATTTTGTTTTCGTTAATTAATCCATTATTAAAAAAATTTGATGATTTAAAATTATTTAGAGCCACATTTTCAAAAATTTTCATTTGTGGAATTGCAGCCTGCTCAAGTCTATCTTCTGGAGAAAAGGCCATCAAATATTCTCTTCTCTCTTGAGGATTTAAATCTCCTATGTAATTATTATTAAATTCTATACAATTCTTGTCTGATATAATTTCACCACTTAATACTTGAAATAATTCACTTTGACCGTTTCCTGATATACCAGCAATTCCTAAACACTCACCTCGATTAACAGAAAAATTAATATCCATTAAATTTGTTTCAAAAGGATCTTCACTTGTAAAATTAAGATTAGTTATCTTAATCAATTGATCTGATGAAGTTTTTGCTTTTTTTTTCTTAATTGTTTTAAGGTTCTGACCCACCATTTTGTTGGCAAGTGACTCAATATTTTCATTCTTTATTTCACTTACAGAAACTAATTTTCCTCTTCTCATTACAGCAACTTCATCACAAAGCTGCATAACTTCCTTTAATTTATGGGTTATATAAATAATTAAAATTCCTTCTTCTGAGAATTTTTTCAAAGATAAGAATAATTCACTCGTTTCTTGCTCTGTTAATACTGATGTTGGCTCATCCATAATTAAAACTTTTGGATTTCTTATCAGACATCTAATTATTTCCACTTTCTGTTTTTGACCTGCTGACAGATTTAGAACAGGAATATCAAGATCAATTGAAAAATTGTATTTTTTCATAATTGAATCAATTTTTTCTCTTAAACTTTCCCTTTGTTCATCTGAGTCTATTATTAAGTTTTCAAATACGGACAAAGTTTCAAAAAGATTAAAATGTTGGAATACCATTCCAATATCATTTTTTTTTGCATCTAATGGCGAATTGAGCTTTAGATTATTTTTATTTAAATAAATTTCACCTTCATCAGGAATGATGACGCCTGATAGAATTTTAACTAGTGTAGATTTTCCAGCACCATTTTCTCCAAGAAGAGCATAAATTTTACCACTATTAAACTCTAGCGAAACATTATCGTTTGCAACACACCCAGGATATATCTTTGTTACGTTTGAAATTTTAAGGTTTGTATTCATTACTTAGTTTAATGGTATAGAATTTTCATTTTTATTTTCCTGGTATTGATTTGATAAAATTTGATATTTTTTTTTAATTTCGTCTAATTGTTTTAAAATATCTTCTTTTTTTGAAGTAGGTAAATTCTCAATAAGTAAATTTATATTCTGACTTTTCCAATAGGAATTTTCTTTATTATATTCTCCATCGTTAATTTTAAATACTTCTTTGAGTATATTTAAATCGTGAGGAATTTTAAATTGATCATTTGTTTCAGTATACGGAAACACATAATAAAAATTATCAAATCCAGAAAAAGTAATCCCACTCAAACACATGCTACAAGGCTCATGTGAACTTAAGAAGATGCAGTCTTTTTCATTTGGTCTTGTCTTTGCATCTAATTCATAAAATTTTTTAAGAGTATGCATTTCTCCATGCCACAATGGATTTTCTATTTCATTGTTTGTGTCTGCAACTACAAGCGATAAATCATCTTTTTTAATTATTGCTGCACCAAATATTTTACTACCTCTAGCAACACCTTGTTCAGTTAAGGGTAAAATTTCTTTTGAAAATATATTTAATATTTTTTCTAGGGCTTTTTCATTCATATACTTGAACCATCAAATAAAGAACACAATTGTTACTATAATTAAACTCAAATTAATAAGAAATAAATTATTAATACAACTTTAAAGTTAGTAATTTATTAAACAAAAAATGTTAATTTAAACTTATGACAAAATTAAAATCAGCAGTAAGTCTTCTAATTATCATACTTTTTTTTTCAGGGTGTCAAACTGTTAAAGATAAAACAGATGCTATTGTTGAAAAAGAAAATGAAAAATTAAGTAAATTTCTTGGAAAATCAGCTAGCGAACTTCAGATGGAGCTTGGAAAACCAGACGAAGACTTTAAAAATGCTAAAGGGAACTTTGAGTTTGTTTATAATAGTAAAAAATATCTTGTTCCATGTGAGCGAAGGTTTGAAATAAATTCAGAAAATATAGTTGTGGGTTTTGTTTCAAACGGGTGTTTTTAAATTTATTGGTTGAAATAAATCTGTTCATTATAGGTTTTTTTTACTATTTTAAATGGAGTTATTCTAAACTACTTAGTTTTTTTATATTAATTCATAGTCAGTAATGTAACGTCTATTTAGTTAACGACGGAGGTTATATGGCTTCAAGAAAAGCAAAAGTGGGCTCTACAAACAGTCCAGACAAGAAACTTCCATTAAATAAATCCATACCTTTAGGAATTCAGCACGTACTAGCAATGTTTGCTGGTAATATAACTGTTCCTATTATTGTGGCTGGAGTTTTTGGTCAAACGCCTGAACAAAAAATATTTTTGATTCAAATGGCTTTGTTTGTTGCGGGAGTTGCAACAATTATCCAAACAGTTGGATACAAAGAAATTGGTGCAAGACTTCCTATTGTTCAAGGAACCAGTTTTGCATTTATACCAATCATGCTACCATTTAAAGCAGCAGGATTAGGTGCAGTATTTACAGCAGCGTTCATTGGAGGAATTTTTCAAATTTTCATTGGAAAAGTTTTAAAACCAATAAGACATTTATTCCCACCGTTAGTCACAGGTATAGTTGTGCTAATGATTGGATTTAGTTTGCTTAAAGTCGGTTTTATGTATGCAGGTGGAGGTGGATGGTTAATGAATAATAAACCTGAAATCTTTGCAAATGCAAATCATTTAACGGTTGCCGCTTCAGTGTTCATAGTTGCTATCTTTTTCAATCTTAGAGGTAAAGGAATGGCTTCTGCAGCTTCAATTTTGATTGGAATAGTAGCTGGCTTCATAGTTGCAGCAGCACTAGGAATGGTTAACTATGGTAAAATTGCATCTGCATCATGGTTTGCATTTCCAATGCCACTTCAATATGGAATTGATTTTGTGCCTGGTGCAATAATTCTAATGTTGTTTATGTCAATTGTTACAACGATTGAAACAATTGGAGACATAAGCGCTACTACAATGGGTGGTGCTAAACGAGAAGCAACGGATAAAGAAATATCAGGTGGAATTATGGCAGATGGTGTTGGTACTGCATTTGGTGCAATATTTAATGCGATGCCAAATACATCCTATTCACAAAATGCTGGACTAGTTGCGTTTACAGGAGTGGTAAGTAGGCACGTTGGAACTATTGCAGGAATAGTATTAGTTCTAATGGGATTATTTCCAAAATTAGGTGGAATAATTGCTGCAATGCCAGAGTCTGTAATTGGTGGAGCAGCAATCATTATGTTTGGTATGATTGTAGCTGCTGGTATTAAATTGATTTCAAGAGCAGAAATGGATCAAAGAAATTTATTAATCTTAGCTCTTTCTTTGTCTTTTGGAATTGGAATGTCATTGTTACCAGACTTTGTGAAAAATATTCCAGATTTTGGAATAAGTTTAAAACTACTGTTAACAACTGGACTTATACCTGCTGGATTATTAGCATTTGTTTTAAATGCTATAATGGCAAAGAAATAATTAATTTAAACTTGTGGGGAGAAATCCCCACAAGCAAGGTTTAAGACTTATTTAATTTCAATAAGCTTCTTTTTTTTATGTTCTGGAATTATTCTTTCACAAGATATTGTTAAAAGACCATCTTTAAGCTCAGCACCATTAACTTTTACATCATCAGCTATAGTGAATGATCTTGCGAATTGTCTTTGAGAAATACCTTTATGAATAATTTCTCCATTAACATCACTGTCCTCAGATTTATTAACTTGTTTTGTTCTAACTGTTAATAAATTGTCCTCGAACTCAACCTCAACGTCTTTTTTGCTAAAGCCAGCCAATGCTACTTCAATTGCATAGTTGTCTTTACCTGTCTTTCGGATGTTGTATGGTGGATAATTTGACTGCATTGTCAAATTCCCATTTCCCAACATATTTTCAAACTGGTCGAACATATCATCAAAACCAATTGAAAAAGGTCTAAGTGAGTTAAATATAGATAGATCCTTACTTGTCATAATATCCTCCTTTTTTAAGCAAGTTTATTTATGCAAGCCCCATTAGGCGACTTACCTAACTTATATGGGAATTAATTTTTTTTTTTCAAGATTGAATAAGTACTAAATTTTATTTGAAATTTTTAATGCAAATGCATAGTCAATAGCAATTTCTTCTATTGCCCCATCTCTTCCAGATTTTCCACCATGACCAGCATTCATTTCGGTTTTTAAAAGAAGTAAATTATTATCTGTTTTATAGTCTCTAAGTTTTGCTGTGAACTTTGCAGGTTCATCAAATAAAACTCTATTATCACTTAAACTTGTTGTAATAAAAATATGTGGATAATCCATCTTTTTAATATTGTTGTAAGGCGCATATGAAAAAATATAATCAAAATGTTCTTTATTCTCTTTTGCATTTCCAAATTCGTCAAATTCTCCCACAGTTAACGGTAAAGAATGATCAAGATTTGTTGTTAAAGAATCCACAAAAGGAACAGCCATGATAATTCCTAGAAATAATTCAGGAGATTGATTAACAACAGCTCCCATTAATAATCCTCCAGCAGATCCACCCATGCCAATAATTTTTCCTTTTGAGGTATAATTTTTTTCAATTAAATATTTTGCAGCATAAATATAATCTTCAAAAGTATTTTTTTTGTTTGTTAATTTTCCCTCTTTCCACCACTTCATACCTTTTTCCATACCACCTCTAATATGAGCTGTAGCCCAAATTATGTCTCTATTGATAAGACTTAATCTTGTAGAAGAAAAACTTGGGGACATAGAATTTCCATAAGACCCATATCCATACAATAAAACATTTGCAGACCCATCAATTTTTGTTTTTTTGTGTCTAGTAATTGTTAATGGAACTATTCTTCCGTCATGAGATTTAAACTCAACTCTCTCAACAATATAGTCATCTTTATTATGACCAGATGGGATCTCTTGTTCTTTAACAAGTTCTTTAGATTTTGTTGCTAAATTATATTTAAATACTCTAGAAGGAGTTTTGGGTGATGAGTATCCTAAATGAACTTCATCAGTATTTCTATCTTTTTGAGTTAAGCTTACTCCTGGAACATAAACAGATTCATCAGAAAAAATTAATTCTTCTTCTATATTTGTAGAAATATTTTTGACAAATAATTTATCTAGTGCATCTGATGTTTCACCACGAATAATCCAATTTTTAAGGAATGTTAATCCACCAATTAAAACTTCATCTTTTGCTGGAATATATGTTT
The DNA here is from genome assembly GCF_007833635.1 of Candidatus Pelagibacter sp. FZCC0015. Lineage (NCBI taxonomy): Bacteria > Pseudomonadati > Pseudomonadota > Alphaproteobacteria > Candidatus Pelagibacterales > Candidatus Pelagibacteraceae > Candidatus Pelagibacter > Candidatus Pelagibacter sp. FZCC0015. Next base: position 709,468 of record NZ_CP031125.1, read on the forward strand.
TCCAATTTTGATTTTCTAAATTGTCACAAATATCAATTTTAAAGTCTTCAGCGTTTTTATTTGTATGATTATAAAATTTACCATCCCATGAATTAACAGAATACAATACACCTCTTTCTCTTTTAATAATAAGTTTTGGAGATGGATTTAATTCCTCTGATTTAAAGTAATATTGCTCTGAAGTATTATGGTCAGAAGTATTTATAAAAAAATATTTTTCATCTGAACTTTTTCCAATTCCTACTGTAAAAGCCTCACTTTTCTCCTCAAATATTAATTCATCTTTTGCCTCGAAATCACCTATTCTGTGCCTGTATATTGTTCTTGCTCTATGATTTTCATCAAGTTTAGAATAAAAAATATATTTATCATCTAAACTAAATGTTATTCCCCCTGATGTTTCCGTAATTTCTTTTGAAATAATTTTGTTTGTTTTTATATCTCTTAAATAAATTGTATAATATTCAGATCCTTTAAGATCTAAAGAGTATCCTAGATATTTATCATTGTTACTTACTTCTAAATCTCCAACCCCAAAATATTCAGTTTTAAGTTTTTCTTTTTCTTTATCTCCATTCCATATTTCCTCAATATTTTCTGAACCAATTTTTTTTCTAAGTTTTATGGAATAATTTCCTTTTGTTGTAGTTTTTGTCCAATATTCATAAGTGTGATCTTTATAGGGCAAAGATTCATCATCTAATTTAATTCTTGCTTTAATCTCATCAAATAATTTTTTTTGGATATCTTTTGTATCTTTTAAATGATGCTCTGAGTAAGCATTTTCATCTTCTAAATATTTTTTCACTTCAGGATCTAACTTGCTTTTATCTCTGAGAACTTCCAAAATATTATCTTGATGAATCCAGCTGTAATTGTCTTCCCAATCAATATTGTGACAAGTTTTTATCTCTAGTTTTTTTTTAAGTTGTGGTACTTTCATCTAATAAGGAAATATATGAATATTATTATTTATCTACTTGTAATTTTAGTCATCTTATATTTTTTATTAAGATGGTGGTCAAATATTTCTCCAAAAAAAATGTCAAAAGGAGTGAGGCTGATAACAATTTTATTGTTGGCTTTATTAGCAGTTTTATTTGCTATTGGTGGAAAATTTCTACTCACATTACCATTAACTCTCGCAAGTCTTGCTTTGGTTAAACTTAAAGGTTTATCATTGATACAATTGCTTTCTCTTTATAGACTTATTCAAACTTTGAGGAATTCTGGAAGATTTTCATTTAATCAGAATCAAAATAATAATTCTTCATCATTATCAATATCAGAGGCATATAAAATTTTAAATTTAGATATTAATAAAAAACCAACCAAAGAAGCACTAAATAAAGCTTACCAAAAAATTCAAAAAAAAATTCACCCAGATATTTCTCCAGAGACTTCAAGATTGTCAGCTATAGTCAATGAAGCTAAAGAAATAGTTCTTAAAGATATTTCTTAATTAATTATTGATAATAGTTTTTCATAAATCTTATCTGGATTTATTTTATCTTTACCGTGAGTGTTGTGAGAAACAGTAGTTTCTCCATCAGGAATTATTGGATGCATATTTGTATTATAAGAACCATAAATTAATGGTGTATCTGCCATTAATGTAATTGTTTTAATTCCTAATGCTGATGATAAATGCGAGAAACTTGTATCATTGCAAATTGCAACATTACAATTTTTTATAATAGGTAATGCTTCCTTTATACTGAGATTATCTAAAGCAACACACTTTTCTCTAAATTTTGTATTTAATATTTCTATTAAGATTTTTTGTTCATCTTTATTTTTACCTGTAGCTAAAAAAAACCTACATTTTTTAAAATTTTCTAATCTTTCCATTACGTTTAGAAAAGTTTTTGATGGTATTCTTTTTGTTGGGCCTGAACCACCTATACCCAACAAAATATTAAGTTCATCATTTTTAATATTAAAGTTTGCTGCTGATTTTTGAACCAGATCATTATCAATTTGAATTTCTGGATTATCAATAGTTTCGATATTTAAGTATTTTTTTATTATAGCTTTAGCTGGTTCTGTAATGTGTTGATTTTGTTTTTCAAATAACGGGTATTGAAATATTTCTTTAACACCTGCTAATTTAGAAATTAAGTTATATCTCAAAGATGAATTAAAAATAAAAACTTTATCGAAATTATATTTTTTAAGATCACTTGCTAATTTGAAAAATCCTTTAAAACCATCATGTTTTTGATTTATTTTATTGCCTCTTTCTAAGTGAATTATTTCATCAATATAATTTGTTTGATTTAAAAACTCGTTAGCCTTTGAATTTTCTTTAACCAACAAGCTAACGGGCACTCCAAATTTATTTGAAATAGCTCTAATATAGGGTAGGAATATTACTGTATCACCTATACCCATCCTGTTTTGAACAGCTAATATTTTCATAGTTAATTTATAAACTTTACTAATTAATATTTTTATATAAATTTTTACTATGAGTAAAATTAAAGGCATTTATGCGGCTTCAATGTCGATCTTAAATGATGATTTGACGCTTGATATCAAAAAAACCATTCAGCACGCAGAAATGGTTATAGACAATGGTTGTCATGGAGCAGCTATATTTGGAAGTACAGGGCAGGCTCAACTTATACCTGTCTCTGAAAAAATTAATTTGTTAAATCATCTGACTTCAAGCAAACATAAAGAAAAGTATATTATTGGTACTGGTTTAAATTCTTTAGGTGAAACAATTAATTTAATGAGAGTTTCTAAATCTTTAGGTTTCAATAGATTCTTAATTATGCCGCCTGCTTACTATAAATATGGGGATAAAGAAGTAATAGAATTTTATAGCAAAATAGTAGAGGTAATTTCTGATTGTGAAATAGTATTATATAATTTTGAAAAACTCTGTGGTTATAAGTTTAGTATTGAATGTATTGAAGAGTTAGTAAAAAAATACCCAAAAAATATTATTGGAGTAAAAGATAGTTCTTATAATCTTTTTGAAAACTTAAAAATTGATAATTTTTCAGTTTTACCAGGATCAGAATCAAAATTATTTAAAGGACTTCAATTAGGCTGTTCAGGAATTATCACAGCAACATGCAATGCCACATCTTCATTAGCAAGAAAAGTATATGATGACTTTAATGATGGACAAGATCAGACGGTAAACCAAAATCTTTGTGATGTAAGAGCTGAATTTGAAAAATATAATTTGATTTCAGGTTTACATACATACTTTAGTAAAAAAGAAATATATTATAAAAATCTTTTACCACCGCTTAGCATATTAAATACTAAAAATGAATCGGATTTAATTAATAATTTAGAAAAATTAAATTTTTCATTAAAAAATACTAAGGCGGCTTAAATGCAATTAGCTAGATTTTTAAATAATGTTTTTAAAAAAGATGGATTTATATTAGTTGACGCTAATTCAAAAAGTTACATCATTGGAAATCCAAAAAGTGAAAATCCAATAAAAGTTAAAATTTTAAATAAAAATCTTCATTATAAGTTACTATTTCATCCTGATTTATATTTTGGTGAAGCATATACAGATGGTGAAATAACCATTGAAAATGGGACACTAACTGATTTTTTGGATCTTTCTTTAATGAATTTTGGAAGAGGAGACTTAAATTTTTTTAGCTATTTGATTAATAGATTAAGAGGTTCTTATAGATATTTAACTAATTTTAATTTTATAAAAAAATCTAAGATGAATGTTTCGCATCATTATGATATTTCAGATGATCTTTACGACTTATTTTTAGATCCTAAAAGACAATATTCATGTGCATATTTTAAAAATGAAACAGATACATTAGAAACTGCTCAAAATAATAAAATTCAACATATAATAAAAAAACTTAATATAAAACCAAATCAAAAAGTTTTAGATATCGGATGTGGATGGGGTTCTTTAGCAGTGGATATAGCCAAAAGTGCAAACTGCGAAGTAACAGGTATTACACTTTCAGAAAATCAATTTAATTACTGCAAGAAAAGAGCAAAAGAACTTAATTTGGAAAATCAATTAAACTTTAAGTTAATGGATTATAGAGAGCTCGATGAAAAATTTGATAGAATAGTCAGTGTTGGAATGTTTGAACATGTAGGAAGAAAATTTTATAAAAAATTTTTTTCACAAGTTGAAAAACTTTTAAAGGATGATGGGGTGTCATTAATTCATACTATAGGATCAGTAAATCCACCAAGAGATCCACATCCATGGATCACTAAATATATTTTTCCAGGAGGCTATACTCCAAGTCTAAGTGAGGTAACAACGCCAATTGAAAAAGCAGGCTTAATCGTTGCAGATATTGAGGTTTTAAGACTTCATTACTCACATACACTAAGACATTGGAAAGAAAATTGCATTAGAAATAAAGATAAAATAATTCAAATGTTCGATGAAAGATTTTTTAGGATGTGGGAATTTTATCTTGCTGGTTGTGAGATGGCATTTAAATGGGGTGATCAAGTTGTATACCAATTTCAATTAACAAAGAGTTATTCTTCTACACCTGTTACAAGAGACTATATTTATCAATAAATAATTGGTAGAAACTAACTCCCTTAAAATGAAAAAAAAGAAAAAAAAATTAAAAAAAAGTATTTCTAAAAATCAAAGAAAAACCAAAAAAAGAGTTGAAAAAATATTCAAAAAGTCAAATAAATTTAAGATTATAAATAAATCTGTAAAAAAAATTAATAATCGAAGAAAACAAAAAAATAAAAAACAAAAAAAACCAAAACAATCAAAACAATCAAAAAAAATTTCAAAAAAATCTAAATCTATTGTATCAAAAAAACCAGATTTTCTTTTAAAAGTAGTTAACTTTCAAAATTCTTTAAAGCCTGAATTTAAGTTTAGATTAAATTTTGGTTTTGAAAAATATATCCAAGCATTTTTTGATAAAATAGCTGACACAATTTCACAATATAAAATTCTAAAAAAAGATGAAGCAAGAAGGTTAAAATTAGAAAAACAAGAAAAAGAAAGATTAGAAAAGATTGAAGCTGCAAAAGAAAAGCAAAAAGAGGCCGAATTAAAAGTTAAATTAAAAGAACAAGCTTTAAAAGATGAAATTAGATTAGAAAAACAAAGAACAAAAGAAATAAAATTATTCTTAAGAAAAGAACAAGCTCTTTTAAGAATTGAACAAGCAGAAAAACAAAAACAATTTTTACAACAATTAAAATTAGATAAGCAAATTGAAAAATTCAGAGTCAGAGAGGTTAAAGAATTAGAGAAATTGGAAAAAATTTCCTTGAGAGAAAAGAGAGAGGATTATGCTGGTTTACAACAAAGAATAGAAAAATTAAAAGAAAAATATCGAATTATAAGAGATCAAAAAATTAGAGAAAGAGTAGAGGCTTTAGGAGTTAAAATTCAAGGAGATGAAGATAGAGAAACACTGTTACAAAAAGAAAAAGAATATACTTTAGCTAGACAGAAAATTGAGTTTGCTCTCGAAAGTTTTTACAGAAGTGCTAGCAGTTTAGTATTTCAATTAAACAAAAGACATATAACAAGACATATGTCTATCTTTAGATGTATAGATAGAAGATTTGAAACAGGAGAAATATTTGTTAAATGGGATGAAGCTTTAGATGATGAATGGCTATTATTAATTTATATAAAAAATAATTCACCAGATGAAGGAATAGTTATTGAAGACAAAACCAATCCGGAAAAAAATATTTCTCATGAGTTTAAAAATAATGAAATATTTAAGGCCTCAGATACCATGGTTGATGCTCTTACACAGTTAATCGCAAGAAAAAGAGCCAAAAATATCAATTAAATTATCTTACATAATTAAGTATCATTAAGAATGCTACTTTCTTCAACATTAATGATTATTTTGTATCTAATATTAAAATATGTCCTTGCCTGGATAAGGTATTTTAACAGTCTCGACTCTAGATTAGGCCAATCTACATGGCGATGGAGTTATGATTACCCAGTAGTTGGTGAAAGAGATATTTCAGATTTAGATGATAAGATTTTTGTTAGACTGAGGAGGAAAAGAAATAGAGTTATAACTCTCATGTATTCAATATTATTAATTATGTTTTTATTATCCATGTCTTTACTAAGTGAATTTTTAATATTTTTTTTAACTTAGTTTTCTGAGTTGTTTTTTATTTTTTAAATATAAAAAAAAAGCAACAATTTCGTATCCATATTTAAAGATTGAGAAAATTATTGGTAGTTTAAAAAATTTATATAAAAATTTATATTTTGGAATTTTTTTCCAAACGTAAAGAAATGCCTCCGCGCCTTCAATAATTTTATCATTCTCCTTAACATGCAATCTTCTTAATAATTCTTTGTCATTTCTAGATGTTTCTTTTTCAGCATCTGAATTATTTGTAATATCTATCCAGTCAATATCTTTAATATTTTCTTTTTTATATAAGTTAATTTCAGATCTACAGATTTTACAAGAATTATTAAAAAATACTTTCATTTAATAATAATTAACTTTTAGTAATAAATTGTACATGCGTAAAATGATCAGTTGAAAATTATCAACAAACCACTATTTAAGATGAATGAGCAACTTCTTTAATAAATCCGACTTAACAAGACAAGATGCTGATAAAATAGTATCTGATACACTAAATAATTGTGATGATGGTGAACTTTATTTAGAGGAGTCAAAATCAGAGTCAATTGTGTTAGATGACAATAAAATAAAAAGCTCAAACTATAGTTCTGATTTAGGATTTGGCTTCAGAGCTATCTCAAACGAGGTTGTTGCTTATTCATATTCTAACGAAATATCAAAAGATTCATTAAAAAATTCCTCAGAAAATCTTAAATCAACTCTTAAATCAATTAAAGGCACATATAATCATGAAATTCCAAAATCTAATAAAAAATTTTATGAAGATATTAATCCAATTGAACAAAAATCTTTAGACTCGAAATTAGAAGTTTTAAATAAAGTAAATGATTTTTTAAGAAAAAAAGATGGATCAGTAAAACAAGTGACTGCTAGTTTTGCTGCTGAACAAAAATCAATTGAAATTATTCGATCAGGTGGAGAAGCACTCACCGATGTACGTCCATTAATTAGATTTAATGTATCTGTAATGTTGGAAAAAAACGGAAGAAAAGAAACGGGTGTATATGGTATTGGTGGCAGGCAATCTTATGATGATTATTTAAAAAATGATAATTGGAAAAATGTTTGTGAAGAAGCTTTTAGAATTGCTTCAGTAAATTTAGACAGTAAACCAGCGCCTGCTGGAGAGATGAAAGTAGTTTTAGGACCTGGTTGGCCAGCTATCTTAATTCATGAAGCAATTGGTCATGGTCTTGAAGGGGATTTTAATAGAAAAAAAACATCAGCTTTTCACGATCTTATGGGTCAAAAAGTTGCAAGTGAGGGTGTAACAATTGTTGATGATGGTACGATTGATAATAGAAGAGGAAGTTTAACAATTGATGATGAGGGAACGCCAACAGAGAGAACAGTTTTAATTGAAAATGGTATTCTTAAAAACTTTATGCAAGACAGGCATAATGCGAGATTAATGAAGACAAGATCCACTGGATCTGGAAGAAGAGAAAATTATAGACATATTGTTTTGCCAAGAATGAGAAATACAATGATGTTAAGTGGCAATCAAACTCAAGATGAAATGATCAAATCTGTTGATAAAGGAATTTTTGCTGTAAGCTTTGGAGGAGGTCAGGTAGATATCACATCTGGAAAATTTGTATTTAATTGCACCGAAGCCTACGAAATAAATAATGGAAAAATTGGGTCTCCAATTAAAGGCGCAACACTAATTGGTGATGGGCCATCAATACTTAAAGAAGTATCAATGGTAGGAAATGATATGATGTTAGACCCAGGTATAGGAACTTGTGGAAAGGCTGGACAAGGAGTTCCTGTGGGAGTCGCTCAACCTTCAATTTTGATCGATAAAATGACAGTTGGTGGAACAAAACTTTAATTATGGTTAAGGATCAAGAATTTCTAAAATCTAAAGCTTCATATTGTTTGGATTTGGCAAAAAAAATGGGAGCAACTGATGCAAGTGTTACAGTTGGTCACTCAATTTCAGAAACAGTTAATTTTAGAAATAAATCCCTAGAAGCTTCAGATAGATCAGATGGATTGGCATTAAGTATTGAAACTTATTTAGGTAAAAGAAGATCATCAATTTCATCATCAAATTTACTAGATGAAAATTTAAAAACTTTAATTGAAAAGTGCTTTGAAACTACAAAAATTACACCAGAGGATGAATTTAATTCTTTGCCTGATAAAAATTTATTAGCTAAACAAATTAGTAGTCTTAATTTGTATGATGAAACAAGATTCGAAAACGATAAAAAAATAAAATATTTAAAAGATTTAGAGGAGTCTGCTTCATCAAATAATCAAATCATAAATACAGAATCTAGTTTTACTGAAAATAAATCGAATTTTATACTTGCAAATAGTGACGGTTTTTGTGACGGTTATAAAACTTCTTCTTTTACTACTTCTTGCGTAACAGTTGCAAAAGATGAAAATAGCATGGAAAGAGACTACGAGTTTTCTAGCAAACGTCATTTGTCTGATATTAAGCAAGCAATAGATCTCGGAAATAAAGCTGCCAAGCAAACTATTAGAAAATTGAGCCCTAAAAAAATTGGAAGTGAAAAGATCAGCATAATTTTTGATAAAAGAATTTCAAAGGGAATGTTAAGTGTTTTTGCAAGTGCAATATCTGCCTCCGCAATTGCAAGAGGTACTTCATTTTTAAAGGATAAAATTGGTGAACAGGTTTTTGCTGATTCGATAAATGTGATTGATAAACCCGATATAATTAAAGGAATGGGTTCTCAAAACTTTGATGCAGAGGGTGTAAACTCAAATACATTACAACTTATAGAGAGTGGAATACTTAAAAATTATCTTGTCGACACATACAATGGAAAAAAATTAAATTTACAATCAAATGGAAGAAGTGGTGGAACTACCAATTTATATTTTGAAAAAGGAAATATAAGCTATGAGGATCTTATGAAAAAAAATTCAAGAAGTCTTTATATTACCGAAACTATTGGTCACGGATCTAATCTTGTAACAGGAGATTATTCAGTAGGGGCCACTGGTTTTTTGGTTGAAGATGGAGAATTTAAATATCCTGTTAATGAAATAACAATTGCTGGAAATTTTAAGGATATGTTCAAAAATATTATTTTAGCTAATGATTTAGAATTTGAATATTCAGTCAATTCACCAACTATGATGATAGAAGGTATGACTGTTGCAGGAAAATGAGTAGTTATTGTGTAATTGGCTCTGGAATTTCTGGAGCAACAATAGCTAATTTGTTAAGTAAAAAAAATTCTGTACACATTTATGATAAAGCTCGGGGCCCTGGTGGCAGATCTTCTTTTAAAAGATTAAATAATTCAAAAGGATTTGATCACGGGGCACAATATATTTCCCCAAAAACAATTCAATTTAAAAAATTTATTACAAATTTACGTAAAAAAAAAATTCTAAAAAAATGGAGTGGCAAACATATTTTTTTAAACAAATTAAAAAAAGAAAACAAAAATCATGTTAAAATAATTGGCTACAAGGGTAACAATGATATTAGCAAACATTTAATAAAGAATATAAATTGTAATTTTCAAAGCGAGTTAGAGAAGATTAAATTTGTAAATAAAAAGTGGGAGCTAGTCTTTAAGAATAATAAAACAAAATATTATGATAAATTAGTATTAACTTGCCCATTCCCACAATTAAAAAAATTATCAAAAAAATTTATTAAGGATCCATTCATTAAGCAAAAAATCAAAATGGATGCAAATATTACAGTCATGATCGAAATTAAAAAAACAAATAAAAACATATCAAGTTATTTATTTAACGATAAAATTTTAGGATGGGCTGCTAAAGAAAATAGTAAAAAAAGATTTAAAAGTAATAATGATTTATGGACTTTACAAAGTACAAGCCTATGGGCAAATAAAAAAATAAATAAAAATAGAGAAAATAAAGAAAAAAACTCAAAGATTTTAATTGATCAATTTTTTAAACTTACTGGAATTAAAAAAACAAAAATATTAACTTCATTAAATCATGGTTGGAAATATTCTTCAAATTCTAGATCTTTAAAAATTAAAAGTTATTGGAATAACAAATTAAATTTAGGAGTATGTGCAGATTGGTTTGTAGGTCCTAGAGTAGAGGCTGGATGGATAAGTGCCAACGATCTTTATAAAAAAATAAATAAATAATTTTATTCAAGATTTTTTAAGCGATATTCCCAATTTCCCATTCTCTCATATGTAATTTTAACAATCACTGAAGTTTTTTTATCAAGCCAAATGTCAAAATTTAATTTTTTATCTTCAGGAAGAGACATATCTTTAGACGTAAGTTTGAAATGATCTGTCTCGTATTCTTTACCATTAATTGAAATGTTTTCCTTACCAATAAAAGTAACAATTTGTTCTTTAATACTTCCAGAAATAGGACTTATTTGGCTTTCTGCTTGTAAAATTTTATGACTCCACCAATTCCCAATAATATTTTTAACAGAAGCTTCACCAGAATATGAGGATCCTTTGATCTCAAACTTTTTATTATTTTTATCTAGTTTTAAGTTTACAAATTTTTCTTTTTTATTTTGAAGTGTTTTTGATTGAAAAGATATTAAATTATCTTTTAAATAAATTTCCTCCCCATATCCTTCTACTTTAAATATTGTTGCAGATAGTAATTTTACCTCAAATTTATATTGATTTTTTACTATCGTTTTTTCACCATCTCTTTTAAAAAAATAATTGTTATAACCAATTACTTCATCATTTCTCAAGATCTCCATTTCTATTTTGTCAAATTTGTTATAATGACCTATATGAGCCAAAGAAATTGATGAAAAAAATACAACAATTAAAATAATTGCAAACTTTTTCATTTGCTGGTTACAATATTAGAATTTTTCATTAATAGATATAGCTTATTACTATTATGTTTTTAAAAATAAAAAAAATTCCAAAAGTAAAATGGAGCTCAGAAAAACCATTTAATTTTAAACCAAAGTTTTCTACATTTTTTTTCTTATGTTTTGGTTTGTCTTTATTTGGATTGGGTGAAGGATTATTAATTGTTTCATTCACAGGAGCCTCACCTTGGAGTGTTCTAGCCCAAGGTATTTCCTTAAATGTTAATTTAAGTATTGGAACTATCACTTTATTAATAAGTATTGCTGTTTTAATTTTATGGATTCCTCTTGGCCAAAAACCAGGGATGGGCACAATATTTAATGCTTTGATAATTGCAATTATGATTGATCTTTGTATCAAATATGTTCCAACACCGTCAAATTATATTCATCAATTATTGTTAGCTGTAATTTCTGTAATCATGGTTGGAATAGGTGGGGGTATTTACTTGGTATCAAACTTAGGAGCCGGTCCTAGAGATGGATTGATGATAGGATTACAAAAATTAACTAATTTTCCTATAGCTGTTGTAAGAGCAATATTAGAAATTTCAGTTGTAAGTATTGGATGGTATTTAGGAGGTACAGTGGGAGTTGGAACTTTATTGTTCGCATTTGGCATAGGTCCTTGCGTTGCTCTAGGACTTTATTTAGTTGATAAAACTTTTGATTAAGCAGCAGCTATAGCTTTTTCGCTTTTTTTTCTTTCGTGGGGATCAAGAATTGCTTTTCTCAATCTACATGAGTCTGGAGTTATCTCTAAAGCTTCATCTGTATTAAGCATACTTAATTGTTCTGCAATTGACATTTTTCTTACAGGTGTAAGTACAACATTCTCATCTGTGCCCTGTGTTCTCATATTTGTTAGTTTCTTACCCTTCATTACATTAATGATCATATCACCTGGTTTAGGTGAAAGACCAACAATCATTCCAGGATAAACGGAGTCATTATGTGTAACAAACATTTCTCCTCTTGCCTGTAAGTTAAAGATTGCGAATGCAACAGCTTTTCCCTGTTCCATCGAGATTAAAGCTCCATTTCTTCTAGCTTCCATTTCTCCTTCGAAAGGACCATAGCTATGGAATATTCTGTTGATCACTCCATTGCCTTTTGTAAGCGTAAGAAATCTACTTGTGTAGCCCATTAACCCTCTAGTAGGTGCATGAAAAATTAATCTTTTTTTATTAGTTCCAGTATCTTTTAATTCTATTAATTTACCTTTTCTTCTGTTCATTGAATCAATTACTTTTGAAGAATGTTCTTCATCAAGGTCCATAGTAATTTCTTCAATTGGCTCAAGTTTATTTCCACTTTCATCAGTTTTGTATAAAACCTTTGGAGGGCTAACTGTCATTTCAAAGCCCTCTCTTCTCATTTGAGTTAAAAGAATTTCTAACATTAGCTCACCTCTGCCACTAACTACAAAAGAGTCTTTTCCTTCGTTTTCTGAAAATGTAATACCTACATTATTTTGTGCCTCTTGAACTAATCTATCTCTTATTTGGGTGCTGGTTAGTTTTTTACCTTCAGTTCCAGCTAAAGGTGAAGTATTTACAGTAATTGTAATTGACATAGTAGGAGGATCTATTGGAGTAGCAGCGATCGGCTCATTTACCTCTAGGTCACATATGGTATCAGCAACGTTTGCTTTTTCTAACCCGGCAACAACTACAATATCTCCAGCCTCACCAACATCTATTGGAACTTTTTTTGTTCCTTCATATCTAAAAATTTTTGTTAATTTTCCTTCATCAACTTTTTCACCATTTAAATTGATTGCTTTTATTGATTGATTAGCTTTTGCAGTGCCTTGTGTAATTCTTCCAACTAAACTTCTTCCTAAAAAACTATCTGCATAAAGTAGTGTTGACAACATTGCAAAAGGTTTAGTTTTGTCAAGTTCAGCAGGTTTTACATGATCAACAATTAAATCTAACAAAGGATTTAAATTTTCTCTTGGACCATCAACTTCATGATCTGCCCAACCTGATCTTCCACTTGCATACAAAACTGGAAAATCTAATTGTTCTTCATTTGCATCTAAGCTAACAAATAAATCAAATGTTTCATCTAAAACTTCATTAGCTCTTTGATCAGCTTTATCTAATTTATTAATAACAACAATTGGTTTTAATCCTTGTTTAAGTGCTTTTGATAATACAAATTTTGTTTGAGGCATTACACCTTCTGCAGAGTCAATTAATAACAACGCTCCGTCTGCCATACTTAAAACTCTTTCAACTTCAGCAGCAAAATCTCTGTGACCTGGAGTATCGATTATATTTATTCTTGAATTTTTCCAATTAATTGAAGCAGGCTTAGCTAAAATTGTAATTCCTCTTTCTTTTTCAAGCTCACCCGAATCCATTAATCTTTCATCAACAACTTCATTATCTCTAAATGAACCACTCTGTTTCATTAAATTATCAATTAGAGTAGTTTTGCCATGATCAACATGGGCTATGATCGTGATATTTTTGATATTATTGCTCATAAATTCTGGCTCTTATACATATTTAAAAGGATATTAAAACTCAAAAAAACTCATAACTGGCTTGAAAAATTTGAAATATTTACAATTAATTTTGTTTTTTTTGCTTTTCTTTTTTAACTTTTCTTTTCTCTTTTAGAGTCAATTTAGGTTTTTTCTTTAAATTAGAATCTTTAAACGATTTACCGCTATATCTTTTTGACATTTTTATAATATTATAAGCTAAGTTAATTTATTTATCATTATAAATGTATTTTGTTCATTTAGGAGCGGGAGCAGGAGATCAAGATTCTAGAGCAAATTTTAGATGTGGGTTCACTGAATTTATTAAAAAAAAATACGATAATAAATCAAAGGTTTTTGTTGTTGAGGCAAATAAATTAAACATCGAAAAACTTAAATTTTGCTATAGGAACTATAAAAATATAAATATTCATAATATCGCTATATCAACTAAAAATTTAGAGGAATTAACTTTTTATTATGCAAAAGATGATGCACCACATTTTCAAGTTTGTTCTTCTGATTTTGATCACGTAAAAAAAAATTATCCAAATTCAGATATAGAAAAATTTACTGTTAAATCATTCACTATTAATAATTTTTTTGAAAATAATTCAATTAATGAGATTGATTATTTAAGCATTGATATAGAGGGTTTAGATTTTGAGGTAATCATGTCAATTGATTTTAGTAAATACAATATAAAAAATATTTCTATTGAATATCTTCATTTAACAAAAAATCAGAAAAAAAAATTAATAAGTTTTTTAACAAAATCAGGATATTCTTACTGTGGATTTGGTTATGATCATAATAATTTTGATTATCTTTTTTGTAAAAAAAAAATTTTTTGGAATAGATTACTATCTAAATTAATTCATAGGATCAGTATAAAACATTATAAGATTTTAAATAATTTTTTATTAAATAATTAAAAATTTAATTCGATTATAAAAAAAAAGGGCAGTAAAGACTGCTCTTTTTGAATTTTACTTTAAGAGTAGAGGGTTACATTCTCATACCGCAAACCAAAACATAATAAAATCAACACCTTTTAATTTACTACATTGTAACCACGTGAATTCTGACCTCAAACTAGTCCAACTTTCAGAAGATTACTACATTGAATAATTGATATTCAATTTAGCGTCTCAATACTTACTTGTTTTATTTTTATTTTTTTTTTGCGCACACCCATTCCATCAAAGTGTGTTAGAAATTTAATCAATCTTGGGTTTTTAATGTCTTATAAAAAAGAAAGTATAATTCTACCTGATGAAAAAATAATTAGTCACAATATCTGTAATGTAGAATTACAATCTAATATTATTATGTTTAATTGTTTTGTAATTTTTTAGAAAGTATATAAATTATAAATTTATGAATAATTTGTTATTAAAATTAATTAGAAATTTAATAAGACCCCATAAAATACCAAAAAAGATATTTAACAAATTAAATTATTATTTTAATTTTAAAAAATACAATCAAAATTTCTTTGAAAAAGAGCAAAATGATATATTTAAATATTTTGGTTTAAATAGAGAAGAAGGAATTAAAAAGTTAACACTCATAAAAAAAGAACTTGGTTTTAAATCAAGAGATAGTGGGATGAGTTCAGAACATGAGGTTATTTTTTCAAGTCTTTCTTTAAGCAAAAATAAATCAATTACTGATATATTAGAAATTGGTACCTTTGATGGTTTTAATGCTTTGCTATTATCAAATTTATTTCCTAACTCTAATATTGATACTATTGACTTGCCTGAAAATGATGATGACTTTATAAATTTTTATAATAGGAAAGATAATATTATTAAATTTATTCAAGACAGGAATATTATTTTATCTAAAAATAAAAATATTAATTATAGTCCTCTTAACTCATTAAAATTATTAAACTATAAAAAAAAATATGATTTAATTTGGATTGATGGCGCTCACGGATATCCAGTAGTTTGTATTGATATTATTAATTCACTTAATATTTTAAAAGAAAATGGTTTAATTTTATGTGATGATGTCCATTTAAAATTAAATCAAAGTAATTCAGACATAATGTATAGTTCAATCGCTACTTATGAAACATTAAACGAGTTAAAAAAAGAGGATTTAATTAACTTTAGATTGATATATAAAAGATTGGGTGCTGAACATAATTGTATAGAAAATGAAAGAAAATTTGTAGCAATAGTTTCAAAAATTTAATTTATTTTATATTTAAAGATTATCTACCAGTCGCTTAATATTATTCTCAACTACAACTGACATTATCCAATCTCGCTTTTGACAAAGTTGTTTAAATCTATCAATGGTATGTTTGTTGATTGTGTAATTAATTCTTTTCTTATGTTGTTTAATTTTTCCTTCTTTGAATTTCTAGGATGGGTATTCGGGAATTACATTCTCACTCACTGATTGAATAACTATTGAATTACCTTGTATTTTAAAATTGTTCATTACTTGTTCATTACTCATTCATTACTTTGTTCATTACTTTTATTTTCGTAGAGATAAAAAAAAAGGCGAGTAAAAACTCGCCTTTTTAAATTTCGTAGGTACGAAAAGGGTATTACATGCCCATTCCACCCATTCCTCCCATGCCACCCATGCCACCAGGCATTCCACCAGGCATACCGCCAGCAGCATCTTTTTCCTCTGGTTTGTCAGCGATCATTGCTTCTGTGGTTACCAATAATCCAGCAATTGAAGCTGCATCTTGTAGAGCAGTTCTCACAACTTTAACTGGGTCTATAATACCTTTTGCAAACATGTCACAATATTCTTCATTTTGAGCATCATAACCATTTGTTTTTTTCATTTGTTCTAATAATTTACCAACTACTACTGAACCATCTACACCAGCATTTTTAGTAATTTGTCTAATAGGAGCTTCTAATGCTTTTCTAACTAGATCAACACCTGCTTTTTGATCATCACCTTTTACTTTAACTTTTGCAAGATCTTGAGCAGCATATAAAAGTGCACAACCACCACCAGTTACAATACCTTCTTCAACAGCAGCTCTAGTTGCATTCAAAGCATCTTCAACTCTGTCTTTTCTTTCTTTAACTTCAACTTCAGTTGCACCACCTACTTTAATTACTGCAACTCCACCAGCTAACTTCGCAAGTCTTTCTTGAAGTTTTTCTCTGTCGTAATCAGAAGTAGTTTCCTCAACCTGTTGTTTGATAGATGCACATCTAGCTTCGATGTCAGATTTTTTACCACTACCATTAACGATAGTGCTGTTATCTTTATCAACTTTGATTTTCTTACAAGATCCAAGATCATCAAGTTTAACATTTTCAAGTTTGATACCTAGGTCTTCAGATATAACCTGACCTCCTGTTAAAATAGCTATATCTTCAAGCATAGCTTTTCTTCTATCACCAAATCCTGGAGCTTTAACAGCTACAACTTTTAAACCACCTCTTAGTTTGTTTACAACTAAAGTTGCTAAAGCTTCGCCTTCAACATCCTCAGAAATAATCATTAGTGGTCTACCAGCTTGAACAACAGCCTCTAAAAGAGGAACCATTGGCTGTAAATTAGTTAATTTTTTTTCATGTAATAAAATAAAAGGATTATCTAACTCTGTAGTCATTTTATCACTGTTAGTGATAAAGTATGGTGATAGATATCCTCTATCAAATTGCATACCTTCAACTACATCTAATTCTGTTTCAATACCTTTATTTTCTTCAACAGTAATAACACCTTCATTTCCTACTTTTTGCATTGCTTTCGCAATCATCGTTCCAATTTCTTTATCACCATTTGCAGAAATAGTTCCAACTTGAGCAATCTCATCGCTGTCTTTTACTTTTTTTGCAGATGCAACAAGGCTTTCTTTTACTGTTTCTACAGCAGCATCAATTCCTCTTTTTACATCCATAGGATTCATGCCAGCAGTTACATACTTAACACCTTCTTTAACAATAGCTTGTGCAAGTATAGTTGCAGTTGTAGTTCCATCACCAGCTTCATCATTAGTCTTACTAGCAACTTCTTTAACCATTTGTGCGCCCATATTTTCAAATTTATCTTCTAGGTCTATTTCTTTAGCTACAGAAACACCATCTTTAGTAATTCTGGGTGCACCATAAGATTTATCCATTACGACATTTCTTCCTTTTGGTCCTAATGTTACTTTAACAGTGTCAGCCAAGATATTTACACCTCTTATCATTGCCGCTCTTGCTTCAGCATCAAATTTAACAATTTTTGCCATTATATCTCTCCTTTAAATTAAATTACTTAGTTGTAATACCCATAATGTCTGACTCTTTCATTATGCTGTACTCTTTACCATCAATTTTGACTTCAGTTCCTGACCATTTTCCAAATAAAACTTTGTCACCAACTTTCACATCCATTGGAATTATTTTTCCATCTTCAGTTTTTGCTCCACCACCAATGGCAACCACTTTACCTTCTTGCGGTTTTTCTTGAGCTGTATCAGGTATAATTATTCCTCCAGCAGTTTTTTCACTACTATCTAATACTTCAATTAGAACTCTGTCATGTAACGGTTTAAATTTCATAAATTCTCCTTAATAAATCTTTATAAATATGAGCCTCATATAGATATTTCACAGTCTATTTCAAGATATGAAAATATTTATAATATTAAAATTACTAGTAAATCCAAGATTTTATGGTTTATACCTTAAAATATGACCAAAAATTTAGATTTAAATGGACTACAATCTATAGCCGATAATTATGATCTATTTTATATAGATTTATGGGGTGTTGTTCATAATGGGATTAATCTTCATGAAAAAGCAATAGTTGTTCTAAAGGAACTTTTAAAAAAAAATAAAATTCTAGTACTTTTAACAAATGCACCAAGACCAAATAAAACTGTTCAAAATTTTTTAGAAAAGATGGGCATGGATAAAATACTAAGAGATCACGTATTTACTTCAGGAGAGGCAGCATTGAATTATTTGAAAAAATCTTACATATCGAAAAAGTTTTACCACATAGGTCCACCCAGAGATTTTGATTTATTTTATTTATTTGAGAAAAATAAGTGTGAAGATATTAGTGATAGTGAATATTTATTGTGTACAGGGTTATTTGATGATCATGATAAGGATTTAAAATTTTATAAAGATTTACTTGAAAAACATATTGCCAAAAAAATGATTTGTACAAATCCAGATTTAATAGTTGATCGTGGTGAGGTTAGAGAGTTGTGCGCGGGTTCTGTCGCAATGGTTTTTGAAAAAATGGGTGGAGAAGTAGTATATTTTGGAAAACCACATCCAGAGGTTTATAATCAGTCAATTGACAATAAAAATAAAAAAATATTAGCAATAGGCGATAATTTAAATACTGATATTAAGGGTGCAAATCTTTTGAATTATGATTCCTTATTAATTAGTAACGGAATACACAGAAATGAAATAAGAAATAAAGGTATCCAAGATGTTTCAAAAGAGTATGAAGCGATAGTAAATTTTATTCAATCAGACTTAAAATGGTAAAAAATTATACAAATTTTAATATTAAAAAATTACACAGAGGATCAATTATTTTAATAGGTAATTTTGATGGTTTACATTTGGGGCATCAAAAATTATTTAAATTAGCACAGTCATACAAGAAAAAATATAATTTAAAAATTGGGGTAGTAAATTTTAATCCAATGCCAAAAATGTTTTTTAATAAAAAATTAAAAAACTTTCGGCTTTCTAATATTAATCAAAAAATTAAGTTACTAAGTATTTTAAAAGTAGATTTTGTAATTACAAAAAAATTTGATAAAAAATTTTCAAAAACTAAAGCGTTAAACTTTATTTCTAAAATTTTAAATAAAAAACTAGGATCTAAATTTATTTTTGTAAGCAATAATTTCAGATTTGGAAATAAAAGAGAAGGAAATGTTAAATTATTAAAAAAATATGAACAATTGTTTAATTATAAAGTTGTTAAGCCTGAACCATTAATTAAAAGTAAAAAGATAGTATCATCATCTTTAATAAGAAATTTTTTAGAAAAAGGTCTGTTGGACAAAGCTAATAATCTTTTAAAAAGAAACTGGGCGATACAAGGAGTGGTTAAAAAGGGAAGACAAGTAGGAAAAAAAATTGGTTTTCCAACCTGCAACATAGACATCGGTGATTATGTTTTAGCAAAGCCAGGAGTTTATGCCGTCAAGGTTTTGATAAAAAATAGCGACAAATATCTTAAAGGAATTGCTAATCTTGGATACAGACCGACATTTAATCAAAAAAAAATATTATTAGAAGTTCATTTATTTAATTTTTCTGGAAATCTTTATAATAAACTTTTATCAGTAGAGTTTTTAAAGTTTATAAGGAAAGAAAAAAAATTTAATAATGTTAATCAATTAAGAACTCAAATAAAAAAAGATTTAAATATTGCAAAAAAAGCTAAATGACTAAATCACAGATAAATCTCCCAAAAACAGCTTTTTCGATGAAAGCCAACCTGCCTACTAGAGAGCCAGAAATTCTTGAATATTGGAAAAAAATAAATCTTTACGATGAATTAAGAAATGAAAGTAAAGGAAGAGAAAAATTCGTTCTACATGATGGTCCTCCTTATGCGAATGGAAATATTCATATGGGAACAGCTCTAAATAAAATTCTTAAAGACATAATTGTAAAATTTCATCAAATGGACGGAAAAGATTCCATTTATGTTCCAGGCTGGGATTGTCACGGTTTACCAATTGAATGGAAAATCGAGGAACAATATAAAAAAAATAAAAAAAATAAGAATGAAGTTCCGATAGTTGAGTTTAGAAAAGAATGTAGAACATTTGCTGAGAAGTGGATTGAAGTTCACAAAAGCCAATTTAAAAGATTAGGTGTTGTAGGAGATTGGGAAAACTATTACTCAACAATGAGCTTTAATGCAGAAGCCCAGATAGTTAGGGAGCTTGGTAAATTTTTAAAAGAAGGAAGTTTATATAAAGGTTTTAAACCTGTGTTATGGTCAACAGTTGAAAAAACTGCACTTGCAGATGCTGAGGTAGAATATAAAGATCATAAATCAGATACAATTTATACTTCGTTTAAAGTTAAATCATCAAATTTTAAAGATTTAGTTGGAAGTGAAATAGTTATTTGGACAACAACACCATGGACAATACCAGCCAATAAAGCTTTAGCATATAACGAGTCTCTTGATTATTTAATGTTAGAAATAAATGACGAGGGTGATTTTAAAAATAGAAAAATTGTTATAGCAGATGCTCTACTAGAATCAGTTGTTAAAGAGTGTGAACTAAAAAATTATAAAAAAATTCATACTTTTAAAGGAAAAGAATTTAATAAAACTATTTGTAGTCACCCTTTTTTTAATCTTGGTTATGATCATGATATCCCAATGCTTGAAGCTAGATTTGTAACTACTGAGCAAGGAACTGGAATAGTTCACTGTGCTCCAAGTCACGGACCTGATGACTTTAATCTTTGTTTGAATAACAGTATTAAAGCGATCGAAACAGTAGATGGAGATGGAAAATATACAAGTAATGTAAAATTGTTTGAAGGAATTCATATTTTTAAAGCAAACCCTATTGTAATTGAAAAACTTAGAGATGAAAAAAATTTATTATTTAATGGTGAGTTGGTTCATTCTTATCCGCACTCATGGAGATCTAAGGCTCCACTTGTTCACAGAGCCACTCCACAATGGTTTATCTCAATGGAAAGTCATAAATTAAGAGATAAAGCATTAAAGGCCATTGATGAAACAACTTTTTATCCAAGCAAAGGTAAAGAAAGATTAAAATCAATGATAGAAACAAGGCCCGATTGGTGTGTGTCAAGACAAAGAGTTTGGGGAGTACCCCTTCCAATTTTCGTAAATAAAAAAACAAAAGAAATATTAGTTGATGATGAGGTTACTGAAAATATTGCCTCTATTTATCAAAAAGAAGGTTCGGATTGTTGGTTTTCAGATGATCCTCAAAGATTTTTAGGAAAAAAGTATAAAGCTGAGGATTTTGAAAAATTAAGTGATATTGTTGAGGTGTGGTTCGATAGTGGTTCAACTCACTCGTTTGTTTTAGAAAAAAGAGATGATTTAAAGTGGCCAGCATCGATGTATTTAGAGGGGTCAGACCAACACAGAGGTTGGTTTCATTCATCATTATTAGAATCTTGCGGAACTAGAGGAAGAGCACCATTTGAGTCGATTTTATCTCATGGATTTGTTGTAGACGGCAAAGGCTTAAAAATGTCTAAATCTTTAGGAAATGTAATTGCACCTGAGGATATTCTAAAAAAATATGGAGCTGATATTTTAAGGATATGGGTAGCATCATCAAATTATGCAGAGGATTTAAGAATTGATTATTCAATATTAGATCAACACGCTGACTCATATAGAAAGATTAGAAATACATTCAGATATTTGCTTGGAAATATCAATGATAATTTTGAAAATATAAATTTTGATGATTTAGATTTATCTGAGTTACCTGAGCTAGAGCAATTTATGCTACATAAAATTTTTGTATTAAATGATAAATTTAAAAAATATTTTAAGAATTATGATTTTCATAATTTATATAAAGAACTACTAAATTTCTGCACTGTTGATTTATCTGCTTTTTATTTTGATATTAGAAAAGATAATCTTTATTGTGATTCTAAAGATTCAAAAAGAAGAAAATCATGTATTTTGCTACTTAATATAATTTTAAATGCACTATTAAAATGGTTTGCTCCTATTTTGTCTTTTACAACTGAAGAAATTTTTAAGTTGTTATTTAAAGACAAAAAAAGTATTCACCTTGAAAAATTTTTGGAATTTCCTGATAAATTTAAAAATAAAAAACTCAGCGAAAAATGGAGTGAATTAATTAAAATTAGAAATATTTGTAACATAAGTATTGAAGAAAAAAGAGCTAGTAAAGAAATAGGATCAAGCTTAGAAGCTAATTTAAAAATACAAATGAGTCAAAAATTAAAAGATCTTACTGAAAATACGGATTTTTCTGAACTTTGTATTACTTCAAAAGCTGAAGTTATTTATAAAGATGATATTGAAATAACAGCAATTACTTCTAAAGCAAGAGGATCAAAGTGCTCGATATGTTGGAAGATTAAAGAAGCAGCTTGTGATAGAGTTAATTGTGCTTTGAATTAGGAATGATAATAAAAAACTTAGGAAAAAATTTTATTATTAATTTTTTTTTGGTTCTACTGATTTTTTCATTGGATAGAATTTCTAAAATTTATGTAATTTATCTTGACAAGAAATTTTTAGGATCTGAAATATTTTCTTCAAAATTTTTAAATATAACTTTAATTTTGAATGAGGGAATTGCTTTTGGGTTATTATCTTTTGATGAAAAGTATATATATAATATCTTAACTATATTTATCTTTATAATTATTCTTATTATCTTTTTTATGCTCATAAAAAGCAAAGGATTAAAAAAATACTCTCTCCTTATGATTTTTGGTGGAGCACTAGGAAATGTTTTTGATCGAATATTTTACAAAGGTGTTCCTGATTTTATAGATTTTCACATTGGAAATTATCATTGGTTCATTTTCAATGTCGCAGATATATTTATTACTTTTGGTGTGATTTTAATGATAATATTAGAATTATTTGGTACTAATAAAGAAAACAACCTATGAAGTTTTATAAAATTTTAATTATCTTAAATTTGCTTTTGTTATTACAAGCATGTGGGACTGTAAAAGAAGGCTTTTCAAACCAAAAAAAAAATAGTAGCGATGAATTTTTGGTTGAAAAAAAAGCTCCACTTGTAATGCCACCGAATTATAATGAACTTCCAGTTCCTAAATCGAAAAAAATTGAAAAAAAAGCAGAGGATAATGCAATTAAAAATTTTGTGAAAAACAATGGAATTGATAGTGCTGAATCCAATGAAGTTTTAGAAGTGAATAAAAATTTAGAGGAATCACTTTTAGAAAAGATAAAAAAGAATAATTGATGCTTACAAAAAGTATTAATTTCACCAATTTCAAAATTAAAAAAAGTACAAAAAAAATCAACAAACATTTGAGTTCAATTCTCTCTGAAAAAAATTCAGTAATCGAATCATTAAGCACGAATTATAAAAATAGTTTCACAAAAAAATCTTTAAAAAAGTTTAAATCCTTTTTAAATTTCAGAATGATTGGTATGGGCGGGTCTACACTAGGATCGCAGGCTATATACGATTTTCTTAATCACAAGATAAAGAAAAATTTTTATTTTATTGATAATCTTAAAAAAAAACAAAAAAAAGATACCAAAAAATTTGTTAATTTAATTGTTTCTAAATCTGGAAACACAATTGAAACTATAGCAAATACAAATATTCTAATTAAAAAAAATGAGAAAAATATTTTTATTACAGAAAATAAAAATAATTATCTTCATAATTTGGCGCAAAAATTAAAAGCAGAAGTAATACATCATAATAATTTTATAGGTGGTAGATATTCAGTTTTATCAGAGGTTGGAATGGCACCAGCAGAATTGATGGGTTTAAATCCTAAAAAATTTAGACAGTTAAATCAATTAATAAAAAATAAAAATTTTTTTGAAACTTTAATTACAAACGTCAGTTCGACACTTTTTTTTATTAATAAAAAAAAATTTAATTCAATCATTATAAATTATGATGAAAATTCAGAAAATTTATTTAAATGGTATCAACAATTAATTGCAGAAAGTTTAGGTAAGAAAAAAAAGGGTATATTACCAATTATATCAACAATGCCTAAAGATAATCATAGTGTCATGCAACTTTATTTAGATGGATTTCAAAATAATTTTTTTACTTTTTTTTATGTTAAAGAAAAAAAATCCCAAATTATTAATAATACAAATTTATCTTTATCATTTAAATTTTTAAAAAATAAAAAAATATCTGACATAATCTTTGCTCAAAAAAAAGCAACAGAAAATGTATTTAGAAAAAAAAATATCCCTTATAGGAGTTTTGAAATTATAAAACGTGATGAAAAAACTCTAGGTGAACTATTTTGTTTTTTTATATTAGAAACAATATTATTGGGAAGAATGCTTAACCTCAATCCGTTCAATCAACCATCTGTTGAATTAATTAAAAAGGAAACACTTAATTTATTAATTTAAGAAATTTAAAAAAAAAATTTTTGATATTCCATATTTTTTTTCTTCAATAATTTTGAAGTTTTCAGGAAAATTATCTTTTTCTTTTTTATGTCTATGAAGAATAATTATGCCATCTTTATCTAATAAATTTAATTTTTGCATATTTATTAGTATTTTTATAAAATTTTTATCTTTGTACGGAGGATCAAAAAAAATTAAATTAAATTTATTATCAAACTTGATAAATAAACTTTTATCGTAAACATCCTTTTCGATTACTTTATAATTTTTTAATGATCCTAAGCTGATCAAATTTTTTTTTAAAATAGGCAATACACCAAAATAATTTTCTACAAAAACCACATAATTTGCTCCTCGTGATAGACATTCAATGCCGAAGGATCCTACACCTGAAAATAAATCTAATATATTTGACTTGGTTAAATTTATTTTAAATTTATTTGTATGCTCTATTATATTAAATATAGATTCTTTTGTTAAATCTTTAAGAGGTCTAGTTTTAATATCTGGTGGTTCTAAAATTTTTCTACCCTTAAATTTACCAGATATTATTCTCATTTTTTTATGACTTTATAACCTATGTCTCGTCTAAAGAAGCCGCCTGGCCAATTTAATTTATGTATAGCAGTTATTATATTTTTCCTTGCAGAGCTAAAATTTTTAGATAAAGAAATGAAATTTAAAACCCTACCTCCGATAGCATAAATTTTTTTATTTTTTTTAATTGTTCCTGCATGAAATAATAACTTATCTTGATTTGTAATTATTTTATTTAAATTTTTTATTTCTACATTTTTTTTAAAACCTTCCGGATATCCTTTGGAACATAATACAATACATAAACTTTTTTTATTATACCATTTTACATTAAGTTTGTTTAATCTTTCCTCGCAGCATGCTAAAAAAATTTCATAAAGATCAGTTTTTAGTTTTGGAATTATGGTTTGGCATTCAGGATCACCCATCCTTACATTAAACTCAATTAAAAAGGGTTCATCATTAACAATCATTAAACCTGTATATAAAAAACCTAAATATTTAGTGTTTTGATTAGATAAACCCGCAAGTGTCGGTTTTATTATTTTATTAACAATTTTCTTTTGTAATTTATTATTTATCAGTCTTGAGGGTGAATAAGCCCCCATACCTCCAGTATTTTTACCTCTATCTCCTTCAAAAACTCTTTTATGATCTTGTGCAGTTCCAAAAAATTTATAATTTTTTCCATCATGGATAGTGAAAAAACTCATTTCTTCACCATTTAAAAATTCTTCAATAAGTAGGTTTTTTGCTTTACCAAACTTTCCATTAAAAATTTCCTCGATCGCATGATTTGCATCTATTTTATTTTTACAAATATAAACACCTTTTCCAGACGCTAAATTGTCAGCTTTAATTACAATTGGATATTTCGAATTTTTTAAAAATTTTTTTGCATTTTTCTTATTTTGAAAAATTCCAAATTTTGCTGTTGGTATATTATATTTTTTACAAAGTTTTTTAGTAAATATCTTTGATCCTTCGAGCCTAGAAGCTTTTTTGTTTGGACCAAATACTTTAATTTTAAATTTTTGTAAGTAATCTACAAGACCATCAACCAATGGTTTTTCTGGACCCACTATAATTAAACCAATTTTATTTTCCAAAATAAAATTTTTGAGTTTTTTAAAATTTTCTAAATCAAGGTTTACATTTTGAGAAATATTTTCGGTACCTGCATTTCCAGGGAAGCAATATATTTTCGTTATTTTTCTAGATTTTTTTAATACTTCACAAATTGCGTGCTCTCTTCCACCACTTCCTATTATTCCAACTTTCATATAAAACTATATAAACTAAAAATGATAAAAAAATTAGCAAAAATAAGATATTTACCTAATAATTTTGAGATAACTAAGCCGGGAGATTATGTTGAGTGCGCAGTTTCTGGAAAAAAAATTCTTATTGAAAATTTGACTTATTGGAATGTAGAATTTCAAGAAGCATATTACTCTTATAAGGAAGCTTGCCTAAAAAAAGAAACTGAGGAAAAAAAATAAAAGATTACTTCCATCTATTATGAGACCAAATCCATTGCCCTGGTTTTTTAAGTATCATTTTTTCGAGAATTTTATTTAGCTCATCAGTAATATATTGGTGTGAGTCATCCTTCGAAAAATAAATAGGTTTATAAATAGTTATTTTGAAGTTTATATCTTTTACTCTCTCAATATAAATAGGCACAATTGGGATATGAAATTTTTTTACCAATTGTGATGGAATAGTAGTTGTTAAAGCTTTTTGATTAAAAAATTTTGATAAAATTCCCTCAGAAACTCTCTGATCAATCATTAAAGCTGTTGAATAATTTTGATTTTTAAATTTGACTAACTGTTTTAAACCAGCAATACCTTTTTTAATTTGATTTTCACAAATATATTTCTTTCTTATATTTTCAATTATTTTATTTAAAAAAACATTATTTAATGGACGGTAAATTGCAGAAAGCTTTATTCCAGTCTTTTCTAAATACATTGCCATTAACTCAAAATTACTTAAATGACCTGAAATGAAAACTACTTGTTTGTTAGATTTTTTTATTTCTTCAAGAATTTCCTGACCCTCTACACTTATTTTAGAATTTTCTTTATCTAATCTGAAATCCTTAATAAAAATATATTCTGCAAAAATTCTTCCATAATTATTCCACATTAATTTTATTATTTCTTTTAAATTTTGAGGTTCAATATTTGGGATTGCTTTTTTAATATTCGAAATAATTATTTTTTTTGATCTAAAAAAAGGTCCAATTATTTCAAAAATTTTACCACTTAATCTAGATGAAAATTTTAACCCCAAAATTTTAAATAAAATAAAAAAAATTATTGTTAATAAAAATTGAGTAAAATATTTAATATATTTCATTTTTAAATTATAGATTTAATTAATTTTTCCTCATCAATTATTTTAAGTTCAGATTTAATAACTTTAATTCTGTTTTTATAATGTGAATTTATTCTCACATAATCTTTCTCTGTTGTTATTATTTTACAATTTAAAACTTTTGCTTTTTTAATAATATTTTCAATATCGTTAAATGTATATTGATAGTGGTCTGGAAATTCGAAGTCCTTTAATATATTTAGATTATATTCTTTTAGCATTGTGATAAATGTTTGATGATTTCCAATACCAGAAAATACTAAATAATTTTCATCCATTTTAAATTCATTTAAATTTATTATTTTATATTTTCCAATATGGATAATTATTTTAGGATTAATTTTAAGTATTTCTTGTTTTAAAAATTCTAAATTTTCTAGATTACCATTTAAAAATATTTGATTATATTTTTTTAAAGCTGTAATATTTTCTCGTAAGGGTCCTGCCGGAATTGTCATTCCATTTCCAATCCAATTAATTGTGTTAAAACATACAAAAGATTTGTCGTAATAAATTGTTTTGTCTTGAAGACCATCATCAAAAATTGCTATATCATACTTTTCTGAAACAGCTTTTTTAAGAGCATAAAATCTTTTTTTATTTAAAAAAAGTTTACCTTTATTTTGTAAAAGCATTTGTTCGTCGGTTTGATTCTTATAGAACTTTTTAACAAAACATGTTTTGATTTTTTTCTTTTTTAAGATTTCGTTTATTTGAATACATAAAGAAGTTTTTCCTGTACCACCGATATAAATATTACCAACGCATATTGTCTTGATATTTAATTTTTTTTTTTCAGATTTAAATTTCAACAAATTTATGATTTTGATTAAATAGGCAAGAGGTAATAATAAAAATGCAAATAAATTCGGCTTTTTATAATCCCAAAATTTAGGTTTTTTTAAATTCATTCCTAATAAAATACTGTAATTCTTTTATAGTTTTTTTTAAGATTTTTTTTCCAATATTTTTGATTTTCAACCCATTCTTTTTATTTGATCTAAATATTATTGATGATGCTAGCTCTTTAGAAGAGGTAATTTTTTTTGAGATATTTAATGATTTAAGTAATTTATAAACATCTTTAAAATTATCTACATTTGATCCATGTAATATTTTTGAACCTAGTCTCGCTGCCTCCAATGGATTTTGTCCACCTCTATTTATAATTGAGCCACCCAAAAATACTGTAGAGGCCAATTTGTGAAATTTTTTTGTTTCCCCAAATGTATCCACTAGATAAATATCAAAATTTTTTAAATTTGCACTTTTAGAACTATGCAAAACAACTTTTAAACCAAGGTCCTCTAATTCATGAATAATTTCATTAACTCTATGTACATGCCTTGGGATTATTATTGTCAAAAGATTTTTAATTTTTTTTTTCAATTCTAAATGAGCTTGAGCACAAAATATTTCCTCTTTATGATGTGTGCTAGATGAAACCCAAATTTTTTTTTTATTAAATTCAATTTTTAATCTTTTTCTAATATTATCTAACTTACTTTCATAATTTTCAGAAAATTTTAAATTTCCTATTTGAATTATTTTTTTTGTATTAAGATTTTTTAAATAAAATTTAGTTTCAAGATTTTGTGGAAAAGCTACAGTTATCAAGCTAAATACAGATTTGCTAAATTCTTTTATTTTCATCCATCTTTTGAAAGTTTTTTTAGTGATTCTTGCATTTAATAAAACTAAAGGAATATTAGATTTATTTATTTTTTTAAACATTGAAGGCCATATTTCAGAGTCCACAAAAATCGCAACACTTGGTTTCCATAATTTAATAAATTTGTTTGTGATGAAAAATAAATCAATAGGGTAAAATTGATGTATTGTTTTTTTAAAGTTATATTTTTGAAAAACCTTTGATGAACTTAATGTTGTAGATGTTACAAGAATTTGGCTTATTTCTTTATCATTTTCATAATTTTTTATAAGTGGAATTATACTTAAAATTTCACCAACACTTGCTCCGTGAAACCAAATTAATTTACCCTTTTTTCTTTTTTTTGTATTAAAACTGAATTTTTCAATAAATCTTTTGCTATCTTCTTTATTTTTTAAGACTCTATAAAAAATAATAAATGGGGATAGTAATGTTACTATGAGTAATAATATTTGGTAAAAAACATACATATTTATTTTTGAATTTGTTTATCATAGAAACTTTTATATAATTCTGAATTATTCATTAGGTCATTATGCTTTCCACTATCAATTACCTTGCCAGAATCAATTACATAAATATTATTTGAATTTAAAACTGTTGATAAACGATGTGCTATTACAATAGTTGTTTTATCTTTAGTTAAAATTCTTAGGGCGTCTTGTATTTTAGACTCTGTTTCAGAATCTAAAGATGACGTTGCTTCATCTAGCAATATAATCGAACTTTTTTTTAACATAGCTCTAGCTATAGATAGTCTTTGTTTTTCTCCACCTGATAATCTCACTCCATTTTCACCAATTAGCGTATCAAATTTATTTGGAAGATTTTCAATAAATTCATTACAAAATGATAATTCTGCTGCTTTAAAAATTTCCTCATCAGTGGCATTTTCATTAGCATACTTAATATTATTTTTTATTGTATCATCAAATAGAGTAGTTTCTTGGCTAACCATTGATATTTTTTCTCTTAGTGATTTAATCTTGGTTTCATAAATTGATTGGTTGTCTATAGTAATATTTCCAGATTGGGCATCATAAAATCTTGGGATTAAATTCATAATAGTAGATTTTCCAGAACCGCTATGTCCAACTAAAGACGTCATCTTACCACCTTTAAATTCTAAGTTAATTTTATCTAGGGTTATTCCTTCCTCTATTTCATATGAAAATTTTATATCTTTGAATTCAATATTTGAGTCTTTAATTTCAATATCTTTTGCATTTTCTAAGTCCTTAATTTTACTTTTTTGATCGATTATAGGTAAAATTCTAGAGGCTGCGGATAATCCTTGATTTAAGGTCAGGTTCAGAGTTGATAGAGCACGTACAGGTTGGTAAGCTAACATCATTGCTGCTAGGAAAGAAAAAAAATTATTAATATCAACCTCGCCTTTTAACATCAATTTTCCTGAATAAAAAATTAAAACTGCGATCATTACCCCAGTTAATGTTTCCATTATGGGCGAGATTCTTATATATACAGTTTGAATTTTCTGATTTTTATCTTTTAATTCTGTTAAGTATTTATCAGCCTTAAGTTTTTCATAATTTTCTTTTTGAAAAATTTTAATCAACTTATGATTCTTAAATAATTCTACAAGATAAGTTGTTAAAAAACCTGATGTAATCTGTGCTTCTGTTGCTACTTTATTAATTCTTTTCCCCAAGCTTTTTGCGGTAATACTTGCAAGAGGGATCATAATTATAGATATCGATGCAAGCTTCCAGTTTTGTAAAAACATAACTGATAATAAACCTATTAGTGTTAAGGAGTCTTTAAATAAAGTTAGTATTGCATTACTAAGCAAATTGGTAATATGAGAAACGTCATAAGTTAAGTTAGATATAAACTTACCTGAATGCTTTTTGTCTATAATTTGAGTATCAGTTCCAATTAATGTGTTTACCATGTCATACTGAAGTTTTTTTTTTATAGACTCTCCCACACCTATCATAGTTGTTTTTGCGAAGTATAATGAAAAACCTTTTACAGCAAATGTAATAATGATAAGAAATGGAATATAAATTATTAACGTTTGATCTTTTTCAATAAACAATTTTTTAATCGCAGGATCAAGTAACCAAGCAATTGCTGATGTACTTCCAGCAACTAATATAGAAAAAAAGCCTGATAATAAAATTTTATCTAAAAATTTTTTAGAATAGTCATTATATAAACGTTTATAAATTTCAATTTTTTTCATTAAATATTTTTAATTAATAAAAAACATAAAAAAACAATTAATCCAAAAAAATTATTACTTTTAAATACTTTTAAACAGCTATTTGTATCATTAGTGTCAAAAGTTTTTATTTGATAAAAAAATAGGTGAAAAGAAGGAATTAATATCAAGAAAAAGTAAATAGAATTAAATTTCATATAATATCCACCAGCAACAAAAAGAATTATTAATAAACTAAAACATAAGAACAAAAATTTTTTTGCATTATTTTTAAATTTTATAGAAGTTGATTTTAAACCTATTATTTCGTCATCTTTAATATCTTGGTATCCATAAACTGTATCATAACCAAGTGTCCAAAATATGGCTCCTAAATAAAAAAGGATAGGAGCTAATTCTATTTGACCCTTTACAGCAGACCATCCTAGCAGAAGTCCATAATTGAATGTAATTCCGAGGAACAATTGTGGCCAATAAGTATATCTTTTCATAAGTGGGTAACTAAACGCAAGAGGCATTGACCCTAATGCTAGAATGATTGTAAAAATATTGAAATTCAACAAAACTAGTAAAGCTAAAAAACACAAAATAAAAGCATAATAAATAGCAAGTTTAATTGAAATTTTACCTGATGCTATAGGACGATTTTTAGTACGAAATACTTTTGCATCAAATTCTTTATCTAAAATATCATTTACAATACAACCAGCAGATCTCATCAACACAGAGCCTAGAAAAAAAAGAGTTAAGTAGAAAAAATAGTTATTTAAAGTTAAAGAAAAATCATAAGCTAATGTTAGACCCCAAGCACATGGCCAGAACAATAACATAAACCCAATCGGTTTTTTTAATCTCGTTAAATCAATGAAAAGTTTTAAATGTGTCATAATATTTTACTTGTAAATAACAAAGGCTAGTTTCATAATCAAATTGATTCGTATGAATATAGATTACACAGTCACAGCGCTAATGTTTCCTGCAATACCATTATTAATGAGCGTTTATAGTAATAGATTTCATTCTCTTAGTATTTTAATTCGTCAGCTTCATGATGAGCATGTCTATGAGAAACATATTCCACCTGAATGGAAAAAACAGTTTATAAATTTAAGTGGCAGAATAACTCTTTTGAGATGGACAATATTATTCGCTGCATTTGGTTTTCTTTTTAATATGCTAACTGTATTTGCTCTTTATTTAGATGAAGTTCTTTTAGCTAGAATAATTTTTGGATCATGCTGTTTATCAATGATTATTTCTATAATCTTTTTTATACGAGAAATTCAAATTTCAACAAATGCACTTAAGCTCCATATGTCTGATATGGATGTTGATGTTAATTAGGAACTATTACAGCTGGACCTAAAATTTTTCTACCCTCAAGATCTTGATGAGCTTTAATAACTTCTTCTAATTTATATTTTTTAAAAATTTTAATTTTAACTTTACCAGAGCTAATCTTTTCAAACATTTTTTTTGATGCTTCATCTAATTCTTCTCTTGTTGACAGGTATTGTTGCATTGATGGTCTTACAAGATAAAGGCCTTTTGGCTGAATAACTTTTGGCACATTAATATCTGACAACGGTCCAGATGCATTTCCAAATGAAACCATCATTCCTCTTATTGCTAAACATTCAATTGATCCATCTAGTGTATCTTTACCAACACCATCATAAACAACTGGAACACCCTTACCATTTGTGATTTCCAAAACTTTTTTAGCAAAGTCTTCTTTATTGTAATTAATTACATGATCGTAACCATTTTCTTTTGCAATATTTACTTTTTCATCTGAACCAACTGTACCAATAACAGTACAGCCTAAACTCTTTGCCCATTGTCCAAAAATCTGACCAACCCCACCAGCAGCTGCGTGAAATAAAACTGTTTCACCTGATTTGACTGGATAAGTTTTGTGCAAAAGATAAAAAGTTGTTAAACCTTTTGTCATCAAGGTTGCTGCTACCTCAAGATCAATACCATCTGGTACTTTTACCAAGTTCTTGGTCGGGTAATTTCTGTGTGAGCAATATGAACCTAAAGGAATACCTGCATAAGAAATTTTATCACCAACATTGAAGTCTTTTACGTTCTCTCCAACATCAGTAATAATTCCAGCACCCTCTAAACCTAAACCAATCGGTAGTTTTAATGGGTACAAACCTGATCTATGGTAAGTATCAATGTAGTTAAGACCAATTGCTTTTTGTTCAATTGTTACTTGATCAGGACCTGGCTTATCTAAAGAAATATCCTTAACTTCTAAAACTTCAGGTCCACCAGTTTTATTAATTTCTACAGCTTTCATAATTTATTTTACAAACGTACCATTATGATAATCTTGAACTGCTTGCAAGATTTCTGCTTTAGTATTCATAACAAATGGTCCACCTCTAGCTATTTCTTCATTAATTGGTTTACCTGAAATTACCAAGAATTTAGAATTTGATTTAGCTTTAACCATTAAGTCTTCACCCTTAGTTAAAAGTATTAAAGTACTGTCTTTAACATTTTCATGTTTATTTTTACCAATTTCGATTTCACCAGTAATTAAATAAATAAAAGTATTGTGGGTAGATGGTAATTTTAAATTGAACTCTTTATCTTCATTTAATTCTACATCAAAATAAACTGGCTCAACATTGTGTCCTTTAACAGGACCTTCAGCTTTTTCAAATTTTCCAGCTATTACTTTTACTTGTTTATCATCATCTTTATGAACACTCATTTTATCAGCATCAATATAAAGATATTCAGGCTTACTCATTTTTAATTTAGCAGGCATGTTAATCCACAATTGAAATCCATGAAGTTTACCTTCTTTCATTGCAGGCATTTCTGAATGGATAATTCCACTTCCAGTTTTCATCCATTGAACGTCTCCTGCAGTCATTCTACCTTCACCACCGGTACTATCTTTATGCTCAAAATCTCCAGCTAACATATAAGTTACTGTCTCAATTCCTCTATGAGGGTGGGGTGGAAAACCTGCAATATAATCTTCACTATTTTCTGAACCAAATTCATCTAACATTAAAAATGGATCAAAGTAGTTTGGCTCAACACCAATACTTCTCTTTAATTTAACTCCAGCACCGTCAGAAGCAGGGATGGGGTCAATAATTTTGCTAACTTCAATATTTTTCATATTTCGTAAATAAGAATTTTTTATAATATATCAAGTAACTTACTAAGATCTTTGATTTGATGTTTTGGGACATAATCTAGATTATCAAAAGTATTGTTGTTTCTATTGACCCAAATAGAATTATAACCATAGTTTCCACCACCTGATACATCCCAAGTGTTAGCACTTAAAAAAGCAACTTCATTTTTTTTAATATTATATTTTTTAATTGGTATATCGTAAACTTTAGAGTCTGGTTTATAAATACCAACTTCTTCTATTGAAAAGAGATCATCAAATAAATTATCTAAATCATTGCTTTTAACCAATTCATTAAGAAGGGCAGGTGTACCATTTGAAAGAATAGCAAGTTTAAAATCTTTTTCTTTTAATAATTTTAAAACTTCTGGAACTTCTTTAAAGGTTGATAAAATTTTATATAGATCTAATAACTCATTTCTCATTGAAGAGTCTATCTGATAAGTTTTCATTGATTTATCCAAACTATCCTCTGTAACCTGCCAAAAATCCTTGTGACGTTTCATTAAACTTCTTAGCCAAGTATATTCTAATTGTGTTGTTCTCCAATAATTGGCGAAACCTTCCCACTTATCACCTATTTTATCTTTACATTTTTCAGCAGCTGAATTGACATCAAATAAGGTGCCGTAAGCATCAAAAATTATTGCTTTAATATTTTTCATAAACTAACTTATCAATATGAGTAACATTAGATTATTTTATTCAAAAAGTTTATCTCTTAATTTGACTGACAAACTTGATAAATCTCAATCTCACTATGTTTCAAAAGTTATGAGACTTAAAGAGAAAGAAGTTTTTTCTCTTTTTAATAGTAGTGGCGAATGGGAAGCGAAAATCTCAAATATCACAAAAAGCATAGTTGAATTTAATGTTACGAAACAATTAAGACAGAAAGAAAATATCAAAGATCTCTGGCTGGCTTTCTCTCCAATCAAATCAAATTACTTTAATTTTATGGTCCAAAAAGCTACAGAGCTTGGTGTAACTAAGTTTTTACCAATTATCTTTGAAAGAACGATTGTTAGAAAAATAAATAAAGAGAGATTGGAAAAAGTAATCATAGAAGCAGCTGAACAGTCAAATAGAATAACAGTTCCATCAATTGAGGATCCTCAAAAATTAAAAAGCTTTCTAAATAATGATATGGATTTAATTTTTACTGATCTCAACACCGCTAATACAAAAATTGATCTTACAAAGTTAACAAATAAACCCACTTGCGTAATCATAGGGCCTGAAGGAGATTTTTCTGAGGAGGAGAGGGAAGAGATTCTTGAATTTAATGGTGTTCAGCCTATCAAAATCAATGAAAACATATTGAGATCTGAAACGGCTGTAATTTCTGCTCTATCGATCATAAATTACGCCATTAATTGATATTTTGTCGCTAAAAGTAAAAGTGTATTTTTTTAAAAGACACTCTATATAGGGTAAAAAAATGAAAAAATTTTTATATATATTTCTAACATTCTTTATCACTTCAAGCGCATTCGCTAATCAACCAGTCGATTGGCAACTAGGTTTTCAAAAGGCTGCTTCCGAGACTATGAGAGATATTGTTAATTTTCATGATAAATTGTTGTTACCAATTATAATAGCAATCAGTGTTTTTGTTCTATTTCTGATGGTATATGCTTGTATAAGATTTAGAGCATCAGCAAATCCAGTTCCATCAAAAAGAACTCATAATGTTGCTGTTGAAGTTTTATGGACTTTAATACCGTGTTTAATTCTGATCGTGATGGCGGTTCCATCATTTAAAATTTTATACAAACAAGATGCAATTCCAAAAGCAGATATAACTGTTAAAGCTATAGGATATCAATGGTACTGGGGATACGAGTATCCAGACGAAAATATTTTCTTCGACTCTTACATGATCGAAACTAAAGACTTAAAAGAAAACGAGCCAAGACTGTTAGCTGTAGATAATGAACTGGTTGTTCCAGTAAATAAAGTTGTTAAAGTAATGATCACTGCTAATGATGTTCTACATGCTTGGGCACTTCCTTCATTTGGAGTAAAACGAGACGCTGTGCCTGGAAGAATAAATGAAACTTGGTTTAAAGCAGAAAAAGTTGGAACTTATTATGGTCAATGTTCTGAACTGTGTGGAATTAAACACGCGTTTATGCCAATTGAAGTTAGAGTTGTTACTGAAGAAGAATATCAAGACTGGTTGTTAGACGCTAAAGTCAAATTTGCAAAAGAAATTAATGAAGAAGATCAATTTAAAAAACTAGCGAGTAAATAATATGTATACACAAACAGCATCACACGACGATCATCATACACCAACTGGTTGGAAGCGTTGGGCTTATTCAACTAACCACAAGGATATTGGAACTATGTATCTAATATTTGCAATTATTGCAGGTGTGATTGGTACTGCATTCTCAGTTTTAATGAGAATGGAACTAATGCATCCAGGTGATGGAATTTTAGGTGGGAATTATCATTTATATAACGTCTTAGTTACTGGGCATGGTTTAATCATGATCTTCTTTATGGTTATGCCAGCAATGATAGGTGGCTTTGGTAACTGGTTTGTTCCAATAATGATTGGTGCACCTGATATGGCTTTTCCTAGAATGAATAACATTTCCTTTTGGTTACTACCAACTTCATTCATTTTATTAATCATGTCTATATTTATGGATGGCCCTCCAGGTCAAACAGGTGTAGGAGGAGGATGGACAATATATCCTCCATTATCATCTACAGCAGGTCAACCAGGTCCAGCAATGGATTTTGCAATTTTAAGTCTCCACTTAGCTGGAGCTTCTTCAATTTTAGGCGCAGTAAACTTTATTACTACAATTTTAAACATGAGAACACCTGGCATGACACTTCATAAAATGCCATTATTTGCTTGGTCAATACTAGTTACTGCTTTCTTATTATTGTTATCATTACCAGTTTTAGCAGGAGCAATTACTATGCTTCTTACAGATAGGAACTTTGGAACAGCATTCTTTGATGCACAAACTGGTGGAGACCCAGTTCTATTTCAACATTTATTTTGGTTCTTTGGTCACCCGGAAGTTTATATTTTAATTTTACCAGGTTTTGGAATGATCAGTCATATTGTTTCAACATTTTCTAGAAAACCAGTTTTTGGATACTTAGGAATGGCTTATGCAATGGTTGCAATTGGAATAGTTGGTTTCGTTGTTTGGGCTCACCATATGTATACAGTTGGTTTAAGTACAGATACTAAAGCATACTTTTTAGCTGCAACTATGATCATTGCAGTTCCAACCGGTATAAAAATATTTTCATGGATAGCAACTATGTGGGGTGGTTCGATTTCATTTAAAACTCCAATGGTTTGGGCTTTAGGATTTATATTCTTATTTACTGTTGGTGGAGTTACTGGTGTAGTGCTTGCAAATGCTGGAGTTGATACTGCAATGCATGATACTTACTACGTTGTTGCTCACTTTCATTATGTACTATCTTTAGGAGCGGTATTTGCAATCTTTGCAGGGTTTTACTACTGGTTTGGAAAAATGTCTGGTTACGAGTACTCAGAGTGGATGGGTCAATTACACTTCTGGTTAACGTTTATTGGAGTAAACTTGGTTTTCTTCCCACAACACTTTTTAGGCCTTGCGGGAATGCCAAGAAGATATGCTGACTATCCAGATGCTTTTGCAGGATGGAATTACATTTCTTCAATTGGCTCTTATATTTCTGTAATTGGATTGGTAGTATTTTTTATAAACCTTGCTTATGCGTTTTATAAGAAAAAAGCTGCAGCACAAAACCCATGGGGAGAAGGCGCTACAACTTTAGAATGGACTGTACCATCTCCACCTAATTTTCATACTTTTGAAGAATTACCAAAGTTTGAAGATGAAGAGGGTGTTGAAAAATCTACTAGCTAAATTTAGCAAATAAGATTTTTTAACTTTAAATTAATGATTAAGTCTAAATTAAAAAATAGAAACTTATCTCAAGAAGACGCCTTTAATTTATCTGAATTATTTAAATTAATGAAACCAAGAGTAATGTCTTTGGTTATCTTTACTTGTGCAGTTGGATTGTTAATGGCTCCTAATATAATTCCAACAAAAGATGCAATCATTGGAATAATTTTAGTTTCAATTGGAGCAGGAGCAGCTGGGGCTTTAAATATGTGGTACGAGTCTGATTTAGATGCCCTTATGACAAGAACTTGTTTAAGACCAATTCCGACCGGCAAGGTAAATAGAAATCAAGCACTAGTATTTGGAATTTCTCTTTCGATTTTTTCTGTAATTGCTCTTGATTATTATTCAAACAGAATATCAGCTAGTTTATTACTGTTTACTATATTGTTTTATGTGTTTGTTTATACAATTTGGTTAAAAAGAAAAACTCCACAAAATATAGTGATAGGAGGAGCTGCAGGAGCATTACCCCCAGTGATTGGTTGGACTATAGCTACCGATTCTTTAACTTTTGAGCCAATTACATTCTTTTTGATTATATTTTTTTGGACGCCCTCACATTTTTGGGCTTTAAGTTTGTATAAATCAGATGATTACAAAAAAGCAAAAATTCCAATGCTTCCATTAACAAATGGTGTTGAGAGCACAAAATTAAATATATTTGTCTATTCTTTAACAATGTTACCAGTAATTGTTTTGCCTTACGCTATTGGCTTTGTGGGGATAACTTTTTTAATTCCATCATTAATTTTGACAATTTATTATAATTATTTATGTTTCGAACTTTATAAATTTAAAAAGAACAAATTTGATGCAAAAAAAGCAAAATCTATTTTTGGATATTCAATTTTGTATCTATTTTTAATTTTTGTTCTTTTTTTAATTGATAAAATTTTATGATAACGCCTGACAAGAAAACAAAGAAAAAAAATATTTTAACTGCAATAGTAATTTTAGCATTTATGGTATTCCTATTTGTTTTTACTTTATACAACGTTGGAGTATTTGATAGACAGATATGATTAAAAGCAAAACATTAACTCCTTTACTTTTGGCTGGGATTTTTGTCCTTATGTTAGGATTGTCTTTTGCGGCAGTGCCTTTGTATGATCTGTTTTGTAGAGTTACAGGCTTCGGTGGAACAACCCAGGTATCTAAAGAAGCTCCAAAAATAGTTTTAGATAAAGTTGTAAGCGTTAGGTTTGATACAAATGTGAATAATCTTGAATGGAATTTTAAGGCAAAATCGAACGTGATTGATGTAAAGGTTGGCCAGGTCAACAGAATAGAATTTGAAGTTGAGAATATTGGTGACGAAACTACTTATGGTGTTGCTAGTTTTAACGTGTCACCAGCAAGTTTTGGTAAATATTATAGTAAATTAGGATGTTTTTGCTTCGAAAAACAAGAGTTGAAGGCTGGTGAGAAAGCGACTTATGTGATGACTTTTTATTTAGACCCTGAACTTGTAAACGATCCAACAACAAAAAATCTACAAGATGTAACCATGTCGTACACTTTTTTCTCGACAGATTACTATAAACAATCATAATCACGAAAAATGTCAGCAGAAAAAAAACACGATTACCACTTAGTTGATCCAAGCCCTTGGCCAATTTATACATCTTTTGCATGCTTAGTATTAGCAATAGGTGCAATTTTTTATATGCATAACGGTATTTCCTGGGGAATGTATCTTGGTTTAGCCTTATTAATTTATGGTGCGTATATGTGGTTCAGAGATGTAGTAATTGAAGCTGAACATCAAGGTCATCATACTCCAGTTGTCCAAATTCATCATAGATATGGAATGACTCTATTTATTGCTTCAGAGGTCATGTTCTTTGTTGCATGGTTCTGGGCTTACTTTGATATAAGTTTGTTTCCAAATGAATTTGTTGGAAATGTATGGCCACCAAAAGATATTGAAACATTTGATCCTTGGGATATTCCTTTAATAAATACTCTGGTTTTATTATTATCAGGAACAACTGTTACTTGGGCTCATCACGCTTTATTAGAAGATGATAGAAAAGGATTTATACAAGGATTAACACTGACTGTAATTCTTGGTTTCTTTTTTACTTTATTGCAAGCATACGAATACCATCACGCTACTTTTACTTACTCAGGCCATATTTAT
Source organism: Candidatus Pelagibacter sp. FZCC0015 (assembly GCF_007833635.1). Classification (NCBI taxonomy): domain Bacteria; kingdom Pseudomonadati; phylum Pseudomonadota; class Alphaproteobacteria; order Candidatus Pelagibacterales; family Candidatus Pelagibacteraceae; genus Candidatus Pelagibacter; species Candidatus Pelagibacter sp. FZCC0015. Next base: position 750,071 of record NZ_CP031125.1, read on the forward strand.
GGAGCTGTATTTTATATGGCAACAGGTTTTCATGGTTTTCATGTCATAATTGGAACTATATTTTTAGCAGTATGTTTGTGGAGAGGAAGACTTGGTCATTTTACTAAAGATCATCATTTCGGATTTGAAGCAGCTGCTTGGTACTGGCATTTTGTTGATGTAGTGTGGTTATTCTTATTTGCTGCAATTTATATTTGGGGAAGTTAATATTTATCCTTGAAGAATAAATTACTATTTTCAGTTTTTGTTTACTTTATTATTTTAATTCTGCTCTCTCTTGGGTTTTGGCAAATTTATAGATTAAATTGGAAATTAGAGTTAATTGAGCAAATTGAAAATTCCTTAAAAAATGACCCTGTAGAATTAACTAGTATTGAAAAAAAAAATTATCTTAGAATAAAGACAAGCGGAGAAATTGATTTTGATAAACAAATTTACTTATATAATTTAAATGATGTAGGGAAACCTGGGTTTGAGGTAATTAATCCAATAAAAATTGATGACGTCAATTACTTATTGAATAGGGGATGGATACCTTTCGAAAAAAAAGACCTACCCGAAATAAATTTAGTTGATCAAAATCAAATAGTCGGCACTCTTATGCTACAAACTAAACCAAGTACATTTAAACCAGAAAACGATATTGAGAAAAATTATTGGTTTACTTTGAATAGAGAAGATATTTCAAAATTTACTGGAAGGAATTTTTCAGAGTATGTCATTTATTTAAACGGTGATTATAAAATTCCAAAACCAAGAGTGATTACTGCTAAAATTTCAAATAATCATAAGAAGTATGCAATTACTTGGTTTTCTATGGCGATTTCAATTCTTTTAATATATTTATATTTTAGGAAAAAAAATTATTAAATGAGATACGTAAGTACAAGAGACACATCAAAAACCTTTGAATTTAAAGACGTTTTTATCAAAGGCCTTGCTGATGATGGAGGTTTATTTATTCCAGAAAGTTTGACGAAATATACTGAAAATGAAGTTCGAGATTTTAAAAAACTAAGCTACTCAGAGTTAGCCAAAAAGATCGTTTATCCATTTATTGGTAATTTCATGTCACAAGCAGAATTAAGTAAAATTATTGATAAGTCTTACTCTACATTTAGACGGGATAATGTTGTAGATTTTATAAAACTTGGAGACAGAACTGTGTTAGAGCTGTTTCATGGTCCGACTTTAGCTTTCAAAGATATTGCTATGCAACTTTTAGGTAACTTTTACGAGTATTACCTAAACAATGAAAATCAAAAGATTAATATTGTTGTTGCTACATCTGGAGATACTGGTGCTGCAGCAATTGATGCAATTAAAGGTAAAAAAAATGTTAATATTTTTGTACTTCATCCAGATAATCGTGTTTCACCAGTTCAAAGAAAATTAATGACAACGGGTAAAGACGAAAACGTATTTAACATAGCCATAAAGGGAAATTTTGATGATTGTCAAAACTTAGTTAAATCCATGTTTGCAGATAAGAAATTTTCAAATGACATTAAAATGTCAGGTGTAAACTCTATTAACTGGGCGAGGATTATTGCTCAAAGTGTTTATTACTTTTATAGTTACTTATCAGTTGAAGATGCAAGTGAACCAACTAATTTTTCAGTGCCGACAGGAAATTTTGGAGATGTATATGCAGGATATTTAGCCAAAAAAATGGGCTTGCCGATAGATAAATTAATTGTTGCAACTAATCAAAATGATATTTTACATAGAGCAATTTCAAAAGGTAGTTATGAAGCAGAAAAAGTTTCAGAAACCATCTCTCCAAGTATGGACATACAAATAGCCAGTAATTTTGAAAGACTTATATTTGATCTTAATAATGGAGACGATCAACAGACTTCTCTAGATATGAAAAATATTAAAGAGAAGGGACAGTATTTAATAAACGACGATAAATTAAATAAAATTAGCGAAAACTTTTTATCAGCTAGAATGAGTGAGGATGAGACTTTAGAGGTAATTAAGAATGTATATGAAAAATTTGCCATAGTTTTAGATCCACACACAGCTATTGGGTATGGAGCATTTGATAAACATAACTTAAAAGGAAACAATATCGTACTTGCAACAGCGCATCCCTGCAAATTTCCAGGTGCAATTCAAAGTGCAATTAATGTGAAAGCAGAATTGCCCAATGAATTAACTTTTATTTTAGATCAAAAAGAAAATTATGATATTGTTGAAAATGATATTGAAAAAGTAAAACAACATATTAAAGATAGAACATAATGAAAATAAACGAAAACGATTTACTGCCAAATTCAGAAGTGTTTGTTTTAGAAAATGGTGAGCCAACTAAAAAAAAAATTGAAGATTTTTTCAAAAATAAAAAAGTAGTTTTATTTGGATTACCAGGTGCTTATACATCAGTGTGTTCTGCTAAACATTTACCTGGTTACGTTAAGTTGCATGACAAGTATAAAGAAAAAGGTATTGATCATATTATTTGTATATCTGTAAATGATCCTTTTGTTATGAATGCCTGGGGAAAAGAAAATAACGTAGGTGATAAAATTATTATGATGGGAGACCCTTTTTTAAACTTTACTAAAGATATAGGTGCGGATGTTGATAAAAGTGGTAGAGGTTTAGGTATTAGATCAAATAGATACACTATGTATGTTGAAGATATGAAGGTTATTAAGTTACAAGAAGAAAAAGACACTGGATCATGCGAAATTTCAGCAGCAGAAAATTTTTTAAATTTAGTCTAAATTTGCAGCTTTTTTAGCTAATAAGTCTACCTCTTCATTCATAGGATTTCCATCATGAGCCTTTACCCAATTCCATTGAACATTGAGTGATTTATTCAAATTATATAATTCAATCCACAAATCTCTATTTTTAACATCTTCTTTTTTTGATGTTTTCCAATTATTAGCTAACCAAGTATTAATCCATTCAGTTATTCCATTTTTTACATATTGAGAGTCAGTATATATTTTTATTTCAATACCAGGTTTCATATCTTTCAGTGCATTAATTGGAGCAAGTAGCTCCATTCTATTATTTGTAGTGTTTTTTTCACTGCCACTAATTTTTCTTATTTCTTTTTCATCATTTATAATAGCAGCCCATCCACCATTACCTGGATTTGTTAAACAAGAACCGTCTGTATAAATTGTAATCATTAATTTAAATAGTCTTTAAATGAACTTAAATTGTTGTGAGAAAGCAATTTTTGATAATATTCATTAGGATCTTTAATTTTAATTAATGCTGTTTTTGGTGTATTTGAATAGTCATACAATCTTGTTAACAAATATCTTAATGCTGCACCTCTACATAAAATATTTATAGATTTCCTTTCCTTTGTTGAAATTTTTTTAACGCTTTCATAGCCTTTGATTAAATTTTTAATTTTTTTATGATTCATTTGGAATTTTCTTTTTTTATAATCAAAACAAAGAGCATTGATGCATATAGCAATTTCATACATAAAATAATCATTAGCAGCAAAGTAGAAATCAATAATTCCTGAAAGTTTATTTTTTTTGAAGAATATATTATCTATAAATAAGTCACCATGGATAATACCTTTGGGTAATTGTTTAGGCCAATTTTTATTAATATCGTTTAAGTTATTTTTTAAGAATACTTTTAAATTTGAAAATTTTTTTGACTTAAATTTAATACTTTCCAATAAGGGTTTTAAATTTCTAATACCCATTGAATTTTTTCTATTAAGGTTCATTTTATTTGTGACCAAATGCATGCGAGCAATTGTTTTACCAATCGCATAACAATCATTTATATTTAATATTTTTTTATCTTTACCATCCAAGAATGATACAATACATGCAGTTTTATTTTTTAATTTAATAAGATATTTATTTTCTTTGGTTTTCAGTGGCTTAGGACAGTTTATTTTTGAATTATTCAAATTATCCATTAACTTCATAAAAAAAGGTATTTCTTTTTGTAAAACTCTTTTTTCAAAAATAGTTAAAATGTATTTTTTCTTTTTTGATTTAAGAATATAGTTTGTGTTCTCTATTCCTTGTTTGATACCTTTAAAACTTTTTATTTTATCAATATTAAAATTTTCATTAATAATATTAATTTCTTTTTGATTTATTTTTGTATAAACAGCCATTTTTTAATTTAATTTTTTGGGAACTTTAAATACTACATCTTCTTTAATTATTTCAACTTCATCAATACTTATAGAAAATTTATTTTTTAAATCATTAATAAAATTTTCAACTAATATTTCTGGTGCAGATGCTCCTGATGATATACCTATAGTATTACAATTTTCTATTTGATCATATGGTATTGAGCTTTCTGAGTGAATAAGTTGTGAATTTTCACATCCTGATTTCTTTGCCACCTCAACAAGCCTAACAGAATTTGAAGAGTTTCTACTTCCAATAACAAAAAACATATCACAACTCTTTGCAATATTTTTTACTGCCATTTGACGGTTAGTAGTTGCATAACAAATATCTTCTCTCATTGGCTCTTTTATATTTGGAAAATTGGTTTTTAAAATTTTGATTATTTCTTTTGTGTCATCAACTGACAAAGTAGTCTGAGTAATATATGCTAATTTTTTATCTAGTTTATTTTTATAGTTTGTAGCATCTTCCTCATTTTGGATTAGATCTATAGAACCTTCATTTAATTGACCCATAGTTCCAATTACTTCTGGATGATTTTCATGACCAATTAAAATTATATGGTAACCAGCTTTATTAAGATTTTCTGCTTCTCTATGAACTTTAGAAACAAGTGGACATGTAGCATCTACATAAGTCATTTTATAACTTTTCGCATCCTCAGGTATTTTTTTCGGAACACCATGCGCTGAAAAAATTACCGGTCTTGATTTATCCTTTATCTCCTCCAGCTCTTCAACAAATATTGCCCCTTTATTTTTTAAATCATCTACAACATACTTATTATGTACTATTTCATGACGTACATAAACTGGAGCTCCAAACTTCTGTATAGATTTTTCTACTATTTCAATTGCTCTTTCTACCCCAGCACAGAACCCACGAGGTGCAGATAATAATATTTTTAATTCTTTATTTTTCATTTTTTTCTAAAAAATATTCAAGCAATATATGTGGAAAGGTTAAAGACGCCAAACCTATAAATATTATTTTTAAAATTGCACTATCTAAATTAAATGAATTATTCAGAAGATATAGTGCAATAAAAGAAAAAATAGCGGTTAAAATTGTTAAAGGTAAAGCTTTATTTACAAATAATTTAAATCCATTAACTATACTATTTGGATCAAGTTCAATAGCGAGGGAAATTGAATGTCTTATTGAATGTAAAAAACAAAAATAAACAGTAAAAGCTATTAGTGGTGATAAATAATAATTTAATATCAAAATTGAAAAATAATCTAAAAAAACAACAAATTTCTTGATTTCAAAATTCTTTAAGAAAAGAAAAATACTAGATAGTGTGCTGCAGAATATTCCTATTTGAATTATATTATTTGTCTCAATAAAATCTAAACTTGAATAAAATGTCTCATTATTGATTAATAATAATTTGAAAATCGCTATTGTTTCCTGAAAATGAAAATACAAAGGAGCAAGTAAAATTAAAAATCCTTTGAAAAAATAAAGTATTTGAGTGAAATAAGATTTTTCATTAATCAAAAATTGTGTATCCTCTTTGCCAAAGTGGTAGGAAGCGATTATTAAAAAAACAATTAAAGTTATTGATGGAAACAATATCCAAGTTACTATAACTAACGCTGAAATTAAAATATATATAATGTAGAATATATAACTTGATTTTATATTAAACAATTTAAGCAGTTTTTTTCCTTTAATATAATCTAATGAACCATGGGAAACCCCTATGATTAAAATTAAAAGTAAACACAAAATTGATGAAATATTAAAATTATTAAACTTGAACAGTAAAATACAAAAAATGTTTACAACAAAGAAAAAAATAAATGAATGATTTAGATTTATTTTTTTTATTTGATTGTTCATTTTAAATTAATTCTTTTAAAAATTTCCACTTTGGCATTTTTAGAATTACCTCTAAATCTTCAAAAAAACTGCTTTTATTTGATAAAAAATTGATAGCTGTTTTAGGTTTTGAATTAAAAACTTTAAAAAATATATTGCCCATTTCATTGGAATTATTTTTAAGAACTCTTAATAAGATTTTATCTAAAAAATCATATTTTGAATTGATTTTAAATAAATTTACATTTTTAATATTTTCTATGTTTTCTCTTATATATCTACTCTGTTCTTGTATATTTAGGAAAGTATAACCCGTACTTAATCTAGTCATGCCTCCTGCTGAGCCTATGTAAATTTCATTTAATTTATTTACATTTTTTTGTCTAAAAAGTGGAATTGCACCAGTTTCTTTGAAATTGATTTTGCAGTTTCTGATATTTAGGTGGTTGCTTAAATAATTATCAATTTGTTCATCATAATCTTTGAGTTTTTCATCATTTAGCTCAGATATCCAAGTAGTTTCAACTAATGCATTCCTTTTAGTAAATGGTAGCGTATAAAAAAAATGAACTTTGTTTCTTTGATCACAAGCAAAGTCCATCAAATTGAAAATTTCGTCATCAAAAAAGTCTTTTTCTGTTTCTATTTCAACCCCACAAAAGTGTTGCCATAACTCACTCTGTTTATTCTCAAAATTAGGTACACTATTAAATACAATTGAATTTGATTTATCTATTTCATCAATACTTTTAAAAAACTGAATATTTTTATTTAATTTAAGTTTTGAAAGTATTTTTTCGTAGAACATACCACTATCAATTGTTTGATATGGCGTATGTTCGCAATTTATATATTTCGTATTATTAGGTGTATTTATTGTAAAATTATTCCAACTTTTTTTGACACAGTCATCAAAATTATGGGAAAAAACTTTCCAAAATGACCAGGTTTTATCTCTTTTATAATCTTCTCTTGGTTCAATTATTGCTAGGGTTTTATCTTTTAATTTTTCATAAACTTCCAGCTCATATGCTAATGAAAGACCTGCGCAACCTCCGCCTATAATTGTGTAATCAAATTCTTTCATTTAAATTTATTTCTTCATTAATTAAATTATGGTCATGATTAATATTATCATCGTTTTTACTTATAAGTGATAACTTTATTAAGTCAAAAATAGATAAAAAAGTTTCAATAATTTTTTCAATATTTGAAACATAAATTTTTCCAGAATTTTTATAATTTTCTATGTTTTGTTTATTTAAAATTTTGTATCCTATTTTTCTATAAACCCTTCTTGCTACTAAAATAGAAAATCTGAAACTTAACGGTATTTCTTTAATTGAGTAAAATGAATTTTCATAAAACTTTTCTGAAAGCTTGATTGTATTCTTTATTTCCTCAAAACTTTCATTGATATAAGATCTATTATTTTTTTTATCTTCTATAACATCTCTAGAAATATTTGTTAATTGCATAGCAATCCCAAGATCAATAGCTGATTTTAGAGATTGTTCTTTGTGAACATTCAATATCTTAGCCATCATCAATCCAACTGTTCCAGCTACCCTATAGGAATAAATTAATAATTCTTTTTTTGAATTAAATTTAATATTTTCTTTTATATCAGAATTAATACCCTCAAATAAATCGTCTACAATTTTAGTTGAAATACTAAATTCATTAATAAGACCCCACATGTTTTTAATAACCGGATCATCATAATTTTTATTAACAAAATTATTTCTAAATTTAATAAAATTATCTTTTTTTATTTCAATATTGTTTTCATCATCAGCAATATTATCTGCTTCTCTACAAAAATCATAAAGCGCAGAGCATTTTTCATAGGTTTTTTTTGGTAAAAAAAAACCTGCCCAATTAAAAGATTTTGCGTAAATGGCTAAATAATTCTTTGTTAACATTAAAATAATTTATCTAAAACTTTTGCTGAAGAGAGAACACCTGGTACCCCAGCCCCTGGATGTGTTCCTGCACCAACAAAGTATAAACCATCATATATTTCAGATTTATTATGAAATCTAAAGTATGCGGATTGTGTAAATTTAGGTTGAATTGAAAACCCTGATCCAAATTTTGTATTTAATTCTTTTTCAAAGTAATCAGGTGTTAGATAAAAGTCCTCAACTATATTATTCTTAAGATCCGGCATTAAGTCTTTTTCCATTTTTTCAATTACAAGATTTTTCATTTTCTCACCTTCAGTTTCCCAATTTATTTTTGATTGATTGTTAGGAACAGGCACTAATACATAAAAACAATCATTCCCTTCTGGGGCCATAGTTTTATCAGTCGCTGTAGGTCTGTGAAGATAATAGCTAATATCGTTATTTAATTTTTTCTTATCAAATATGTCATCAAGATGTTCTTTATACTTGTTACCAAACTTTATTGTATGATGTTCAACATTCTCATAAATTTTTTTTGTTCCAAAATAGTAAACGAATAAACCCATAGAATATTCCATTCGATTTTTTTTCCAATTAAACAACATGGAATTCTCGTTGCTTTTGCTTAACATTTTCTCATAAAATGCAGGTGGATCTGCATTACAAACAACATTATCTGCACCAATTTCATTTTCATTATTTAATTTTACACCACTAATTTTATTATTTTTTGATATAATTTCTGTTACTTCACTGTTTTTTATTATTTCAATACCAACCTCATTCATTAATTTTTCAAAACCTTTAATTATATTTCCTGTTCCTCCAACTGAATAATGTATTCCCCATTTTTTTTCTAAATAAAGAATTAATCCATAAATAGAAGTGGTTGTAAAAGGATTTCCCCCAACTAGCAAAGGATGCATGCTAAGCATTCTTCTTAATTTTTCATTTTTTATATAAGATGAAACAAGTGAGTAAACTGATTTATAACTTTTAAGTTTTAATAAGGCAGGCAATTGTTGCATCATTACGAAAGGTTTATCAAATGGTACATCTGCAAGTTCTAAAAAACCTTTATCAAATATTTTTTTTGTAAAATTAACTAATTTTTCATATCCATTTACATCTTCTTTGCTAAGCTTCTCAATTTGGTCTTTCATCTCTATTTCGTCGCCTGAATAGTTAAATTTAGTTTTGTCCTCAAAAATAAACTGGTACCAAATTTTAAGTGGAGTTAATTCTATATAATTTTTTGGATCTTTATTGAATAACTCAAATAATTCATTAATTAAGTAGGGTGCAGTAATTACTGTTGGTCCAGCATCATATATAAATCCGTTTTTCTTAAAAACTCTTGCTCTTCCACCTAGATCTGGATGTTTTTCTATTAATTTTACGTTATGTCCTTTTGCCTTAAGTCTTAGCGCTGCTGCGATCCCACCAAATCCTGATCCAATGACTATAGAGTTCATTTTAATAATTTATAGCTTTTTTGAAAAATTGTAAGTGTATTATGAGTTAATTTTTTTTAACTCTGCTTTAGTTTCATCTAAATTTTTTTGAAACACAGCATCTAATTTTGACTTGTCTACAGATGTAGTTATTATTTTTTTAACTGAGTCCACGGCAATTTTTATTGATGCGTCCTTAATTTCTTTTAAAGCAGCTTCTTTCATCTGACTTATTTTATTTTCAGCTAAATTTTTTTTAATTTCTGATGATTTATGAAACTTATCATTCATCTCAATTATTAATCTATCTGCATCTTTTTTGGCGCTCTCAAGAATTTCGTTGCTAACAGACTGAGCTGTATCTAATTTTTTTTGTGAGTTATCTAATAGTGTTTTTGCCTCAGTTCTTAATTTTTCACTTTCATCAATTTCATTTTTAATGTCAGATATCATTTTATCTAACATTTCAGAAATTTTTTGAGGAATTTTAAGGTAAATTAACGCTCCAAAAAAAATAATAAATGATACGGCTACCCAAAATGTTGCATCAATTGCCATAGTATTTATCTCCATTTCTTTTAGATAGATCGTCAACAATTGCAGATATACTACTATTATTTACTTCAGCTCCAATTAGTTTTTGCAATAACTCAGATGAAGTCTCAATAGCAATTTTATTTATTTTATCTGGTGCATTTTTTCTTAATGCATCTATTTCTTTTTCAGCCTCAGCAATTTCATTATCAATTTGCTTATCAAGCACTTCTCTTTTTGCACCAATGTCTTTTAGCGCTTTTTCTCTTGCTTGATTGAAAATACTATTAGCCTCAAGTTTGCTTTTAGATATAATTTCATCATATTCTTTTAGTTTTGCATCACTATCTTCTCTTTGTTTCTCAGCAGCCTCAATATTTTCTAATATTTGAGATTTTCTCGATTCTAAGTTGTTACTAATTTTTGGTAGTATTAGTTTAGATAAAACTAAATACATAATACCAAAAGTAAGTATTAGCCAAAAAATTTGAGAAACCCAAAACTCTGGATTTAATTGAGGCATACCTCCACTTTCTGCTGCAAAAGCTTCTTTAATAAAAAAGAAGCTAAAAAATATTGACTGAAAATATATTTTTTTAACCATCAATTTAAAACGCAAAGAGTATGATTAACGCAACTACCAATCCGAATAATCCTGTAGCTTCTGCAAGTGCAAAACCTAAAAGCAAGTTAGGAAATTGTTTTTGTGCTGCAGATGGATTTCTCATTGCACCAGACAAATAATTTCCAAAAATTATTCCGATACCAACACCAGCTCCAGCTAAAGCAATTGCTGCTAAACCTGCTCCGATCATTTTTGCTGCTTCTAATTCCATTATATCCTCCTCTGTTATTAATGGTGTAAATTTAATGCATCATTTAAATAGATGCAGGTTAAGATTGCAAAAACATAAGCTTGAAGAAAAGCAACTAAGATCTCCAAACCAGTTAACGCAACCGAAAAACTTAGTGGAAGCCACCCACCAACTATTCCAAGGCTAATTACAAAGCCTCCGAAAACTTTCATCATTGTATGACCAGCCATCATATTGGCAAATAATCTAACTGATAAACTTATAGGTCTACTTAAATAAGAAATAATTTCTATAACAACAATTAAAGGGAGCAATACCGCAGGCACTCCACTTGGAACAAATAATTTTAAATACCCAAATCCATGTTTAATAAACCCAATTACAGTCACTCCAATAAATATAAATGCTGCGAGCACAAATGTTACAATGATATGACTTGTTACAGTAAAAGTATAAGGTATCATTCCAAACATGTTACAAAATAAAACAAACATGAATAGAGAAAATATAAATGCAAAATATGGTTTAGCTTTTGATCCAGCTGTATCGCTAATCATTTTGGATACAAAGGTATAGCTAAGTTCTGCTAATAATTGAATTTTGTTTGGTAGTATTGAATTTTTTTTTGATCCTAAATTAAAGATTAACAAAATAGATACAGTACTTAAAATCATAAATAAACTTGCGTTCGTAAATGATATGTCGAATGCTCCAACTTTAATTTCAGGTCCAATTCTATAAACATCGAATTGGGACATAGGATTTGCTGCCATAATACTTATTTATTTTTGCATTTTTTTTGCGGATCTAATCACATTGGTTATTCCAGCAACTACACCAACAAAAAAAAATATTAATATAAACCAGGGTTTAGTACCAAAGGTCTTGTCAAAAATAAACCCAATAATTGTCCCCACAGCTACTGCAGAAACAAGTTCTGTGCTCAATTTGAATGCAGTTCCTATAGGCGAGGGGTCATTCTTCTTATTGTAGAGATTTTTCTTTGAAATCTTGCTTTTTGCAATCTCTAAGCGAGTTTTGAAAGGGTCTTTTGGCATTTATATAGTTTAAGCAACCATACTCTCTGCTTTTTGTAAATCAACAGCCACAAGCTGACTAATTCCTTTTTGAGGCATAGTTACCCCATATAGTCTGTTCATTTTTGACATGGTTAAAGCATGATGAGTTACAATTATGAATTTGGTGTTGGTTATTTTAATTAGTTCCTCAAGTAAACTACAAAATCTTGTTACGTTAGCATCGTCAAGTGGTGCATCAACCTCATCTAATACACATATAGGAGAAGGGTTAGTTAAAAATACTGCAAAGATTAAAGAGAGTGCAGTCAATGCTTGTTCACCTCCAGATAACAAAGTTATAGATTGAAGTCTTTTTCCAGGAGGACTAACTAACATTTCTAAACCTGCTTCAAGTGGATCATCAGAGTCCACTAATTCTAATTTGGCATTTCCACCATTGAAAAGTTTTGTATAAACTTCATTAAATTTTCTATTAACTTTTTTAAAAGCTTCAATCAATCTTTCTCTTCCTTTTTGATTAAGTTCATTAATACTATCTTTAAGTTTTACGATAGCGGTAACAAGATCGGCACGATCTTGTTCCATTTTTTTTATCTCTACTTCATATTTACTTGTTTCTTCATCTGCTTTTAAATTTACAGATCCTAATTTTTCTCTTTCTTGTTTTTTCTTGTCTAAAGCATCTTCTTGATCAACTGGATTTGGAAGCTCTTCTACTCCGTTTAAATTTGAATTTTCTAAAATATTATCTTCATTTAAATTTAACTCAGAACTAATTCTATCAAGGAGATCATTTTTTCTTTTTTGCAGGCCTTCAATTGTAGCTCCTGAGCTTGCTTTTCTTTCTCTGATTTGAATTGATTGTTCTTGAATTTCATTTAATTGCGTTCTTAACATTTCAATTTTTTGATCTGTTTCATCTATAATCGCTTCATTATCAATTTTTTCTTTATCAGAAATTCTTAAATTTTCTGAAATTTGACCTTTTCTTTCAGCTTGCGCTCTAGGTTGATTTTCTAAATCACTTAATTGTTTTGATAATTTTTCTTTTCTTTGTGTTAGTTCGTTAACCATTTTTTCTGAGTTAGTTAATAAATTTTTCCAACTTTCAATTTCCGTTTCAATGGTTTTAATTCTTTCATTTCTTTTTATAGACTCATTTTTAATTGATTGATTTTTACTATATGCATCGGCATATTTTTCTTGGAGTAATTTTATATTTTCTGATTTTTCGCTAACTCCTAATAACTCACTTCTAGATCTCTCATTTTTTAAATCATTTAAAAAACTATCTAGCTCCATATTACATCTATCTAGAAGTGTTAATGCTTGATTTATTTCATTACTATCTATTAATTCTTTTACCCTTGATATAGTGTTTTTTACATTTCTTATTGGACCAACACTTATATTTACAGTTTCTTCTGCTAAACTGTTTACAACTTCATCAACAGCTTTTTGTTCTTCTTTAAGTTTATTTTTTGCACTTTCTAACTCTTCATTAGATAATTTTTCTGTTTCAAAATACTTCGAGTCTGTCTCAATTAATTCAGTTTTTTCTTCCTTCAATCTTTTTTCATTTGAGTTAGCGTCTATGATTATCCCTTTTTCTCTCGTGATATCATCATCAAGTGTTTGAATTGATTTTTTGATGCTTTCTATCTCATCTTGAATTCTTGTATTTTCCTCATCTAAACTTTGAAGTTCTAAATTAAGTCTTTGTATCCTTGATAAATTTTCAATATTTTTCTCTCTCAATGGATTTACCTTATCTGTAAAAGTTTTAATTGAGTTTTCTAATTCAGATATTTTGTTATTAAATCCTTCTACTTCTCCTTCTGCCTCAGTATTAATTTCATTTTCTATTCTAATTTCTTTATCTATTTCTAATAATTTTAAATAATACAAACCTGCCTCAATTTTTTTAATTTGATCTGAAATTAGTTTGTATTTTGTTGCCTCTTCAGCTTGTTTTTGAAGATTTGCTAATTGTTTTTCTTGCTGTCTTCTTAATTCATCTGCTCTTTTTAAATTATTCTCAGCCGCACCTAATCTTAATTCAGCCTCATGTCTTCTAACGTGTAAACCTGATATTCCTGCAGCTTCTTCTAAAATAGCTCTTCTATCTGTTGGTTTTGCAGTTACTAATGCACCTATTCTTCCTTGGCTAATCATAGATGGAGAGTGTGCACCAGTCGAAAGATCTGCAAAAAACATTTGCGCATCTCTTGCTCTTACTTCTTTATCATTAATGTAAAATTTAGATCCTTTATCTTTTTCTATTTTTCTTCTAACCTGTATTTGCTCCAACTCGCGGTATTGTATTGGACCTTCTTTATCTTTGTTTTCAACTTCAATAGATACTTCTGCAATATTTTTTGATGCTTTATTAGATGTTCCTGAAAATATAACATCCTCCATACCAGATCCACGCATACTTTTTGCCGAGGTCTCTCCCATTACCCATCTTAAAGATTCTACAATGTTAGATTTTCCACAGCCGTTAGGACCCACTATACCCGTAAGACCATCCTCAATTAAGAAGTTGGTTTTTTCAGCAAAAGATTTAAATCCGTTTAATTGGATTTTTTTAAACTCCATGCACTAACTTATATCAGTTTTTCTAGAGCTTTTTTTAAATTTTTATAATTTAGAGTTTTTTCAAATTTTTCGTTGTTAATAATAATCGTAGGAGTTGCGTTCACTTTGAAGTTCTTTGCTCCATCGATTCGATCGTTTAATACAAAATCTTCAATTTCCTTATTGTTTATACAAGTATCAAAATCAATACTAAATCCCTCACTTTTTAAAAATTTTTGTAGATTTTTATTTGCCTCCTGGATTGAACTTCCCTTTACCCATTTTTCTTGATTAGCATATAAACTTTCAAGGATATCTGAATTTCCATCATTTTTACACTGAGAAACTTTAGATGCATTAAAGGCCGCTATGTCTAATGGAAAATGTCTAAATTCTATTTTAGCGAGTCCAGTATCAAGATACTCCTCCTTTAATTGAGGATAAACATTTTTATGAAAATTAGCACAATGACTACAAGTTAATGATTCAAAAGCTATAATAGTTATTTTTGCATCTTTGTTCCCAACAGATATTCTTTTAATTTCCTCAGCTTGTACATTTAAGACTGTAGTAAAAAATATTAATATTAAGAATATAATTTTTTTCATTTCTCTCTAAAAACTCTAGTTAACTCTGTTAATGATTTTTTAATCTTTTCGTTTTTAACACCTTTAATCTTATCTTGATATTTGCTAATTGCCACATTTTTAAATTTTGTTTCACTTGAGCCCTTCATTTCATGTTCTTCATCAAAACTTATAAATTTAAGCTTTTCAACAACAGAATATCCAAAAAAAATATTCATTTTATCCAAAATATCTTTTTTCGAATATTCTACGTCAACTTCATGTCCTCGCTTGACCATAACTACTAAGGTGCTAACACCAAATTTATTTGAATTTTTAAATGTTTTTGGATAGCAAATTTTAAATAATTCGCTTCCAACTAAATATTTCCAATTGCTCAGTGTTTCTGAATATACATGACCTTTTTTATTTATTATTTTTTTGACATTTTTTGGCAAAGTGTCTTTGAAAGATCTTAATCCTTGAATGCTAGCGTTTCTCTGCTTAGTATTATTTTTTGATTGCATATGAAAGATCCAATAATAACAAATAATATTCTTAATTGGTACGATTTAAATAAAAGATCTTTACCATGGAGAAAGAATGTTTCTCAAACAAAAAAGCAATATTATACTTTAGTAAGTGAATTTATGTTGCAGCAAACCCAGGTTGCAACAGTAATACCTTACTTTAACAGATTTATAAAAAATATTCCCACAATAGAAAAATTATCTAAATATGATGATAGTAAATTAATTAAACTTTGGGAGGGTCTTGGATACTATTCAAGAGTAAGAAATTTAAAAAAAACCGCTCAAATAGTTGTTAAAAATTTTAATAAAAAAATACCTAGAAATTTTTTAGATTTAAAGTCTCTTCCGGGAATTGGAGATTATACAGCAAGTGCAATTTCTGCAATTGCATTCAATGAACCAATAATCCCTCTAGATGGCAATATTGAAAGAGTACTAAAGAGATACTTGCTTTTAAAAAAACAAGATCAAATAAAAAAAGAAAATTTACACGAGAAGAAAAAAATTTTTGGAACATCTATCAAAAGGTCTAGTGATTATGCTCAAGCTTTAATGGAATTAGGAGCACTAATTTGTAAACCTGTTAGTCCTAATTGTAAGAACTGTCCATTAGTAAAAAAATGTAAATCATTTAAAAATAAAAATTTTGATTTAGTAAAATTTAAAAAAAAAGATAAGGAAACTTTTTACAAGCTAAATGTTTATAAAAAAAATAATCATTATTTATTAATCAAAAATAATAAATTTAATTTTTTGAAAAATTTTAATATCTTCCCGATGGAGGAAGTAAATAATCCTAAAAATTTTGATAAAGATTTGAATTTTAAAATGTCTAATATGAGTATGAATATTAAAATTGAATTTAAAAATAAATATAATTTAAATAAAAATAATTATTGGATTGATCCAACAAAGCTTCAAAATTATACACTGCCAACATTTACAAAAAAGATAGTTAAATTTTTAGAAAGTCATAAATGAAAAAAATTGCAATAATTGGCGCTGGAATTTCTGGTTTGTATATTGCCAATTTATTCAAAGATCATAAGGATTATCAGGTTACGATTTATGAAAAAAGGAATTCCATAGAAATGCAAGATAGCTATGGAATTCAGTTGTCGGTAAATAGTGTAAAGCTTTTAAATAAAATAGGCTTCACTTCTTTTACTGAAGAAGAAAAATTTAATCCAAAAAAAATTGATTTTTATGAAATTAAAAATTCAAAAAAAATTTGTGACTTAGACATTTCAAAATTTAATTATGAAAATTGTAAATACACAACATTGAAAAGATCAAAATTGCTTCAATTTTTAAAAAAAAAAATAAATGAAGATATAATTAAATATAACCACAGTATTGAACAGATTGTTTACGATAAAGATTCAATAAAATTAATATTTGATAAAAAAAAAATAACTTGTGATTACTTAATTATTTCAGACGGTGTGTTTTCTAAAGGTAAGTTATTAATTTCAAACAATAAATCAAAACCAATTTACAATGATACAATTGCTATTAGAGGAACTATATCAAGAGAAAATTTTCAAAATTTAAATGAAGAAAATATTTCTTTGTTCTTAGGACCGAATTTTCATTATGTTGTTTATCCAATTAATAATGATAAATATTTAAATTTTATTGGCATTTTAAAACATAAATTAAATTCAAATGAGCAAGAGAACTATAATCTTTTTACCGAGAGTTCTTTTATAAGAAATATTAAATTTAAATTATCCAAAAAAGTTTCTCAAAGTTTTTTGGAAAATCTTCAAAATATTAAATTATTTCCAATATTTGTAAGTAAAAATTTATATAATCCTCCAAAAAATATATTCCTTGTAGGAGATGCATTTTTTGCTTTTTCACCTTCATTTGCACAGGGAGCTTCCCAATCAATAGAGGGGGCTAGTGAATTATATGAATGTTTAATAAATAATAATAATTTTTATAATATCAGATTAAAGAGAACAAAAATGATTAATAGTAGATCTAATTTCAATCAATTTGCCTTCCATTTATCAAATCCAATTATGATCATATTTAGAAATATTTTTTTAAAACTTTTAACTAAAAATAAAAAATTTTTAGAAAGTTATTTGGGTAAAATTTATAAAAGTTAATTTTTAGAAATTAATCTTTGTCTTAGATAGTCAATAGGATAAGTTCGTCCATTTATATCACAGTGCCAAAAAGTCCATCCATTGCAACTTTCAGCTCCTAAAATAGTAGCCGCAACTTTGTGTATAGAACCCTCTGCTTGATTATGTTTTATACTACCATCAGCCATAATTCTGGCTGTTATTTTTTTCTTATTATCAAAAATATTAGTTCCAGGTTTAATTATGCCAAGCTCGACTAACGAACCAAAAGGAATTCTTGGTTTTGATCTATTATTTTTTAGTGTATCTAATAAATCGTCTTCAATAGGCTTTGCAGTTTTTATGCGTTGCTCAGCAGCTTTAAAATAATTTTTTTCTTTTTCTATTCCAAAATAATTTCTCCCTAGTTTTTTTGCTACTGTAGCTGTTGTTCCTGATCCTAAAAAAGGATCAAGTATGAGGTCATTTTTATTTGATGTAGCTAGTAAAATTCTATGTAAAAGTGCTTCTGGTTTTTGTGTGGAGTGAATTTTTTTTCCATCCTTTTTGAGTCTTTCAGATCCATTGCATATTGGAAGATCCCAATTAGATCTCATTTGAAGATCATCATTTAAACATTTTAAAGATTGATAATTAAATGTGTATTTTGATTTCTCACTTTTAGAAGCCCATATTAAAGTTTCATGAGCGTTAGTAAAACGTGTGCCTCTAAAGTTTGGCATTGGATTATTTTTATTCCAAATAACATCATTTAAAATCCAGAAACCTAGATTTTGTATTGCTGTGCCAACTCTAAAAATATTATGGTAGCTTCCTATAACCCAAATAGCTCCATCTTTTTTTAAAATTCTTTTACATTCACTAAGCCACTCATAGGTAAAATCATCATATTTTTTAAAATTTTCAAATTGATCCCACTTATCATTTACCGCACTAACCTTTGATCTATCTGGTCTAGTTAATTCACTTTTTAATTGCAAGTTGTAAGGAGGATCAGCAAAAATTAAATCAAAAGTTTCACGTGGAATTTTTTTTAATTCTTCGAGACTATCTCCATTAATTATTTTATTTTTGAAATCAGTTTTCATTTGTAAAAATTAATTAGACTCCAAATGGATTCTTCGGTCAACCTGAGATTGAAAAATTTAGATTCGATTAGTGTTTCAAAATTAGAAAGTAACTAGATGTAGTGTTAATTTATTTTAGATATAGGTGAAAAAGTTTTTCTATGATGTTTAGTAATACCTAATTTTTTCAAAGCTTTTAAGTGCTGTTTTGTTCCGTACCCAAAGTTTTTATCCCAATCATAGCCTTTATTTTTTTTTGATAAAGTGGTTATAAACTTATCTCTTGATACTTTTGCAATTATAGAAGCTGCCGAAATAGAGGGGATTTTTTTATCTCCTTTAATAACTGATTTTAAATTATAATTTTTTAACTCTGGAGTTTTGTTTCCATCTATCAGAACGTGTGTTGGTTTTCTCTTAAGTTTTTTGATGGCTCTTTTCATAGCCAGTAAACTTGCTTGAAGTATATTCAGCTTTTCTATTTCTTTGACAGAAGCTTTGCCTATGGACCAAGTAGAATTTTTTTTTATATATGTACACAGATACTCTCTATCTTTTTTACTTAATGATTTTGAATCTTTTAATAACTTTTGATTAATTGATTTTTTTAAAATTACTGCTGAAGCATACACAGGTCCAATTAAACTTCCTCTACCAACTTCATCAACCCCTGCAATTATCTTCATCAAATTTTTAACTTCAGGTCTTTAATCTTATCTCTAATTTTCTTTAAATCTTCCCATGAGTATTTTTTATTTTCTGGAAAACGGATGAGATAAGATGGATTAAAAGTTATCATTAAAGGGAATGTTTTGTTTTTTAATATCACTTCCTTCCAATGTCCTCTTTCAGCAGTGATTTTTTCGCTTATTCCTGTTATAGCCTCCATTGCTGAACTACCCATTAAAACGATAATCTTTGGGTTTATAATTGATATATGCTCTTTTAAAAATACCGAGTACCTTTTAATCTCGGTTGAGGTTGGTTTTCTATCATCAGGTAGTCTAAAATTGATTGCATAACTTGTATAAATATTTTGCCTCTTAATATTGATGGCTATGAGCATTTTGTTAAGAAGTTCGCCAACTTCACCTCTAAATGGGACACCCAACTTTTCTTCTTCAGCCCCAGGAGCCTCTCCAATTAACATTAAAGGGCTATTTATATTTCCCTCACCTAAAATAATTTTGTTTGAATTTTCTTTCAATTTACAATTTTCAATTGAATTTATTTGATCTTTTAAATTTTTTAGTAATTCTTCTTTATTAGTTTGCAGAGTGCCATTTTTCGTTTCTAAAATATTAAATCTATTTATTGGCTTATCAGCGAATATAAATTTTGGCTCAATAGTATTAATTAGTTCTTGGTTTAATTTGGTATTTTGATTTATCACTTTTTTAGTCATAGTATGGTTACATGTTCCTAAAATTTCTAAAATTAGTACTATTAATATTTATATCTTATCAGACACCTTTGTATTCTAAAAGTGCTACTTTTAATGATTTCAACTCAAGAGATTTGTCAAATTATTTTTCTGGAATTGTTGCATTTGAAAATCGAGATAATTCTGAAGCTTTAAAATTTTTTAACTTAACCAAGGTATTAATTAACAAACATGACAGTTATTTAAAAAGATATGTTAACTCTTTAGTTTTAGATAACAAAGTACCTCAAGCAATTAATGTATTAAATAACAATGCAAACAAATCTAATTCAGATTTTTATGATGCGTATATAATTTTATTAATTGACAGTTTAAAAAAAAATAACTTTAAAAAGGCTGACGAATATTTAACACAAAGTTTAAAATTTCAAGATGAAGATAGAATAAACCTAGTTATATTTGAAACTCTAAAACAGTATATTTATACATTTAAAAATAAAAAAATATTAGATAACAAAAAAAATTTTGGAAACTTGTCTCTTATAGCCGAGACATTCCAAAGATGTTATATTGAAGATAAAAGAACTTCGTCATTTTTTCTTAATTTAATAAATAATCAACAAGGTGATTATTCAAGATACATTTTCTTTTATCTTAATTATTTAATTGATAACAATAAATTAAATGAAGCAAGATTAGTAGTTAAACAAATTGATTATATAAATTCAACACTTTTACTCTCACAAAGCAAAAGTTGGGTAGACAAAGAAAAATTCGATGATTTTGGAAAAATTTTTTCATGCAAAGATCATAATGATCTTGTAAGTGAGTTTTTATTTTTAATCTCTAATCTTTATTCTTCTCAGGATAATTTTGAGAAATCAAATTTTTACTTAAATTTGTCAAACTATTTGAATCCCAAGTTTGAATTTAATTTGTCATTGGTTGCAGAAAATTTTTATCTCAATGATGAATTTGATAAAGTACAAAGGATCTTAAAAAACTTTAAAAAAGAAGATGAATTTTATTATTGGTTTAGATTAAAAAAAGAAGCTCAAATAATAATTCAACAGCAGGATTATGAAAATGGAATTAAATACATAGACTCAAAATTTAATAAAATTGAAAATCCAAATATAAAAATGATTTTTGATTTAGCCAATTTTTATAAAAATTCTAAAAATTATGAAAAGGCAATAGATCGTTATACAGAAATTATTTTAACACTGGATGACAATTCACTTATCAAATCAGATGTATTGTATCGTAGAGGTGGTAGTTATGAAAGAATGGGCAATTATGAAAGGTCAGATGAAGATTTATTGCATGCGCTTAAAATTGATCCTAGTGATGCATATATTTTAAATTACCTTGCTTACTCTTGGTTAGAGCGTGATTATAAAATTAATGAAGCAATGGATATGTTGAAAACAGCATATGATTTAAAAAGTAATGATCCATATATTATTGATTCAATTGGATGGGCTTATTTTTTAATAGAGGACTATGTAGAAGCAGAAAAGTATTTAAAAAGAGCTGTAGAATTAATGCCAGATGACCCAATTGTGAATGATCATTATGGAGACATTTTATGGAAATTAAATCGAAAAATTCAAGCAAGATATTTTTGGAACAACGTATTAACTTTTGATGACACCGAGGACGATATGAGAGAAAAAATCAATATTAAAGTAATTGAGGGTCTTAAAAATTCCTAAATGAAAATTAATAAAATTAAATCTAATGCAAAGTTAAATTTAGCACTAAATATCACCGGAAGAAAAAAGGTTTTACATAAAATTGAAAGTATAATTGGTTTCATAGATTTACATGATGTTATTTCGATAAATCAACATAATGGAAAAAAACACCACATTTCTTTTTATGGAAAGTTTTCTAAAAATATTGGAAAAAAAAATACTGTTCAAAGATTATTTCAGATACTAGATAAAGAAAATTTATTAAAAAATAAAAAATTCAAAGTTAAAATTAAAAAATTAATCCCTCAAGAAGCTGGGTTGGGTGGGGGATCGATGAACGCAGCTAGTGTGTTTAATTATCTGGTTAAAAAAAAAATTATTAATCCTAATCATCAAAAAACTCGAAGTATCTGTGACTGGGTTGGTTCTGATGTTATTCTGGGAACCATTTCATCCAGCTGTGTGTTGTCATCAAGTGGTAGAATAAAAAAGATTTATAATACTCCAAAATATTATTCCACTTTAGTAAAACCTGATTTTGGGTGCTCAACTAAAAAAATATACTCAGCTGTTCGAAAGTTTACAAAATCAAAATATAACAAACCTAAAAAAAACATGTTTGGAGTAAAATATTTGATTGATCAACAAAATGCCCTTGAAACAATAGCACTCAAAAAATATCCAAAACTTAAAAAAATAAAGTTGTTCTTAGAAAGTATAAATAATCCATTATTTGTAAGAATGACTGGTTCAGGATCAACAATTGTTGCCTATTATAATTCATTAAAGAGTTGTAAATTGGCAAAAGCTAAATTTAAAAGAAAATATAAAAATTATTGGTGTGTTACAGCAAAAACTATATGAATTTTATATTTTTATGTTATAGGAAGCTAGTATTGGGGCGTAGCCAAGCGGTAAGGCACGGGTTTTTGGTACCTGCATCCTAGGTTCGAATCCTAGCGCCCCAGCCATTTATGAAAAATTTTTTAGATAAATTTTTTTCCAGATCAAAAAATCTTGATTATATCAGTCAAAATTTAAAACAAATTACTTTAACAACACCAGCAAATAAAATTTTTGAGGCAATTAATAATTTTTCAGAGAAAAGTGAAATCAGATATGTTGGTGGGTGTGTAAGAAAAGTGATAAAAAAAGAAAATGTTGATGATATTGACCTGGCAACAAATTTAACTCCCCTGGAAGTTTGTGAGGCTCTTAAAAACAAACAAATAAGTTATTACGAAACAGGAATTGAACACGGAACTATAACAGCAATAATTGATGAATATAAATATGAAATTACTTCTTTAAGGAAAGACGTCTCAACTGATGGAAGGCATGCTGAAGTAGAATTCTCTTTAGATTGGAAGGAAGATGCCTCTAGAAGGGATTTTACTATCAATTCAATTTATGCAGATGGTGATGGTAATTTATTTGATCCATTTAACGGTAAAAAAGATTTGGAGGATGGTTATATTAATTTTATTGGAAATACAGAAAAAAGAATTCAAGAGGATTATTTGCGTATTTTAAGGTATTTAAGATTTTATTTAAACTACTCAAATCATGAGCACCAGCCAGAAATAATAAAAAATATAAAAAAAAATATTGATGGAATTTCAAATATATCATCTGAAAGGTTAATCGATGAGCTAAAAAAAATAACTAGTTCAAATGGATTTTTAAAACTTTTCAAAGATAAAGAAAGTTTAGAACTCATAGAAATAATTTTCCCTCAATTAAAGAATATTAAAAATTTTAAAAAACAAAATTCTTATGCTGCAGAGAATTTTTTAAAAATTGACTTTATATTCTTAATTGCGCTTTTAGTGATTGATGGGACTGATAATGCTGATTATTTTCTTTATAAATTTAAAATATCTAACAAAGATAAGAAAAGATTAAAATTAATAGATCTTTTTTATAGAGAAAAAGTAACTTTAAACAATTTTACAGAGAAAAACTTGAATAAATTTTTTTATTTTAATGGGCGACAGGCTGTATTGGATATAATTAATTTTAAAATATTTATCTCAAACAAAGTAGAGAAAAAACTAATCAAACTATTAGATACTTATAAAGAGAAAGTAATTCCAACTTTGCCAATAGGGGCCGATCTATTAATGTCTAAATTTCAAATTCCTGAGGGCAAAACTTTAGGTAATAAATTAAAAAGGATAGAAGAAACTTGGGTTCAAAACGGATTTCAAATTTCAGATAAGCAGGTTCAACAAATAGTTAAAAGTTAAATATATTTAACGTCTTTAATTTCAAAATTTTTTACACCAGAGGGTGTATTTATTTCAACTAAATCACTTTTATTTTTTCCAATCAAACCTTTGCCAATTGGTGATTGAAAGAAAATTAGTTTTTGTTTTAAATCTGCTTCATCTCTTCCAACAATTTTATAATTTATTTTTTCACCAGTATCTAAATCTTCTAAATAAACTGTAGATCCAAAAATTACTTTTCCTTCATTGTTTAGTTTTGTAACGTCAATAACATTTGCTCTTGCAATAATATCGTTAATTTCTGTAATTCTTCCCTCGTTATGAGATTGTTCTTCTTTAGCTGCATGATATTCAGCATTTTCTTTAAGGTCTCCATGGGATCTCGCTTCAGCAATTGCAGCTACTATTTCAGGTCTTTTTTTTTCTTTTAAAAAAACCAATTCTTCTTTTAGTTTATTTAATCCGTTTAATGTTATTGGCTCTTTATCCATTTTCTTATTTCCATTTTGCAATCGGGGGTAATGACATCAAAATTCCTTCAACATTACCACCAGTTTGTAGCCCAAATTTCGTTCCTCTATCATAGAGCAAATTAAATTCTGCGTATCGACCCCTTTTAATATACTGAAACTCTTTATCTTTTAAAGTCCATTTTTTTTTTAATTTTTTTTTAATTATTTCATTAAATAGCATTTGAAATGTAACACCAACATCTCTGACAAATTTAAAGTCATTTTCAAAATTATCATTTTTATAGTCAAAAAATATCCCACCTATACCTCTGGCTTCTTTTCTGTGAGGTAGATAAAAATATTCATCACACCACTTTTTATATTTTTTATAATAATTTTTATTATGTCTATCGCACATTGCCTTTAATATTTTATGAAAGTTTTTCTTCTCTTTTTCATCTTTTATTGCTGGGGTTACATCCATACCTCCACCAAACCAATTCTTTGTTGTACAAATAAATCTGGTATTAAAATGCATTGCAGGAATATGGGGATTTTGCATGTGCATAACTATTGATATTCCTGATGCCCAAAATCTAGGATCTTTACTTGCGCCTGGTATATTCTTTTGAAATTGTTTAGGAAATTTTCCATAAACTTTTGAAAAATTTACTCCTACTTTTTCAAAAATTTTTCCATTTTTAAGAATTCTATATTCACCACCACCTTCATCTTTTTTACTGCTTCTATTCCAAGAAGTTGATTGAAAATTTAATTTGTTTTTTTCAATTTTTAAAATGTCGTCACATATTGCATTTTGTAATAGCTTAAACCAATTACTCGCTAAGTCTTTTTTAATTGAAATATCCATTTTATATTAATTCAATTTGACGCAAACTTTCCGCCAAAACAATGGCAACAGACGATGAAATATTAAGAGATCTTACTTGATTATTCATGGGTATTTTTAAACGATTTTTAATAATCTTGTGAACCTTTTCGGGTACACCAGCACTTTCTCTTCCAAACAAAATAGTATCATCAGGCTTAAATTTAAATTTAGTATAATTTATTGAACCCTTAGTTGTCATCAATACGATTCTCTGTTTTTTCTTTGCTTCAAAAAATTTTTCCGAACTTTGATAAAACTCTATTTGACTATAGTCCATATAGTCCATAACCACTCTTTTAAAACGTTTGTCTGATAATAGAAAGCCACATGGTTCAATTATTTCTAATTTAGCACCCAAACAAGCACAGGTTCTTATGATTGCAGCAGTATTCTGAGGTATATCAGGCTCATATAAAGCTATTTTGGGTCCTAAAATTGTTGAATTCTGTGTCATTCTTTCAGTAGTAAAATAATTATTTTATATTATATGAATTCGTATATTAACTATTTTAAATCAAAAAGAGATAATAATAAAAGCTACTAAAAAGTGTCTGAAAAAAAAACAAAAAGAAGAGATTTTTTATTTACAGCTACCACAGCGGTAGGAGCTGTTGGTGCTGCTGCAGTGGTGTGGCCAATGATAGATCAAATGAATCCAGATGCTTCTGTTAAAGCATTAGCTAGCACAGAAGTTGATGTAAGTGCATTAACACCAGGAAACACACTAACTGTTTTGTGGAGAGGTAAACCAGTCTTTATAAGAAGAAGAACCCAAGAAGAAATTGATGAAGCAAGAAAAGTGAAGATGGAGGATTTAATTCATCCAGAGAAAGATGAGGATAGAGCTAAAAATCCAGAGTGGCTTGTAATGTTAGGGGTTTGCACACATTTAGGATGTGTACCTTTAAATGACAAAGGCGATTACAATGGATGGTTCTGCCCATGTCATGGATCCCACTATGATACATCTGGAAGAATAAGAAAAGGGCCAGCTCCATTAAATATGGAAATACCTAAATACGAATTCGTTAACGCTAATACAATTAAGATTGGATAAACTAAACACTAATGAGTGATCATGACTACAGACCAAAATCAAAAGTAGGACAATGGTTTAATGATCGATTACCACTTTTAACTCTTGCAAATCATTTAACAGATTATCCGACTCCTAAAAATTTAAACTATTGGTGGACATTTGGGGGAATTTTAACTTTTTGCTTAATCACTCAAATTATCACGGGATTAACTCTAGCAATGCATTACATCGCTCACGCCGATATGGCTTTTGAAAGTGTTGAGCACATCATGCGAGATGTTAACTATGGTTGGTTAATTAGATATATTCATGCAAATGGTGCATCTATGTTTTTCTTAGCAGTATACATTCATATTTTTAGATCATTGTTTTACGGTTCTTACAAAGCACCAAGAGAAATAATTTGGATAATTGGAATAATTATTTACTTACTAATGATGGCAGCTGCGTTCATGGGATATGTATTGCCTTGGGGACAAATGAGCTTCTGGGGAGCAACTGTAATTACAAATTTATTTAGTGCCATTCCTTTTGTTGGAGAGGGTATTGTTACCTGGTTATGGGGCGGATACTCAGTAGACAATCCAACTTTAACAAGATTTTTTACATTGCATTATCTTATTCCATTTTTAATTTTAGGATTAGTTGTTTTACATATCTGGGCTTTGCATGTTCCTGGAAATAATAATCCAGTTGGGATAGACATCAAAAAACCTTCAAAAGACACTGTGCCTTTCCATCCTTACATCGTAATCAAAGATGGTTTCGCTTTATTAATGTTTATGATTGTTTTTGCATTTTTTGTTTTTTATTCACCAAATATACTAGGTCATGCTGATAATTATATCGAGGCAAATCCAATGGTAACACCTGCACATATTGTACCTGAATGGTATCTATTGCCTTTCTATGCAATTTTAAGATCTGTACCAGATAAATTGCTAGGTGTTGTGGCAATGTTATCTGCAATATTAATTCTAGCTGTATTACCTTGGTTAGATACTTCGAAAATTAGATCTGCAGTATTCAGACCTTTGTATAAACAGTTTTACTGGATACTAGTTGCTGATGTTCTAATTCTTGGTTATGTAGGCGCAATGCCAGCTGAAGGACTTTATTTGTTAATTGCAAGAGTTGCTACGGCATATTACTTTTTACATTTTTTAGTTATTCTTCCTGTTTTAGGATTTAAAGAAAAAACTTTACCGGTACCTTTGAGTATAACGGAACCAGTTCTTGGTGGTTCGCCCAATTTAGCAACAGCGAGGAAAAAAGAAAGTAAGATAGAATAAGTGAAAAAATTACTTAAAATATTTTCAGTATTATTATTAATTTGTTTGTCAAATACCTTCTCTTTTGCTGCTGAAAAAGTTGATTACTTAAAAACAGATTGGAGTTTTAAAGGGCTTTTTGGAAAATTTGATAGAGCTTCTCTTCAAAGAGGATATCAAGTTTACACTGAAGTTTGTGCCTCATGTCACTCAATGAAATACTTAAGTTACAGAAATTTAGCTGAAAAAGGTGGACCAGAATTTCCAGAAGATCAAGTTAAGGCTATTGCAGCTTCATTTGAGGTAATGGATGGACCTAATGCAGACGGTGAAATGTTTGCTAGACCAGGTAAATTATCTGACAAATTTGTAATGCCGTATGACAATGTAAAAGCTGCTCAAGCCGCAAATGGTGGTGCATACCCTCCAGACATGTCTGTTTTGGTTAAAGCTAGAGGTGGTGGTGTTGATTACATATATTCTTTATTACAAGGCTATGAAGAAGCTCCTAGTGGAATGACTTTGGATGATGGTGTTCATTATAATAAGTATATGTATGGAAATAAAATAAGAATGGCTGCTCCACTTTCAGATGGATTAGTCGAGTACGGTGATGGAACTACTGCTACTGTTGAACAAATGTCAAAAGATGTAACAACATTTTTAATGTGGGCTGCTGAACCTCATCTAGAAGCTAGACATCAGATGGGCTTTAAAGCAATTATATACTTAATTATTTTGACAATTCTTGTTTACTTCAGCATGAAAAAGATATGGTCACGTGTTGAATCTGAAGTTTAGTACGTCTCCATCTTTCACAATATAATCTTTACCTTCTAATCTCATTTTTCCATTAGCTTTAGAATTTACCCATCCATCATTAGCAACAAAATCTTCATAAGATATAGTTTCAGCTCTAATGAAACCTTTTTCAAAATCTGTATGAATTTCTCCTGCAGCCTTAGGAGCAGTACAGTTTTTTTGTATTGTCCAAGCCCGTGTTTCTTCAGGTCCAGAAGTAAAATACGTATCAAGTTCTAATATTTTATAGCCCTTTTGAATTAACATACTCAGACCTGTGTCTTTTAAACCAATCATATCCATATAATTTTTTTTTTCATCTTCTGCTAATTCATTTATTTGGTTTTCTATGTCTGCGGAAACAATCAGGGTGTTATCTTTTCCAAATTTTTCGATGAAGTCTTTAGTATATTTATTTCCATCCTGCACGCTTTGCTCATCTACATTACAAACAAAGATCTTTGGTTTTATTGATAAAAGACCACTTTGATTAAGTTGTTTTGTATCAAATTGAGAATTTAATATTGATATATTTTTATCATTATTAATGCAGTCTAATGCAATCTCTAAAATCTTAAGCTGATCTTCGTCTACATTTTTCTTATTATTTTTTTCAAGTCTTTTTTGGATAGATTCTAGGTCAGCTAACATCATTTCGGTTTCAATGATCTCAAGATCTCTTATAGGGTCAACGTCTGGATTAACGTTTTGAATATCGTCTGAGTCAAAGCATCTAATCATATGAATAACTGCATCAACTTCTCTTATGTGAGACAAAAATTTATTGCCTAGTCCTTCACCTTTAGATGCACCTTTAACAAGACCAGCTATATCCACAAATGAAATAGTTGTGTTTATTGTTTTTTTTGATTTTGAAACTTCTGATAATTTGTTCAATCTTTCATCTGGAACGGGGACTACTCCCACATTGGGATCTATCGTACAAAATGGAAAATTTGCAGCTTGAGCCTTACTTGAGTTTGTAAGAGCATTGAAGAGCGTAGATTTACCCACATTAGGCAAACCAACAATTCCACATTTAAAACTCATTATTTATTGTTTACTGTACTGGAGAATAAATCTAATTTTTTTTCAATAAGTGTTGAAATAGACTCTGTGATGTTTTTTGTTATTTTTTCTAATTCTAGCATCTCATCTTCGTCAAAATTTTGAAGAACAAAATCACTTATTTCCATTTTATCTTTTGGTTTTCCAATTCCTATTCGTACTCTTGAATAATCTTTGCCAATAAATTTATCTATTGATGCAATTCCGTTATGTCCTGCATCAGATCCACCAATTTTTGCTTTTATTTTTCCAAATTCTACATCTAGATCGTCATGAAAAACGATAACATCCTCAGCATCTATTTTAAAATATTCAATTAATTCTCTAATACAAATTCCAGAATTATTCATAAAGGTTAAAGGTTTAATAGCGTAAACTTTTTGGTCTCCTACATTACCAGTTGTAAGAAGTCCTTTGAATTTTGGTTTTTGTTTTGAAAGTCCAAATTTTTTATTTATTGCATCTATAATTTTGAAACCAATATTGTGCCTATTGTTTTCACTGTCTGGGGTTGGATTGCCTAGTCCTACAAGTAGAAGCATAAAATATTAATATTGGAGGATGAAGTTCAAATTTAATTAACTTATTTTTTTTCTTCAGCAGGTTTCTTATCTTCACCTTCTTTTTTATCAACATCAGCTGCCGGCTTATCTCCACCCTCAGCTGCCGTCGCTTCTGCTCCTTCAGCACCTTCTCCTTCAGCAGCTTCAGCTTCAGCAGGTTTTTCAGGTTCTTTCATAACAGTCGGAGCTGCTAGGGTTGCAATTACGAAATCTCTTCCTTGAATGGTAGGAGTAACCTCACTGTCAAGATTTATAGAAGAGATCTTAAAACTCTCTCCAATATCAACTCCATCAAGATCTATTACAAGATTTTCAGGAATTTTTTCGCTTGGACATTTTAGCTCAACTTTTCTTCTTACGATGTTTAAAACTCCACCTCTTTTCAAACCAGGAGATTTTTCATGATTTAAAAATTTTACTGGAACTTCAATTCTAACTTTTATTCCTGCGACTATTCTTAGAAAGTCTACATGAATTGGTTCATCTGAAATAATGTCATATTTTATTTCTCTTGGTAGAACTTTTTGAGTTTTACCATCAACATTTAAAGTTATGATGCTTGATAAAAAGTTTTCTTTTTCAATTAGTGATTTAAGTATCTTTTTAGATATTGAAATTTTCTCGTTTTGAGCCTCTCCACCATAAATTATTGCAGGCACATTACCGTTATCCCTAAGCGAATTAAGCTCACCTTTAGTTTTTGTATCTCTGATGTTGGCATCTAATGAATTCATAAAAACAAGGGTTTTTAGCTCAAGTTCCTTAATAACTCAAGGTATTTATTTGAATAAATCTGATACTGAGGTTGAATTAGATATTCTTTTAATTGCTTCTCCCATAAGCCCTGAAATTGACAGAACCTCAATGTTTTTAACACCTTTAGTTCTACTCATGTTATCGATTGTATCAGTTATCACTAAATTCTTAATTACAGAATTTTTAATTTTTTTTACCGCTTCACCACTAAGTACACCATGGGTTATATAAACATAAACTTCTTTAGCGCCTCTATCTTTAAGAGCTTTAGCTGCATTTACTATTGTTCCACCTGAATCGATTATATCATCAACAATTATACAAGTTTTACCTTTGACATCTCCAATTACATTCATGACTTGAGACTGACCTGGTTTTGGTCTTCTTTTATCTACAATTGCTAATCCAACATTTATTAATTTTCCAAGCGCTCTTGCTCTTTCAGTTCCACCCACATCTGGAGCAACACAAATTAAGTTTTTACTTTTTATCTTTTTTTTTACATGCCTTGCAAAAATAGGTGTTGCAAACAAGTTATCCACTGGGATATCAAAAAAACCTTGAATTTGACCTGCATGCAAATCAACAGTAACTACCCTGTCTGCACCCGCTTTTGTAATTAAGTTTGATACTAATTTTGCAGAAATTGAAGTTCTTGGTACTACTTTTCTGTCCTGTCTAGCATAGCCAAAATATGGAATTACTGCAGTTATATTTTTTGCAGAAGATCTTTTTAGTGCATCAATACACAACAAAAGTTCCATCAAATTATCATTAGCAGGTGAAGATACAGATTGAATTATAAAAATACTGTTTCCTCTTATATTTTCATTAATTTCAACATAGATTTCACCATCTGAAAACTTTCTAATACTAGAGTTAACCAATTTAGATTTTAGATATTTTGCAATATTCTTGCTTAATGGTTTGTTGCTATTTCCGGATAATAATTTCATTAAAAGACCCTAATTAAGCATAATTATTGAAATATTTCTACCATAATCATCATGATTTAGTCTTAACGCTCTTCTCGCACTAAAAAAATTATTTTTAACATTAAATGTATCAATATTTAGAGACTCAATATTTTTTATTTTATTCTTTAAAAGACATGATTTTACATATTTAGGCAAATCAAAATAAAGCTTTTTGTACTTAATTTTAAAAAAATTATTATTTTTTTTATCCTTTTTAATAAATTTTCTTTTAAAATCTTCTTTGACCTCATAATTTTTAGCTGAGATAGCAGGTCCAATAGCTGCAGTAATATTTTTAGGATCAGATCCTTTTTTGATCATAAATTGGATTACTTTGCTAATTATATCTTTGTATGCACCTTTCCATCCTGCATGAATTGCTGCAACTAATTTTATTCTTTCATCACAGATTAAAATCGGCACACAGTCAGCAGTTAAAACACCAATTGGTATGTTTTTTTGGTTTGTAATTACTGCGTCTGCTTTTGGTTTTGATCTAAATTTATTTTTTTTATTAATATAAACAAACTTATTACTATGTATTTGATGAAGTAAAAAAATACTTTTAGCGGTGCTTTTTATTTTTTTTTTAACTATTTGTAAATTTTTTTTAACATCTGAGGGATTATCTTTAGAACCAGGACCACAGTTTAAACTTTTATAAATTTTTTTTGATTTACCACCAGTTTTATTAAAAAAACCATGTTTAATTATTTTTATTTTCGAAAGTTTTTTTGATTTTATCAATTTTGAAAACCTGTCTTAAAATTGTTTCTCCTATTTTTTACAAGCATGACTTTGAACAATTCACCCATTTGATTTTCATCTATTAAACGTCTTACTCGGTAAAATAAATCTGCTTTTTTAGAAAATGCCATATTTTTGCTGATTATTTCTGCTCTTTGAAGAATACCCATATTTGTCAAAAATTTTTTTTGATTTGTAAAAATTGAATTAACTTCTTTAAACTGATTAATAAATTTTTCAAAGGAACGAAAGTTTATATTGTAAGTAATATCAGAGTCTCCAATATTTTCTAAAACGTTAGAATATTTGTGATTATTTACTGCCTGAAGAGTTTCATACATTTTGCTATCTGCATAACCATAATCAATAACTAACATTCCTCCATCATTTTTTTGTATTAAGTCACAAATTATTCTTAAATATTTAAATGTATCTGGCGAATATTCTATAACGCTCTGATCCTTTGATATTTCGAAATTAAGATCTTTTTCAATTGTTTCTATATCAATTTTTTCTTCTTTAAATTCAGCTTTGTTTGGATCACGCAAATTCACAAATCTTTCAAACCAGCAATCTTTTTTTTTAAAAAATTGTTTGATCGGTATGGCGTCAAAAAATTCATTAGCTAAAAAAATTGTTGGGTTTGAGTTTATTTTTTCAATGTTTTTTAACCATAAAAATTTTTTAGAATTTAAATTTTTTTTTTGTTCACTTAATAAAAAATCACTTTTTTCATGAATTACAAAACTGCAAGCATTGTAACACTCGGGAAAATTTATAAGTGTCTCATCTATAACTTTCATCATT
The DNA here is from genome assembly GCF_007833635.1 of Candidatus Pelagibacter sp. FZCC0015. Lineage (NCBI taxonomy): Bacteria > Pseudomonadati > Pseudomonadota > Alphaproteobacteria > Candidatus Pelagibacterales > Candidatus Pelagibacteraceae > Candidatus Pelagibacter > Candidatus Pelagibacter sp. FZCC0015. The sequence continues at coordinate 783,326 of NZ_CP031125.1, forward strand.
TCACCATTTCCAGCTCCCAGTTCTAGCAAATTAAATTTTTTTGGAGAGCCAATGCTTTTCCAAAAAGTAATCGTCCAAATTGCAATAATCTCCGAAAATAATCTTGTGACATTGGGAGCAGTAATAAAGTCTCCATCTTCACCAAAAGGATTTTTTTTCATATAAAAACCTTTGTCCTTATCGTAAAGAGCAAAATTTATAAATTGATCTAATGGTAAATTATTTTTTTTAGCGAGTTTCATATTTTAAATAAAATAAGATTACTCCTGATATTATAAATATTAAACTTACTACTTGCCCCATCGTTAAGTTTAAAAGTATATAACCAAGTTGTTCATCTGGTACTCTGTAAAATTCAATAATAAATCTGAAAATTGAGTAAATTATTAAAAATAATCCTGAAATAACACCAGGTTTGTTTGAAAATTTATTTTTAAAATAAATTAATAATAAAAATAAAAATAAACCCTCTAATAGTGCTTCATATAATTGCGATGGATGCCTAGGAAAATTATCTACCTGAACAAATGTTACTGCCCAGGGTACATTAGTTATAGTTCCATACAACTCTGAATTTATAAAGTTTGCTATTCGTCCAAAAAATAATCCGACTGGAGCTACTAAAGCAACAATATCTAAATATAAGAATGGGTTTTGATTATTTTTTCTAGCGAAAAATATAGATGCGAAAATAACTCCAATTAACCCACCATGGAAGGACATTCCTCCTTGCCAAATTTTAAATATATCTAATGGATTATTTATATAAAAACTTAAATTATAAATTAAAATATAACCAAGTCTTCCCCCTAAAATTATACCTATAATTAAATAAGTTAAATAATCATCAAATTTATTTTTAACTTCTATGTCTTGGATAAATAATTTTTTAGCGAGAATCCAGCCTAATATAATTCCAAATATATAAGCTAAAGAATACCACCTGATTTCTAAAGAAAATATTTCTAAGGCTACTGGGTCAAAATTATTAATGAACATTTTTAATAATACTTATAAAGTATATCTTAAATATGAAAAATTCTAAATTTATAATTGATAAGTTTGCTAAATTAATAGAGCAGGGACTAGTATCTTCAAAAGACTTAACTACTGAATTATTTAATATCTTAAAATCTAAAAGAGATGAGTTTGTTTTTAAAATGAAACTTACAAGTAAAGATGAATTTGAAGTACTCTCAAAACGTGTTGAGAATCTTGAAAATAAAATAAATAAACTTAAGAAAAAAAAAAGTAAAAAAGTTAAACAGGCAAGAAAACCTTAACCCTTAAACCATTCATTTTTGATTTTTCCAACATTATATTTCCTCCATGAGATTTGATAATGTCCGATGAAATTGATAAACCAAGACCAACACTTGATTTTGAGTCTGCTCGACCCTTATCTATTTTATAGAAGGGTTTAAATACATTTTCATACTCATTTTTTGGTATTCCAGGACCATCATCATCAATAATAATGAATAAGTTAGTATTTTTTTTACTTAAGCTAATTTCAACTTTATTCGCATATTTCAGTGAATTATCAATTAGATTATTTAGACATCTATTAATTAAATTTTTCCTGCCATTAAAGTAAATTCTTGGTGTTAAGTTTTGTGAAATGTTTTCATTATTATATTTTTCAATAACTTCTGAAATTAATTCAGATAGATTAAACATTTCATCTTTTTCAACATATGATGAGCTGGTAAATTGTAAATATTCATTTAACATTTTCTCCATTTCATTGATGTCTTCAGTCAATTTATTAACAGTTTCTTTATCTTTTATGAAAGCTAATTGTAGTTTCATCCTTGTTAAAGGTGTTCTTAAGTCATGACTTATTCCAGATAACATTTCTGTTCTTTGATTTATGTGTCTTTCAATTCTCTTTCTCATTTTATCAAATTCATGTCCTGCTTGTCTTATTTCAAGGGCTCCAGAAGGTTTGAACTCTTCAATATTTTCTCCTTTACCAAACCTTTCAGCCGCGCGAGCTAGGTTTGTGATTGGTCTAGTTTGATTTTTTAAAAATATTAGAGAAATGATCACCATTATAATTGCAGGTACTGTGATCCAAAGTGCAAATATTCTTGCTGAAGAACTTGCAACCCTATCTTTGGGCACTAAAAATTTAAAATAACCATCTTTGTATTTAATTCTTAAATCAATTAATTCTTTATAACTTGTTGTATCAAACCAGTATTCATTTAATCCAAATTTAGATTTTAGTTCTCTTCTTAAAGTTCTATCTATAGGACTAAACCATCTTTCAGTATCTGTATTTTGTAATTTTTCGTTATTGGTAAACTCAATATTTAAATCTAAAAATATGGAAAAAAGATCTAGCAACTCTTGTTTATTTTCTTGCTCACTTCCATAGCCTTCAATAAATGTACTAATTTCATTTACCAAGGTTCTTGTCATACCTTTGTTTGTTTTGATCCAAAGGCTATCAAAAAAAACAATTGTAATTACTAGTTGCAAAACCAAAACTGGAATAGCAACTATAAGAAGTGCTCTATAAAATAATCTTTTTGGTAATATTTTTTTAAAGTAATCACTCAATCCAGAGAACATATCCCGCACCTCTTATTGTTTGCAAAAATTTTGGATTTTTTGGATCAATTTCAATTTTTTTTCTAAGCCGAGTAATAATAACATCTATTGATCTCTCTTTATCTAAATTGATTAATTGACCAATATCTTCCCTAGAAAATGTTTTGCCTGGGTTATTAATCATTTTTTCTAAAATAGTTTTTTCCGTTGCATTAATCTTAAATTCTTTATCACTTTTAAATATTAAAAGTTTATTCAAATCAATTTTTACATTTGCAAATTCTATCACCCTTTTCTGATCTGTTTTGATAGTTTTATTTAATATGTTCTGTATTCTTAGAATTAATTCTTTTGGTTCAAATGGTTTCGGTAAATAATCATCAGCACCAATCTCTAAGCCTTCAACTCTTTCACTTGCTTCACCTTTGGCAGTGAGAAGTATAACTGGTGTATCTAATTTTTTTTTATTCTCTTTTAAAAATTCAAGCCCACTTTTACCAGGCATCATGATATCCAAAACTATTAAATCAAACTTAATTATTTTTATTTTCTCTGATGCATTTTCTGCATTTTCAGCAGTAGTGACTAAAAATTTATTTTCATTTAAATACTTTTTTACAAGAGATCTAATTCCATCATCATCATCAACCACTAGTATATGTGCAATAAACTTATCCATTAATTATTTTACTTAGTACATTATCAAAATTAATAACCTCTTCAGAACTTGAATTTAATAAAGCATTATAAATTCTCTTTTTTTGTAAATTGAAAATTTCATTAAAAATTTTTTTACCTTTATCATTAAGAAAAACATGCTTTACTCTAGTATCTTGGTCATCTTTTTTAAAAATGACGATTTCAAGTTTAATCAAATCTTTGAGAACACGATTTAAGCTTTGTTTTGTTACTTTTAATCTCTTAAGCAGCTCAGAAATTGAGATCCCTTCATACATTGACAGTAAATGAATTACTTTATGGTGTGCTAAACCAATTGAATATCTATCTAATATTTTTTTAGAGTCAGAAAAGGTTTCTCTATAGCTTACGAATAGTTTTTCAATTAGATCTTTAAGTTGGTCATCTTTTAAATATAAAAGTTCTTTCATAATAGGTAAGTTATATTGACATATTAAAGATACAAAGATATTTTTCATTTATAAATTAAAAAAATTTTCACACATGATACCTTACGATAAGCGATCTGGAAAAATATGGTACAACAACGAATTAGTTGATTGGGCTGACGTTAAACTACATGTTTTAAGCCATGGTATGCACTACGCTAGTTGTGTATTTGAGGGTGAGAGAGTTTATGATGGTTCAATTTTCAAATTAGAAGAGCACACAGCTAGATTTTTTCATTCTGCAAGAAGAATGGGTTTTGAAATTCCATATACAGAAGAAGAAATCAATAATGCATCCAATAAAATTATAGCAACCCAAAAAGTAGAAAATGGTTATGTAAGACCTGTTGCTTGGAGAGGTAGTGAGATGATGGCTATTTCTGCGCAACAAACAAAAATACATGTTGCGATTGCAACATGGGAATGGGGATCATATTTTGATCCTAAACTTAAAGTAGAAGGAATAAGATTAAATATTTCAAATTGGAGAAGACCAGCACCTAATACAATACCGTGGGATACAAAGGCGTCAGGTCTTTACATGATTTGTACACTCTCAAAACATGAGGCAGAAAAGCAAGGATATACAGATTCTTTAATGCTTGATCATGAAGGGAATATTGCTGAAGCAACTGGAGCAAATATTTTTTTCAAAGATAAAAATGGAGAAATTCACACTCCAATACCAGATTCTTTTTTAGATGGTATTACAAGAAGAACAGTAATTGGAATTGCAAAATCAAAAAATATAAAAGTACATGAGAGAAAAATTAGTCCAACTGAATTACCTAATTTTGTTGGATGTTTTTTAACAGGAACAGCAGCAGAGGTAACACCAGTTTCTTGTATTGCTGAAAATCAATTTAAAGTTTGTGATATTATTATTGATTTGAATGAAAGTTATCAGGCATTAGTTAGGAAGAAAAAAGCAGCCTAATCTTTACTGTCTTCAGACATAGCATGATCAATACCTTTTCGCATATAATCATATGCAGTAAAAAGTGTTAAAGCAGCCGATAACCACAAAAGAATTATACCTATAGTTTGAGCATTATAATCTTGGAAATTAATTATTTTATTTCCAGTATCTCCAGACAATAAAAGAGCAATTGATACCATTTGTAATACTGTTTTAAGTTTAGCAAGGTTTGAAACAGGAAGTTTTATTTTTCCCTTTGCTAAAAATTCTCTCAAACCTGAAATTAAAATTTCTCTTGTAAGAATTATTATTGCTGCAATTACTTCATAATTTCTGATTGTCCCATCCATAACCAAAAGTATTAATGCTGTAGCAACAATGATTTTATCAGCTATAGGATCTAATAATTCACCCAGTTTTGACTCTACTCCAAACATTCTAGCCAACATACCATCCAAGAAGTCTGTAAATGATGCAATAATAAATAATATTAAAGCAGTAAGATCACCATAAAATCCTGGAAGATAAAAAGCTAAAACAAAAAAAGGAACAATTATTATTCGCCCTATCGTTAATATGTTTGGAATTTTTTTTAGCATAATTATTCGTGGAAAAAGTTATATATCTTTTTTGCTACTTTTTCTTCAACACCTTCTACAGATTTTATTTCATCTAAGCTAGCAGACTCAACTGATCTTGCAGATCCAAAATGGTTCAATAAAGCTCTTTTTCTTATAGTCCCAATCCCCTCTATTTGATCTAACAGAGATTTGCTTATACCTTTTTTTCTCTTTGCTCTATGAGCGCTTATAGCAAATCTATGTGATTCATCTCTTATTCTTTGAAGAAAAAATAGAGTAGGGTCATTTCTAGTGAATTTATATTCTTTGCCATTGTGAAAAAAAGTTTCATTTCCACTATTTCTAAATTTACCTTTTGCTATTGCAATAATTGGAATGTCGTGAAGTCCTAATTCATTAAGGCTCTCTCTAGCGACTGAATATTGACCTTTCCCCCCATCTACTAGAACCAAATCAGGAAAAGTAAGGTAATTATCTTTTTCTTGAACTGCTCTTTTGAACCTTCTATTTAATACCTCTCTCATCATTCCATAGTCGTCTTGCTCATTTTTTTTATGCTTAATATTAAATTTTCTATATCTTTTTTTGATAAATCCTTCATCGCCGTAGGCTATTAAAGCGCCAACACTATTTGTGCCTTGAATATGACTATTATCATAAACCTCGATTAAGTTTATATTGGTTTCTAAATTAAATTTTTTAGCCACTGCATCAAACAATTCTTTATTGTTCTGACTTTCATAAAGTTTTCTATTTAGACTATCCTTTGCGTTTTTAATTGCTTGATTAATTACTTTTAGTTTTGATCCTTTTTTCGCAACTGAAATATTTATTTGTTTACCTTCTTTTTGTGTCAGTGTTTTTTCAATTAGTACTTTTTCCTTTATTTCTTCTGAAAGGATAACTGATGAAGGAACACTTTTATTTTCATAAAATTGAGAAACAAATGAATTAAGGATTTCACTAAACTTTTCATCTGGATCGTGTTTTGGGAAAAAAGCTTGATTGCCCCAATTTTGTTTTGATCTATAAAAAAATACTTGAATACAAGTTTTTCCAGATTCTTTATATCCAGCAATAACATCTGCCTCAACTAAGTTTGCTTCATTAATTCTCTGTGAAGATTGAATTATGTTTAATGCTTTAATTCTATCTCTTAAAATTACAGCTTTTTCAAAATCAAGATCCTCACTTGCCTTTTCCATTTGGTTAGAAAGATTTTTTTGAATTTTCCTAGATTTGCCTGAAACAAATTCAATAGCATCTTCTACTGTTTGATTGTATTCCTCTTTTTTTACATATCCTACACAAGGTCCAGAACATCTTTTTATTTGATATAAAATACAAGGTCTTTCTCTGTTTTTGAAAACGGTGTCATCACAAACTCTTAAATGAAAAATTTTTTGTATCATTTTAATTGTCCAATTAGCTGAACCAGCAGAGGCAAAAGGTCCAAAGTAAAAACCTTCTTTTGTTTTTTTTCCTCTATGTCTTTTTATTTGAGGCCATTTATCTTTATTACCAATAAATATAAATGGAAATGACTTATCATCACGTAAAAGGATATTAAATTTTGGTTTATGTTTTTTAATTAAATTTGCTTCTAGTAGTAAAGCTTCACTTTCATTAGATGTTGTTGTTATCTCTAATTTTCTTGTTTGAGACAACATTCGTTCAGTTCTAATTATATGATTTTTTTCTGAAACATAACTCTTTAATCTATTTGGTAAATTTTTTGCTTTACCCACATAAAGAATTTCATTCTTTTCATTAAGCATTCTGTATACGCCTGGAAGTTTTGGGACTAGAGGTAGCTCTTTTTTAATTACTTCTTTTCCTATTTCAGAGCTTATCATGGCTTCTCTTTTTGGTAATTTGAATACCAACAGATGAACACTGTTTTAAAATTTCTAATTTTTCAATTTTCAACATTATTTTAGCAATCCTTTTGTCTTTAAATAATTCGTCAAAAACAGCTTCTGCTAAAGTTTCTAGGAAATTATAATGTTTCTTTTTTACAAGTTTCGTAATTAATTTTACTATAGTTCCATAATTAACAATGGATTTGATATCTTTATCGCTTGAAGGTTTTTTGTCTTCATAGTCTATTTCAAGACTAAATTTAACTTTTTGTGGTTTTTCTTTTTCAAAATCGTAATAACCAAGTTTTAAATCCAAGATTAATTCGTTAATTAGGATTTTTTTCTCATAATTAAATAAGCTTTTATTTTTATCTATTTTAACAATTTTTAAATTGTTCTTTTTCATTCTTTACCCATTACATCTGGTGTTTGCCAGTTAAGATTTTGACCACTATCAATAGCCAAAACTTGACCAGTAATAGATATATTTTTAATAAAAAAGTCAACAGCATTACATATTTGTTCCACATCAACTTGTCTTTTAAGAGGTGTTGCTAAATATTGCTTTTTGAAATGTTTTTCAGACTGTCTTTGATTTTTTATAGTGGGTCCAGGTGCAATTGCGTTTACTCTTATATTTGGAGCTAAACTCATAGCGCTAGTTTTTGTTAAAGTATACAAACCAGTTTTGCTAAGAGTGTATGAAAAAAAGTAAGGAGTTAATTTGAACACTCTTTGATCAATAATATTTATAATATTATTATTTTTGCCTTTAACATTTTTAGCAAATTCTTTCGTCAATAGTGCAGGCGCTCTTAAATTGGTTCTTAAATGCTTACTCCAACTATCCAATGAAAAATTTTCCAATTTATCATTTTCAAATAAGGAGGCATTGTTAACAAGACAATCAAAATTTTTTAGTTTTGATTTTGCAAATTTAATTATTTTTTTTATATCAGTTTCTTTGCTTAAATCACCTTTAACTAAGTATACTTTTGTGCCTTTACTAGATAACTCTTTTTTTAATTTTTCTGCTTTTAATTTTGATTTATTATAATGGATTAAGATTTCAATATTTGGACCAGATAACTTTCTTGCAATTGCAGCACCCATTCGAGTAGCTCCACCAGTAATAATTATTTTCCGTGCTTCCATTTCTTATCTCTTTTTTTTGTAACTTTAGTTCCTGGCATACCCATAGTTGATCTACCTTTTGGATAAAGCTTATTTTTTACGTCATACTGCCTTATTTTTGGATTTAATGTAATTTCTAATTCAGTGCTTTCTAATTTTCTTATCTCATCTCGTATTTTAGCAGCTTCTTCAAACTCTAAATTAGATGCTGACTCTTTCATTTTTTTATCTAGGGCTTTAAGGTGTTTTTTAAGATTTCCTCCGACATTAGACCCTTCGCTTACTTTAACGTAGTCTTTTTCATAAACACTTTCTAGAATGTCACTGATTTCTTTTTTTACCGATTTTGCATCTATCTTGTGTTTCTTATTGTAAGCTAACTGAATTTTTCTTCTTCGATCAGTTTCTGCAATTGCTTTTTTTATACTTTTCGTCTCCTTGTCTGCATATAAAACTACTTTACCATCAACATTTCTAGCTGCTCTTCCTATAGTTTGAATTAAAGATGTTTCAGATCTTAAAAAACCTTCTTTATCAGCATCTAAAATTCCAACTAAAGCACATTCAGGAATATCTAATCCCTCCCTTAATAAGTTAATTCCAACTAAAACATCAAATACACCCATTCTTAGATCTCTCATGATTTCAATTCTTTCTAATGTATCAATATCTGAGTGGAGGTACCTTACCTTTATACCGTTCTCATGAAGATATTCCGTTAAATCTTCAGCCATTTTTTTAGTGAGTGTTGTTACTAATACTCTATGATTATTTTCTATAACTCTTTTACATTCATGCATTAAATCATCCACTTGATTTTTTGCAGGTCTTATTTCTACAGGAGGATCAATTAATCCTGTTGGTCTAATTACCTGGTCTATAAACTGACCTTTTGTTTGTTCTAGTTCCCATGGCCCAGGAGTTGCGGAAACAAATACAGTTTGAGTTCTCATTAAATCCCATTCTTCAAATTTTAATGGTCTATTATCCATACACGAAGGAAGTCTGAATCCGTATTCTGCTAAAGTGCTTTTTCTTGATCTATCACCTTTATACATTCCATTAAGCTGAGGTACTGTAACGTGACACTCATCTACAAATATTAAAGTGTTATCTGGAAAGTATTCAAAAAGAGTGGGAGGAGGCTCTCCTGGTTTTCTTCCTGACAAAAACCTTGAATAGTTTTCAATACCAGCACAAGAACCTGTGGCTTCAATCATTTCAAGATCAAATTTAGTTCTTTCTTCTAATCTCTGTGCTTCTAATAATTTATTTTCAGCACGATGTTTCTTTAAAGTTACTTCTAATTCTTTTTTTATATTAATTACTGCTTGTTCGATTGTAGGCTTAGGAGTGATGTAGTGACTATTTGCATAAACTTTTACTAAACTTAATTCTCTTACTTTATCACCAGTTAACGGATCAAACTCTTCTATCTGTTCTAATTTATCTCCAAATAGACAAAGTCTCCAAGCTCTATCTTCTAAATGTGAAGGAAATATTTCTAAATATTCTCCTCTTGCTCTAAATGTTCCTCTATAAAAATTTTGATCATTTCTTTTATATTGTAGAGCAACTAGAGATTTGATTATTTCTTCTCTGTTGTAGTCATAATTTTTTTGAAGAGTTAGCGTCATTTTACTGTACGCTTCAACTGAACCTAATCCATAGATACATGAAACACTTGCTACAATTAAAACATCATCTCTTTCTAAAAGAGATCTAGTTGCTGAGTGCCTCATTCTATCAATTTGTTCATTTATAGAGGCTTCTTTCTCTATATATGTGTCTGATCTCGGCACATAAGCCTCTGGAGTGTAATAGTCATAATATGAAACGAAATATTCAACAGCATTGTCTGGAAAAAAGGTTTTCATTTCCCCATAAAGTTGAGCAGCAAGAGTTTTGTTTGGAGCTAAAATCAAGGCAGGTCTATTAGTAGCTTCAATTACTTTAGCCATTGTAAAAGTTTTTCCAGATCCCGTTACACCAAGCAAAACTTGATTAAATTGATCTTTGTTAGCACCATTTACTAATTTTTTAATCGCTTCAGGCTGATCACCAGCAGGTTTAAAATCAGATTTAATTTTGAATTTTTTTCCACCCTCTAGTTTTTCACCAATTTTAGGATTTTTACTCTGAATATCTGTAATTAAATCTTGATAAGTATTTTCCATATATTAAACAACGTAGTAGAATTTATTTATATTTCAATGAGCATAATATCAGACAGTTTAAAGAAGATTAAACCATCGCCTACTATTGCTGTTACTCAAAAAGCAAGAGAATTAAAAGCTGCTGGAAAAGATGTTATTGGATTAGGCGCAGGGGAACCAGATTTTGATACTCCAGATAACATTAAGCAAGCAGCTATAAAAGCTATTAACGATGGTGATACAAAATACACGGCAGTAGATGGTACTCCAGCATTGAAAAAAGCGATTGTAGAAAAATTTAAAAAAGAAAATAATTTAGATTATACAACTGATCAAATTACAGTTGGTGCTGGTGGTAAGCATGTAATTTATAATGCAATGATGGCCACATTAAACGAAGGTGATGAAGTTATAGTTCCTGCTCCTTATTGGGTTTCTTACCCAGATATGGTTTTATTAGCTGGAGGAAAACCAGTGATAATGGAATGTGATGAAAAACAAGGTTTTAAAATAAATCCAATTGATCTTGAAAAATTTATAACTCCAAAAACTAAATGGATTATTCTTAATTCTCCTTCAAACCCAACTGGAGCATGTTATTCAGAGCAAGATATCAAAGCAATCGCAGCTATCTTAGAAAAACATAATCATGTGTATATTTTGAGCGATGATATTTATGAGCACGTGACTTATGAAGGTTTTAAATTTTTTACAATTGCTCAAATTAATAGTTTAAAAGATAGAGTGCTTACAATGAATGGTGTAAGTAAAGCTTACTCAATGACAGGCTGGAGAATAGGGTATGCAGCTGGTCCAAAAGACATTGTTAAAGCTATTGCTAAAATTCAATCACAATCAACAACTAATCCTTCTTCCATTAGCCAAGCCGCTGCAGTTGAGGCACTAAGTGGAACACAAGACTTTATAAAGAAAAGAGCAAACTCTTTTCAGGAGAGAAGAGATTTTGTGGTTAATGCTTTAAATGCAATAGATGGAATTGAATGCCTAAATCCAGATGGAGCGTTTTATGTTTTCCCAAGTTGCAAAGGTTTAATGGGCAAAAAAGATCCTAATGGTAATGAAATTAAATCTGATACTGATTTTGTTCAATCATTATTAGAGAATAGTGGGATCGCTGTAGTCCAAGGCTCTGCATTTGGTTTGGAAGGTTTTTTTAGAATTTCATATGCAACTTCAATGGAAAATTTAAAAAAAGCAATGGATAAAATATCTATTTTTTGTAAATCCTTAAATTAATGAAAACAGCCCTAGTGTTTGGTTCATCGGGTTTAGTTGGTGGGCATCTTGTTAATCAACTTATCCTGAATTCAAACTACTCAAAAATAAAGATTTTTGTTCGTTCAAAAATAGAACCTATTAATCCAAAAATTGAAATTATTGATACTAATTTTAATGATTTAGAAAAGTATAGAAATGATATTAAAGGTGAAGACTGTTTTTTTTGTATTGGTACAACAAGAAAAAATTCACCTAATAAAAATGAATATGAAAGAGTTGAACTCAATATTCCTACACAAATTGCCCAAATTGCTAAATCAAATTCAATTAAATCATTTTTTTTCGTTTCATCTGGTTATGCAGATCCAAAAAGTTCAGGTGATTATTTAAAATTCAAAGGATTAGTTGAACAAGAAATTAAAAATCAAAATTTTGATAAAATTGGGATCATGAGACCATCTTTTTTATTGGGAAATAGAAAAGAAAAAAGAATAGGTGAAAAATTTGGTATAATATTATTTAAATTGTTAACTCCAATATTAGTTGGGCCTTTAAGAAAAATGAGACCAATTAGGGCAGAAATAGTCGCCAAAGCAATGGTAAAGTTGGCAAATGAAAATATTAATCAAAGTATATTTGAATCAAATGAGATTGCTGAATTAGTGAGATAGGAATTTTTCAGCTTCTAATGCTGCCATACAACCCATTCCTGCAGCTGTAACGGCTTGTCTAAATGTTTTGTCTTTTACATCTCCCGCAGCATAAACTCCAGGAATATTTGTTTCAGTAGAATCTGGTTTAGTAATTAAATACCCCTCATTATCCATCTTAAGTTGATCTTTGAATAGTGAAGTTGCTGGATCATGTCCAATAGCTATAAACAATCCATCTAGTTTTAATTCTTCAGTTTTATCTGTTTTTAAATTTTTAATTTTAATGCCTTTAACATTTTTAGGTTCTTGATCTCCCAATACGTCTTCAACAACAGAGTCCCAAATAATTTCAATTTTTTTATTTTCCATTAATTTTTTTTGAAGCATTTTTTCAGCTCTCAAACTATCTCTTCTATGAATTAATTTAACTTTGGATGCAAACTTTGTAAGGAACATCGCTTCTTCAACAGCTGCGTTACCTCCTCCAACAACAGCAACCTCTTTATCTTTAAAGAAAAAACCATCACAAGTAGCACACGCAGAAACACCAAATCCTCTATATTCTTGTTCAGATTTCAGATTTAACCATCTAGCCTGAGCTCCTGTAGAAATAATTATGCTATCAGCAGTATATTTTTGCCCACTATCGCCTATAGCCTCAAACGGAGTAGATTTTAAATTTACCGAACCAATATGATCTTCAATCATTTCAGTTCCAACTGCTTTTGCTTGTTCTTTCATTTGATCCATCAACCATGGACCTTGAATAACTTCAGCAAATCCTGGAAAATTTTCAACATCAGTAGTTGTTGTTAATTGTCCACCAGGTTCAGAACCATAAACTAAAATTGGATTTAACATCGCTCGAGCCGCATAAACTGCTGCTGTGTATCCGGCAGGACCAGATCCAATTATTAACACTTTTGTGTGTTTAGTTGGATTTTGACTCATATGAAAGCTATATAGTGATTAATGTCTAAATTAAAAGGATTATTATTAACTCAAGGAATGCATGGCATGATAAGCCAGGTTGAGGGTTTAGCAAAAGCTTTAGATATTGATTTTACACACCATAAGGTTGAACTAAATAATTTTTGGAAAATTCTTCCACCAAAATTAACTCCAATATCACAAAATGTTTATAAAAAAATAAACGAGTCTGATTTTGATGTAATTATTTCATGTGGAAGAAAAAGCGTGATTCCCTCAATCCACTTAAAAACTATTTCAAAAAAAAAAGTTTTAAATATTCATATTCAAGATCCAAAGGTGGATTTTAATCATTTTGATTTTATTGTTGCTCCCGAACATGACGGGATAAATGGTGCAAATGTAATTAAAACAAAAGGTGCAATTCACTATTTAACGGAAAATGAAATTGAAGAAAATAGAAGTTATTTAAATTCATATATCAAAAAGGATAATAGAAAAGTTTGGTGTTTGATAATGGGTGGTCCTACAAAATATTATGACTACTCAACAAAAAACATGAAGCACATCTTTTCAATTTTCTACAAATTGTTGAAAAAACATGATTTTCAACTTGTGGTCATACCTTCAATGAGAACACCGTTAAGTACTATACATTATGCAAAAGAGTTTTTTGGAGAAAATCACACTGTGATTATGAATGTTGATAAAAAAGCTTATCTTTCAGCTTTAGCTATTTCGGAAAATATAGTTGTTACTTGTGACTCTAGCTCAATGATATCGGAAGCTGCTTTAACTGGAAAACCAATTTATGTTGCTAATATTTTACCAAAAAGAAAAGATGTTAGATTTCAGAATTTTAGAAATTTATTTAGAGAATTAAATATTACTAGAAACTTAGGTGAAGAAATTGAAAATTGGAACTATCAAAAATTAGATGAAACGAATAGAGTAGCAAAAATTATTAAAGAAAAAATACAATCATAATGTCATTTTTAAATTCAATTAAAAATAATTCAAAAGAACATAATTTCCCTTTTAATCACTGGGAGTATAGTGATGCTTTGTCCGAAGGAGCAATTGATGAAATTGTTAAAGCCGACATTCCTGATGTTAGTAAACATAATCTTAATTATGATGGAACAAGAGCAATAGATGGTGGAGCTGCAGAATTTAGAAAAGGTATAGCTTCAGGTGGACAAGCAATAAAGTTTAGATGTTTTATTAATAAAGAAAACTCATCTCAATTTCCAAATTTAGTAAAATTTATAAATGAACTTCAGTCTAAAGAAACATATGAAACAATTTCTAAAATGATTAATAAAGATTTATCAAATTCCTATGTTAGGGTTGAGGTTATATGCGACCGAGAGGGTTTTTGGTTAAAACCTCATTGTGATATAAAAGAAAAACTTATGTCAGGCTTAATATTTGTTAATAAAACAAATGAGTCTGAAGATTTAGGAACTGATTTTTACAATGCAAAATTAGAAAAGGTTAAGACACTTCCTTACAAACATAATTATGGTTATCTTTTTACCAGTGGACCAAACACTTGGCATGGGATGGAGAAGAAAAAGATCGTTAAAGAAAGACGATGTATTCAAGTAAACTATGTTACCTTTGAAACTGATTGGAAAGTAAATTCTTAAACGTCCTGAAGAGAAGTCACTTCTAATTTTTTTGTTTTTAGAGATCTTATCGCCTCTAAGCATGCCTGAGCAGTGGACATATTAGTGCAATAAGGAACTTTATTCTTAAGCGTTGCTCTTCTTAAAGCTATTGCGTCACTTAATCGATGTTCACTGTTTCCGCCCCCGGTATTTATCACCAATGCAATTTTTTTAGAGTCCAAAACATCTACTATATGTGGTGAACCTGTGCTTACTTTATTTATAATTTTACATTTCATGCCATGTTTTCGAATATATTCTGCGGTTCCTCTGGTTGCGCATAATGTAAACTTAAGTTTAAGAAGTTCTTTTGCTAAATCAATTCCCTCATCTTTGTGACTATCTTTAAGAGAAATAAAAGCTAATCCTTTTTTTGGTAATGAGTTAGCTGCTGCGATCTGACTTTTGGCAAAAGCCATTCCAAAATTTTTATCAAATCCCATAACTTCTCCAGTGGACTTCATTTCAGGTCCTAACAATAAGTCACTGTTTGGAAATTTATTAAATGGGAATACTGCCTCTTTAACTGCATACATACCTTTAGATTTATCTTTTAAATTGAACCTAGATAACTTTTCACCAGCCATTACTCTTGATGCAATTTTAGCTAGAGGCAATCCTTTTGCTTTTGATACAAAAGGTACTGTTCGACTTGCTCTTGGATTAACTTCGATCACATAAATTTCATCTTTTTTAATTGCAAACTGTATATTCATGAAACCTTTAACATTTAAAGCTATCGCTAATTTTTTAGTTTGATTTTCTATTTCTTTTAGAAGGTATGGTTTAATTGATACAGGGGGTAGGCTACATGCCGAGTCTCCTGAATGAATTCCAGCTTCTTCGATATGTTGCATAATACCTGCAACGTGAACTTGTTTTCCATCTGATATAGCATCTACATCTACTTCCATTGCATGATCAATAAACTTATCAATCAAAATTGGATTATCTTCTGCAGCTTTAAACGCTTCTTCAACAAATTTTTTAAGCTGATTTTTTTCATGAACAATTTCCATTGCTCTTCCACCAAGAACATAAGATGGTCTTACCATTAATGGTAATCCAATTTTATCTGCAATTTTTATTGCTTGATTAAATGTTTTTGCAATCCCACTCTCAGCCTGTTTGAGTTTTAGTTTATTTAATAAATTTCTAAATCGGTCTCTATCCTCTGCTAAATCGATAGAAGTATATTGTGTTCCTAAAATTGGAAGTTTATTGTCATGTAAAAATTTAGCAAGTTTAATTGGAGTTTGACCACCAAACTGAGCTATCACTCCTATTAGGTTTCCTTTTTCTTGTTCTTTTTTAATTATGTTAAAAACGTATTCTTCTTTTAAAGGTTCAAAGTATAATCGATCACTCGTATCATAGTCTGTTGATACTGTTTCAGGGTTACAATTAACCATTATTGTCTCAAAACCCGCATCTTTTAAAGAAAAACTAGCCTGACAACAACAATAATCAAATTCAATTCCTTGACCAATTCTATTTGGTCCTCCTCCAAGAATAATTATTTTTTTCTTATTAGATGGATCAGCTTCACATTCTGAGTTTATTGAAAAATTTCTTTGATAAGTTGAATACATATAAGGCGTAAACGATTTGAATTCAGCCGCACAAGTATCTACTTTTTTATAAACTGGAAGAATTTTTAGCGCCGATCTTTTTCTTCTAACAACGTCTTCAGAAGTTTTAGTCAATTCCGAAAGTTTTTTATCTGAAAACCCTATTGATTTTATTCTATTAAATTCTGCAAAATCTTTAGGAAGTCCCTTGGTTTTGATCTGTGTTTCGCAATCAACTATTTCTTTAATTTGCTCTAAAAACCAAGGATCAATTTTGGATAAATTATATATTTTCTTTAAGTCTATTTTTTTTCTAATTGCTTCCGCAACTAGTAATATCTTATTTGGAATAGTTTCTTTAAGCTTCTTTTCAATTTGTTTTTTATTTAATTCAAAAATTCTGTCTAAACCTGAAAAACCAGTTTCAAGTGATACCAACGCTTTTTGGAGAGACTCCTTAAAGTTTCTTCCTATTGCCATTGCCTCTCCTACAGATTTCATGGATGTTCCTAAAGTTGCAGGAGAAGTTGAAAATTTTTCAAACGTAAATCTTGGAATTTTAGTCACCACATAATCTATACTTGGTTCAAATGATGCAGGAGTAACTTTAGTTATCTCATTTTTTAATTCATCCAGAGTATAACCAACTGCTAATTTTGCAGCCACTTTTGCGATAGGAAATCCAGTTGCTTTTGATGCAAGTGCTGATGATCTTGATACACGTGGATTCATTTCAATGACAACCATTCGACCATTTTTAGGATTGATAGCAAACTGAACATTTGATCCTCCTGTTTCAACTCCAATTTTTCTTAAACATGCAATAGATGCATTTCTCATTACTTGATATTCTTTATCTGTAAGTGTAAGAGCCGGTGCAATTGTTACCGAGTCACCCGTATGAATTCCCATTGGATCTATATTTTCAATCGAGCAAATGATGATACAGTTATCTTTCTTGTCTCTTACAACCTCCATTTCAAATTCTTTCCAGCCCTCTAAACATTCCTCTACAAGAACTTGGCTTACTGGAGACTCATGCAATCCATTTTTAACAATTTTTAAATAATCTTTTTTAGTTTTAGCTATTCCCCCGCCAAGTCCACCAAGTGTAAAAGCAGGTCTTATAATTGCAGGTAAACCAATTTTTTTTAATACTTTTGATGCTTGATTATTATTATTTACGATTTCTGATTTTGGTAAATCTAAACCAATATCTATCATATTTTTTCTAAATTTCTTTCTATCCTCGGCATTGGAAATTGCTTTAGAATTTGCTCCTATCAACTCAATTTTGTATTTTTTTAGAACTCCTTTTTTCTCTGCTTCCATTGCAAGGTTAAGTGCAGTTTGTCCCCCCATTGTTGGAAGAATTGCATCGGGTTTTTCTTTCTTTAGAATTTTTTCTAATACATCTAGTGTAATTGGTTCAATATAAGTTTTATCCGCAACATCTGGATCTGTCATAATTGTTGCTGGATTTGAATTTATTAAGACTACTTTATAACCCTCATCTTTAAGAGCTTTACATGCTTGTGTCCCTGAATAATCAAATTCACATGCTTGTCCTATAATTATTGGACCAGCTCCTACAACCAATATTTTTTTAAGATCTTTTCTTTTTGGCATTTTTTTTCATGTTGTTAATAAATTCTTGAAACAAATAAACACTATCTTGAGGTCCCGGATTAGATTCTGGATGATATTGAACTGAAAAGACTGGTTTGTTTTTTAGTTTAATACCTTCAATACTATTATCAAATAAAGATTTATGTGTGACTTCAATATTTTTTGGTAATGTTTCTTTAACTACTTCAAAACCATGGTTTTGACTTGTTATTTCTACATTGTCATGAATTAAATTTTTAACAGGGTGATTTGCTCCTCTATGACCAAGTTTCATTTTTTTTGTTTTGCCACCCAATGCTAATGCTAAAATTTGATGACCTAAACATATACCAAAAATTGGTAAATTTTTTTTAATCAGATCTTTAATAATTTCTATAGCATATTTCCCTGTTGCAGCTGGATCACCAGGACCATTTGATAAAAATATTCCATTTGGTTTTAAAGCTAAAATTTTGTGGGCACTAGTTTTACAGGAGACAACTGTAACTTTACAGTTGAAGTCAGAGAAATATCTTAAAATGTTTTTTTTAATTCCATAATCAATTGCAACAACATGAAATGAGTTCTTATTATTTTTTTTATATCCAAGTTCTTTTTTCCATGTTTTAAGACCTTTCCAAATATAATTTTTCTGGGTTGAAACTAACTCTGCAAGATCAAGATTTTTTAATCCACTCCATTTTATTGTGGAGTTTGTCAATTTATTAATATTAAATTTTCCTTTTTTTGAATAACTAATAGTACCTTTGGGTGCGCCCTTGTCTCTTATAAAGTTTGTTAGGCTTCTGGTGTCTAAGCCAGTAATTCCAACAATTTTATTTTTCTTTAGCCAAGTATCTAAATGTAGGAATGATCTATAATTTGAAGGTGAGGTTATTTCAGAATTAAGTATCACTCCTCTTGTCCATATTTTATCAGATTCATGATCTTCTTTATTGGTTCCAACATTTCCAATATGGGGAAAGGTAAAGTTAATAATTTGACCTGCATATGATGGGTCAGAGATAATTTCTTGATAGCCTGTTAATGATGTATTAAAGCAAACTTCGCCTGTGGCTTCTCCCTGGTAACCAATTCCAATTCCTTTGAATACCTTTTTATTTTCGAGAACTAAAACGCCTGTATTGATTTGAGATTTTATTTTTGAGTTAGTTTTTTTTGATTTTTTGTTCAATTACAACTCATGAGTTAAAGGTTAATACAATAATTGCTTTATTATCGCAACAGAGATGTAATATAAAATTGTAAAAATACAATTTTTCTTTTGAAGAATTTTTTCTTTAAAGTAGATTAAAAATTATGTCATTAAAACAGACCATCGAAAACGAATATAAAAATGCATTAAAATCTAAAGATAAAAATAAAATATCAACCTATAGGTTAATATTATCTTCTATTAAGGATTTGGACATTGTTAACAGATCAGGCCCTAACAAAAAGGAAACTGATGATGAAGACATTAAGAAACTTTTAAAAAAAATGGTTAAGCAACGAACCGAATCAATCGATATTTATAAAAAAAATAATAGAACAGATCTTTTAGAGGTTGAGCAAAATGAATATGATATTTTAACAAGTTTTCTACCAAAGCAGCTTAGTGAAGAGGAAACTAGGAAAATTTGTGCAGATGTTATTTCTAAAATTGGAGCAAATTCATTAAAAGATATGGGAAAAGTTATGGGCGAACTTAAAAAAACTCATGCAGATGAAATTGATTTTTCTAAAGCAGGATCAATGATCAAAGAATTGTTGAGCAAATAATGAAATACCCAAAAGAGTATCTTGATGAAATTAAAAATAGGTTGAAAGTTTCAACGGTAGTATCAAAGAGTGTTTCTTTAAAAAAAAGAGGTAAAGAATATGTAGGTTTATCACCTTTCAAAAATGAAAAAACACCCTCATTTACAGTAAATGATGAAAAAGAATTTTATCATTGTTTTGCAACCTCAGAACATGGCAACATTTTTGATTTTGTGATGAAAACTCAAAATTTAAAATTTGGAGAGGCAGTTAAATACTTAGCTCAACTGGCAGGGATGCAGCCATATATGTTTTCACAACAAGATGAAGAAAGAGAAAAAAAGTGGAATGAGTATAAATCCATATTTAGTAATTATGTTGAATTTTATCACAATGAACTTTTAAAAAATGAAAATTATTCAATTGCTAGAGATTATTTAAAAAATAGATCACTAGGTAAAGATGAAGTTAAAAAGTTTAAGATAGGATACATAGAAAAAAATTCAAATTTTTTCGAAAAAATAAAACAAGATTATAGTGAACAAACTTTAGTCGAGACTGGTTTATTCTATTTAGATGAGAAAAAAAAAATTTATATCGAAAGATTTAGAGGTCGATTAATATTTCCAATCAAAAATATTTCAGGTCAACCAATAGCTTTAGGTGGAAGAATAATTGAAAATTTAGACTATTTAGCAAAATATATAAATTCGCCTGAAACAAATTTTTTTAAAAAAGGATCAAATTTATATAATTTAGATTTAGCAAGAAAACTTTCAAATAAAATTGATCATATCTATCTGGTTGAAGGATACATGGATGTTGTAGGTCTTAGTAAAAATGGAATTGATAATGTAGTAGCAAATCTTGGTACGTCTTTAACCGACAAACAAATTTTAATTTTAAACCAATTCTTTGATGATATCGTAATTTGTTTTGATGGTGATGAAAGTGGATATAAGGCTGCAGTTAGAGCTGCTGAAAATTCAATAAAAGAACTGAAACCTGAAAAACAAATTTCATTTTTATTTCTGCCAGATAAAGAAGATCCAGATAGCTATGTAAATAAAAATGGTAAGGCTAATTTTGTTGATTTTACAAAGCAGAACAAATTATCTATTCATCAATTTATTTTTAGTCATTACAAAAAACAAACTAAAAACAATCCATCATCGATGGCTATTTTTGAGAAAAAACTTAGAGGAATTTCAGATACAATAAAAGATGATTTTATAAAAAAGTATGTTTTGGAATACTTTTTAGAAAAAATTGCTGAGCTAACACCACATACCAATCAAAATAATAAAAGATTTTATACAAAGAGAACAAAATCTTTAGAAAGTACAAAAAAATATTTTCAAGAAAGCCAGTCTTTGACTGGAGTCGAATTAAAAGAGTTTTCTTTATTATATCTGGTCATAAATAAATTAGATTTGTTGCAAGCCAATATTCATTTGATCGAAAATATTAAATTATTTACCGAGTTTAATAAAAAAATATTTGAAATGATTATTAAAAAATTAAAATCTGGTTCACAAATAACAACCCAAGATCTTGACTTAGATGTTCAATTAATTGAAAAAATAAACAAATTTGCTCCAATCAAACATATCCTAAAAAAACAATCTGATGACGATCAAAAAATAATTGAATTATTAGAGGACATCTCTAGAGATTTGATGAATTACGATCTTGAGTTCAGAATCCAGGAATTAGAATCGAAGTTTTCTGTGGATATGAGCGAGTCCACATTTAATGAGTTAAAAGAGCTCAAAAAAAAGCAGAATCTCAATTAAACTGACAAAATTATTAATAGATTTTTATTTAATTGACATTATATAAGACCTCTAAACTCAAATTATCGTGGAAAGAATTATTACAAAATCATTTGCTAGACTTATGGGTAGAGGAACTCATAGAGGTTTTATTACTTATGAAGAGTTAAGTAAATCTCTTGGCAAAAGAAATTTATCTGATGAAAATCTGTCTCAAGCTTTTATTCATATTTTAAATGAAAATATTACATTAGTTGAAAAAAAATCTGATTTTAAAGTTCTTAGAAAAAAAGAAAATTCAAATAAAGAAGAGGGTAAGACAATTGAAAAAAGTGACGACCCTATACGAATGTATCTAAGAGAAATGGGTGGAGTTGAATTACTTTCAAGAGAAGGTGAAATTGCAATTGCTAAAAGAATAGAGGCCGGTAAAGATGTAATGCTTATAGCACTTTCTCAAAGTCCAATTACAGCTCAACAATTTTTTGAATGGAATGAACAATTACAAAAAGATGAGATACTTGTTAGAGAAATAATTGATATTGATACAAACTATATGGAAGATGAAACTACAGGTCCAAGTGCTAAACAAAAAAATTCAGGTGAAACAGAAAAGGATGAGAGTGCCTCAGATGATGATGATTTTAACCCTACACTTGCTGCAATGGAAACTGAAATCAAACCAAAAGTATTAAAAACAGTAAGCACACTCACTAAAGAATACTCAAAACTTATAAAGTATCAAAAAGAAAAATTAGAATGTGTTTTAAATTCACAAAATTTTTCAACTGCAAAAGAAAAAGGATATCAAAAAATTGTAAATGATATTCTTGAAAATATTAAATCACTTCAATTATCTCCATCAGTTTTAGAAGATCTTGTTCAAAAACATTATGTAGAAAATAAAAAAATAATTTCATTAGAAGGAAATTTGTTAAGGCTAGCAATAGATCATAATATTCAAAGGAATGAGTTTATTAAATTTTATGTTGGAAATGAAATTAATCCAAATTTAAAAAAATTTTTAGACACAAATTCAATTTGGAAACAGTTTTTTAATAAAAATAAAGACGAATTTAAAAATATTAGAGATAGATTAATTGAAATTAGCTACAAACTCGGGGTTTCAGTTACAGATTTTAAAAAGCTTGTAAGTAGAATCCAAAAAGGTGAAAAAGAGTCAAGAATTGCAAAAAAAGAAATGGTTGAAGCTAACCTAAGATTAGTGATTTCAATTGCAAAAAAATACACAAATAGAGGTCTTCAATTTCTAGACTTAATACAAGAAGGCAATATAGGATTGATGAAAGCAGTAGACAAGTTTGAATATAGAAGAGGATATAAATTTTCTACTTATGCAACATGGTGGATTAGACAAGCAATAACAAGATCAATTGCAGATCAGGCAAGAACTATACGTATTCCAGTTCATATGATTGAAACAATAAATAAAATTGTTAGAACCCAGAGATTAATTTTAAGTGAATTTGGTAGGGAAGCGACACCTGAGGAATTAGCTAAAAAACTTAGAATGCCGCTGGATAAAGTTAGAAAAGTTCTAAAAATATCTAAAGAACCTGTATCTTTAGAAAAGCCAGTTGGAGATGAAGAAGATAGTAGTTTAGGTGATTTCATAGAGGACACGAAAGCTTTAGCACCGTTAGAACAGGCAATTAAGTCAAATCTTGGAGAGGCAACAACAAAAATTTTATCTACACTTACACCAAGAGAGGAAAGAGTTTTGAGAATGAGATTTGGTGTTGGAATGAATACAGATCATACATTAGAAGAAGTTGGTTTACAGTTTTCAGTTACTAGGGAAAGAATTAGACAAATTGAAGCTAAAGCTCTTAGAAAATTGAAACATCCTAGTAGATCAAAACAATTGAAAAGTTTCTTGGAAAGTTAATACTGGGCCGTTAGCTCAATAGTAGAGTACTGCATTGACATTGCAGGGGTAGTTGGAGCGTAACCAACACGGCCCACCAAAATTACTTTATCTTTAATTGATAACTTAGTAAAAATGATATAACTAACAAGAAGTTTGGGCCTGTAGCTCAGTTGGTTAGAGCAGTACACTCATAATGTATTGGTCCCAGGTTCGAGTCCTGGCGGGCCCACCAAATCCAGTAAAATTAACGTTTAGGAATTTTGAATTTTTAATATTTTAATTTTTAGAAAATTTTTCTAAAGTATCAAAAAGAGCATTTATGTCTCCATCATTAGAATTTAAAATAGAAGCGAATTCTTCTTTTTGGGTTCTTGCTAAACTAAGGCCTTCTATAATCAAATCTCTGATTAATGGATTATCAGGATTTTTTGTATAAATTCTCCAATCAATTTTTATTTCTGGTCTTTCATTAGTTGCAATTAATATGCTATTAACAATAGTATAATTTTTATTTAATACTTCTTTTCCATTTACTTCAATTTTTGGATTAGTATACTCAGACAGTCTGCTTGAAAAACTTTTTAAAAAATAACTTTCAAATAAATCAAAGAATATTTTTTTCTGATCTTCATCTAAATTTTTTCTTGCTGAACCAAGTGAATAAAATCCAACGCCTCTAATATCAACTGTTTCTTTTGCGATTGATTTTAGCTCATCAATTTTTTGTTCTTTTGAAATATTCTTTGATAGAATTTGGGACGCTCTATTTACTGTTGATTGAACAAATACATCAGGCTCAATTGAATAAACAAAACTATGGTGTAGCGAGATAAATAATACAATTAATAGAATTTTTTTTATATTATTCATTTTTTTATATAAATTTTAGCTATTTGTTATCTATTTCTTCCCAGTCGTTTTCATCTTTATAAAGAACTTCAATATTTCCTCTTTGATTGTTATTTATTTTATTTTCTCTATCTTGTAGATATAAACTTTTAACTGAGGCATAAAAATCGATTGAATTTGTCTCAAGGTTTTCAAATGATTCAATATTGTTTGCTCTAAAATCGATTCCGCTTAAAGCTTTAGAGGTTAAATAAAGACGCTCACTTAAAAACTCATTGTTACCATGTGTTGAAGCATTGTACCATGGGTCTCCACCTAACACATTGGCAAAAGATCCCGCTGTATCTCTTAAGGTTGATGGTCCTAATACTGGAAGAACCAAGTAACAACCTGAACCTACACCCCAAACAGCTAATGTCTGACCATAATCCTCTTTTTCATATTTTGGAAAACCCATTTTGTTTGCAACATCAATAGTACCAAGTACTCCTATAGTTGTGTTTACAGCAAGTCTGGCAGTATTAATTATTGCTGTCTTTATATCACCCTGAAGCAAGTTATTAGGTATTGTAATTAGGGCAGAAAGGTTTTTAACAGCATTGCTCGTGCCTTTTTGGATCGGGTCCGGTAAATTTTTGTATCCTTTTGCAATTGGTTTAATTACAGTTTTATCAAGACCTTGATTAAATGCAAAAGTAGCCCTGTTTAACTTTTCAAAACAATCATTTATTTTTTCTGGCTCTGATGCTTTCAACGCTAAGTCACCGTCAGAACCAGCATTTGCGTTGAATGCAAAAAAAGTTAGAAGTATTGTTATTACTAATTTTTTATACATATTAAATTATATATTATATTAAATAATTTTGTAAAATAACATTTAAATAAAAATGATGTCTAGAAAGTGTTTATAAATGGTCTAAATTTATACAAAAATTTAGTATGTATACAACCTTGAATTACTCACCAAACTTTGAACCAAAAAAAAGAAAATTATCAGACATAAAGTTTATAATTTTTCATTACACAGGAATGAGAAGTGAAAAAAGTGCAATAAATAAATTAACCAACAAGAACTCAAAAGTAAGCTGTCATTATTTTATCAAAAATAATGGTGAAGTTTTAACTTTAGTTCCTGATTTGTATACTTCTTGGCACGCAGGTATTTCATCTTGGAAAAAGTTTAAATTTTTAAATAATAATTCTATTGGTATTGAAATTAATAACCCAGGTCACAACTATAAATATAAAAAATTTTCAAAAAAACAAATTAATTCAGTTTTAAAATTAAGTAAATTTTTGATTAAAAAATATAAAATTAAATCTACTTGTATTTTAGGTCACTCAGATATTGCACCTAGTAGAAAAAAAGATCCAGGTGAAAAATTTCCTTGGAAATATTTATCTGAAAATAAAATTGGTTATTGGCATAATTTAAATCAAGATATTATTTTAAAGAAAAGAAATATTAATTTAGAAAAGAAAGAAAAACTAAAATTTGTTCATAATTTATATAAAATTGGATATTCAAAAAATTACAAATTATCAGATAGAAAACATTTAAAATTAATCACAACAGCCTTTCAAAGAAGATTTAGACAGCAATTGGTTAACGGCATTATTGATCTTGAATGCTTATTAATAAGCAACAATATCGTAAAAAAAATTAAATTTTCTTGAAATTTTTATAATTCTAAATAAATTAACACTGCCAGATAAACGACTTATCGCTTTAAATTTTTTTAAAGAGGAAAGTCCGGGCTCTACAAGGACACAGTGCCAGGTAACACCTGGCGGGGGAAACCCTAGGGACAGTGCCACAGAAAATAAACCGCCATAACATGGCAAGGGTGAAAAGGTGTGGTAAGAGCACACCGGTTCTATTGGTAACAATGAACGCTGGAAAACCCCACTGGGAGCAAGACTAAGTAGAGATGACATTGTTGAAAAACTAAAAGCCGTCCTTGGCTAGTCATCAGGGTTAGTTGCTTGAGCTTAAGAGTGATCTTAAGTCTAGACAAATGATAGGTTTAAATGACTGAACCCGGCTTATAGTTTATCTGGCACTTCAAATTAAAATCACTTTAAGTTTCTAAGTTTGAGCTCATTTTATATGTACAAGTGGCTATTTTATTTATTACTAAAACAATAATAGCACTAAAATATTAGGTGTTGACGTCTGGTTGTAAAACCCATAATATCCCATAAATTCCCATTTATATGGGAATAAAGGAAATTATGTTTTATGTTTTTATCAACATACGAAAACAAATTAGACAAAAAAGGGAGAGTATCTGTGCCTGCTAGTTTTAGGTCACATTTATCCAACTTAGGATACAATGGTGTTATATGTTATCCATCATTTAATAACTCATCTATAGAAGCATGCTCCCAAGATAGAATTGAAAAAATTTCTTCAGCAATTGATTCCTTAAATCCCTTTGAAGAAAAAAGAGATTACTTTGCAACATCAATATTATCAGAAAGTATAAATTTACAATTTGATAGTGAGGGCAGAATTTTACTTTCATCAAAATTATTAAAACATGCAAAAATAAAAAATAGCATGTTGTTTGTTGGTCAAGGCCAAACATTTCAAATATGGGAACCAACAGCATTTGAAAAATTTAAGATAACAGCGAGGAAAAAAGCAAATATTAATCGTGGTAATCTTAAATGGGAGCTTCAACATAACAAACAATAGGGGATAAAAGATGACAATTAATTTTAAAGCACCAGAGATAAAAGAGCTACAGCCACGATTACTAGTCTTAGGAGTTGGTGGGGCTGGCGGAAATGCAATTAATGAAATGATAGAAAATAATCTACAAGGAGTAGAGTTTATTGCAGTAAATACTGATGCTCAAGATTTGAAGCTTAGTAAAGCAAAAACAAGAATTCAAATTGGATTAAATTTAACAAAAGGTTTAGGAGCTGGTGCAAAACTTGATATTGGACAAGCTGCAGCCGATGAGTCTTTAAATGAAATTGTAAATACACTTCAAGGTGCTAACATGGTTTTTATAGCAGCTGGTATGGGTGGCGGAACGGGCACTGGTGCTGCTCATGTCATCGCAAGAGCTGCTAAAGAATTAAACATATTGACAGTAGGTGTTGTGACTCTTCCATTTTTATATGAAGGCCCCTCTAGAATGAGAAGAGCACAACAAGGTTTAGAAGAGTTAAGAAAACATGTTGATACAATAATTGTTATTCCTAACCAAAACTTATTTAAAATAGCTAACGAACAGACAACTTTTGAAGAGTCATTTAACCTTTCAAATAATGTTTTGATGCATGGGGTTCAAAGTATAACTGATTTGA
Source organism: Candidatus Pelagibacter sp. FZCC0015 (assembly GCF_007833635.1). NCBI lineage: Bacteria > Pseudomonadati > Pseudomonadota > Alphaproteobacteria > Candidatus Pelagibacterales > Candidatus Pelagibacteraceae > Candidatus Pelagibacter > Candidatus Pelagibacter sp. FZCC0015. The sequence goes on from NZ_CP031125.1 coordinate 810,935, forward strand.
TGGTTAGACCCGGTTTAATCAACTTAGATTTTGCTGATGTTGAAACTGTAATGGCAGCAATGGGTAAAGCTATGATGGGAACTGGAGAAGCTGAAGGAGAAGGTAGAGCTCTAAAAGCAGCTGAGATGGCAATTAGTAATCCTTTAATTGATGACTATACTTTAAAAGGTGCAAAAGGTTTATTAGTAAATATTACTGGTGGTAAAGATCTAAAACTTTTTGAAGTTGATGAAGCTGTAAATAAAGTAAGAGCAGAAGTTGATCCTGAAGCAGAATTAATTATTGGTGCAATTACTGATACAGAACTTGATGGAAAAATGAGAGTTTCAATTGTTGCAACCTCATTAGATGGTCAGCAACCTGAATCAAAATCTGTTGTAAACATGGTTCATCGAATTCAAAATCGTAATCCTGGTTACTCTGATTTTTCAAACATGGGATCATCTCAATCTTTTAATTTTTCAAATACAACAGCATCAAATCCAATTACACATGGTGCGAATGCCTTAAAGCTTGAAAATGAGGTAATCCAGGAACAACAAACTGAGAGTACTCATAATCAGATGATGAGTGAAGAAGTTGTCCTAAATAGCAGTATGGAAAGTGAAAGTATAGTTGAGGATAATTTAGTTAATGAAATGGAAAAATCGTTTGCTCAAGAGGCTATGGAAACACCCGATGAAGAAATTCAAGGCACCGATAGCAAGGAAGAAGCGTCTAATGATCTAAGAGAATTTGGAGTTGATTCTGATGCACCAGATTTATTTAGCTCAGAATCTGATAATTCAAGCCCTGAAGATTTATTGACTTCAGATGAAGAGAAAGAAGATGATCTTGAGATACCAGCATTCTTAAGAAGACAAAAAAATTAATGGTCTTCCAAGAGATAAATGGACGCCACCATAGTACCGAAAATGCAAAAGCATTATCCGGTACTGCTAAAAGAAATTATTAGCGTTATTTCCCCTCAACATGGTGGCACATTTATCGACTGTACTTTCGGTCAAGGTGGTTATTCCAAAAAAATTTTAGATTTTAAAAATACAAAAGTAATAGCTATTGATAGAGACATAGAGAGTGCAAAAATTGCTAATCAATTAAAAGAAAGCTTTGAAGATAGATTTATTTTTAAAAATATAAAATTTAGTCAATTAAGTAATTTAAAGCTCAAAAACGAAAACATAAGAGGAATAATTTTTGATCTTGGTTATTCTTATACTCAAATTAAAGACCCACAAAAAGGACTATCATTTGAAGCAGATGGCAAATTAAATATGCAGCTGGGTTTAAATAATTATTCAGCAGAAGACTCAATTAATAAACTTGATGAAAAAGAATTAGAAAAGATTTTTAAATTTTTTGGAGATGAAAAAGAAGCAAAATACATTGCACGAAATATTATAAAAGAGAGATTAAAAAATAAAATTGATACTAAAATTTTAGTTGAAATTATCGATAAATCAAAAAAAAGAAAAAACTTTAAAGTTCATAATGCGACCAAGGTTTTTCAGGCACTTAGAATATTTGTAAATAAAGAAATAAGTGAATTAATCTATGGCCTTGTTAATGCGACTAAAGTTTTAAAAAAAGGAGGTGTTTTAGGTGTGGTAACATTTCATTCTTTAGAGGATAAAATAGTAAAATATTTTTTTAAAAGTCTCTCTGAAAATAAAAGTATTTCACGATATAGCCCTGTTGTAAAACAAGCAGAAACATTATTTAATTTAATTCAAAAAAAACCAATAACTCCTTCAGTTGAAGAGGTAAATGAAAATCCACCATCTAGATCTGCTAAATTTAGATATGTAATAAAAAAGGATGATTTTTACAATTTTGATACTGATATAGAGGAGCAATTCAGAAATTATATTGAAATTGAAAATTACGGAGACAAACTGTGAAAAAGTTTGCTTTAGCAGTAGTGATTTTTTTTTTAGTTCTATCAACAGCAATAATAAAAAATACCACAAAACAGATTGAAGATGAAATATTTACGGCAAAAGAGAATATTAGAGTTTTAAAATCTGAATTTGAAAATGTATCTTTGGAGTATGATTATTTAAGTTCAGCAGAAAAATTACTTGAATATCAATCTCTATATTTTGAGAATGAGTTAATTCAAAAAAATATAAACGACATAAAAATCTATAATATTTCAGATGATATAAATAAAATCCAAAATTATAATATTATTAAAGAGTAATGGCTGATAATAAATCAAAATTAACCATCGAAGATTATAAAAGTGATTTTACATTCAAGAAAAAAGAAAATGGATTAAATATTCAATTTAATCGTGTCGCTTTTATTTTCTTTATTTTTTTTATTATCTATTCGATTTATACAATACATTTAATTCATTTAGGTTCTCGAAAGGATAATTCAGAAAAAGTATATAATATTCCTATATCTAAAAGCAAACTTTATCGTGCAGATATTACAGATATTAATGGAAATTATTTAGCTAAGACAGTTAAATCGATTGATATTGGTTTAAAAACTTCGGATATAATTAATGAAAAAAAATTACTTCTAAGTTTAAATATTATTTTTCCTGATAAAAATTTTGATGAAATTAAAAAAAAAATAAAAACTAAAAAATTTTTTTATTTAGAGAAGAAAATTTCAGAGGAAAATTATGAAAAAATAATGAAATTAGGGGACAAATCTTTAATCCCAGAAGAAAGAGTTTTAAGAATGTATCCACAAAAAAATCTTTTTAGTCATGTTTTAGGTCAGATAGATGATGATAACAATGGTATTTCTGGATTAGAAAAATCGTTAAATGATGAACTTAGAAAATCTAAAAAGTCAATTAAACTTACATTAGATAAAGATATTCAATTTTTAATTAGAAAAGAATTAATTAAATATCAGGAAATTTTTAAAAGCAAAGGTAGTGCAGCTATTTTAATGGATGTTAACAATGGCAATATTTTATCATTAGTTTCTTTGCCTGATTTCAATCCAAATGAAAGACAATATATTACTGATGTAAATTATATTAACAGAGTAACTAAAGGAACATATGAACTTGGGTCTGTATTTAAAGTTTTTACATTTGCAAATGCTCTTAATGAAAAATTAATAGAGCCGGAAACAGAATTTTTAAATTTACCAAAATCATTAAGTTGTTATGGTTTCCCAATAAGAGAATATGACAATAAAATTCCATCTAATTTAACTGCAGAGCAAATTTTAATTAGGTCAGGTAATATAGGGTCTGTTAGAATTGCACAAAAAATTGGTGCTGAAAAATTTAAAACTTTTTTAGAAAAAATAGGAGTCCTTAGTCAAATAACATTTGATATAGAGGAAGTTGCACCACAAAAAAACTACGAATTTAGCAAATGTAAATTAGCTACAGCATCTTATGGACATGGAATAGCAACTACAATCCTTCAGTTGGCAAAAGGATATGCAATTTTATCTAACGGTGGTTTTGAAATTAACCCAACCCTTATTAATAAAAATTTAGAAAAACATGCAAAAGGAACAAGGTTATTAAACAAAGGTGTTTCTGAGCAAGTAGTTTCGGCTTTAAGAAAAATAGTTAGCACTGAAGAGGGAACAGCAAAATTAGCAAATGTTCCTAATTATGAAATTGGAGGCAAAACAGGAACAGCAGATAAAGTTCTAGATGGAGTATATTCAGAAGGGAAAGTGAATACTTTCGCTTCAATTTTCCCAACTTCAAATCCAAAGTTTGTTTTTGTTGTAATGTTAGATGGTCCACAAAAATCTAAAGATTATTATTATAAATATAGACATCGAGACGGAGGTTGGAAGGGCACACTTTTTAATACTGCTGGATGGACTTCAGTAGAAGTAGCTGGAAAGGTGATAGATAAAATTGGGCCTATTTTAGCCACAAAATATATAGAGATTAATTAATAATGCTCTTAGGAAATTATTTTCACAACATAAACAAAAATTATAAAAATTTTTATTTTTCAGGAATTTCGTTTGACACAAATAGCATAAAAAAAAATAATGTTTTTTTTGCAATCAAAGGCAATAGTTTTGACGGTAATAAATTTATTCCAGAAGCAATTAAAAAAGGATCTAAAATTATTGTAACTGAAAAAAAAGGAAATGATTTTCAAAATGGAATTTTGTATATTTATACAAGTAATATAAGAAAATTATTAGCTGAAATTGCTTTCAAAATTTATCATAAAAAACCAAAAAATTTGATTGCAGTTACAGGTACAAATGGGAAATCGTCAGTTGCTGATTTTTACTATCAATTATTAAAATTAAACAATAAAAAAGTTGCTTCAATTGGTACATTAGGTGTTAAATCAAAAAGAATTAATTTGAATTTATCTAATACCACAATAGATCCAATTCAATTAGCTAAAATTTTGACTAAGTTAAAAACTCAAAAAATAGAAAATGTAATCATGGAAGCCTCAAGTCATGGTTTGAAACAAAATAGATTAGATGGTTTGAAGTTTAATTCAGGTATATTTACCAATTTATCCCAGGATCATCTTGATTATCATAAAAATTTAAAAAATTATTTAAAAGCAAAACTTTATTTATTTGAAAAACTAATTCAAAAAAGAGGCAATGTAATTACAGATCAATTAATTCCAGAGTTTAAAAAAATAAAAAAAATTACAATTAATAAGAAATTAAAATTGCATACACTAAATGATAAGAAAAATAATCTAGAGCTTTTATCTCATAACTTTAAAGGAGAGGGGCAAGTTCTAAGAATTAAATTAAATAGTTCAATACAGGATCTAAATTTAAATTTAATAGGAAAAGTACAATTGAAAAATGTTTTAATGGCAATAATTGCTGCAAAATACAGCGGTGTAAGTTTAAATAAAATTTTAAATACAATTCCAAAATTGAAACCAGTTGAAGGAAGATTTGAAAAAATAGGTAAAATTAAAAATCAATCAAAAGTAATTCTTGATTATGCTCATACGCCTGATGCTTTAAAAACGTGTCTTTTAAATCTTAGAGAACAATTTTCTAATAAAAAAATCAAAGTTCTATTTGGTTGTGGGGGAAATAGAGATCAAAACAAAAGATCAAAAATGGGTAAAATAGCTAGTGATTTTGCAGATAACATCATTCTAACTAATGATAATCCTAGATTTGAAAATCCTCAAAAAATAAGAAGAGATATAAAAAAGGGAATTAAAAAAAAGAGAATTATTGAAATACCCAATAGAGCTATAGCAATAACTCAAGCTATTTATAATTTGAATTCAGGTGATATTTTGTTAGTTGCCGGGAAAGGCCACGAGAAAACACAAGATATTGGAAATAAGAAAGTTTTCTTTTCAGATAGAAAAGTAATTCTAAATGCTATTAAGCATAAAAATAATAATTTATCAGATAATTTAAAATTAAATGTGGTTAAAGAGGCAGCAAAAATTAAAAAATTGTCTACATCCATATCTTTAAAAAAAGCAAGAATAAATTCTCATGAAGTTAATAAAAATGATATTTTTTTTGCTATTAGAGGAAAAAAAAATGATGGTAATAAATATGTTGCAGAATCATTTAAGAGAAAAGCATCGTTAGCTGTATTAAATAAAATTCAAAATAAATTAAATAAAAGTCGACAGATTAAAGTAAAAAATACTTTAAAATTCTTAACAGATATTTCAAAAACTTTTAGGAAAAGTATTGATACAAATATTATAGCTATCACAGGCAGTTGTGGCAAAACTACACTTAAAGAATTATTGGGCAATGTATTAAGTAAAATTTCAAAAGTAAGTATTTCTCCAAAATCTTATAACAATAAATTTGGGGTTCCTTTAAGTCTTTTTAATTTAAAACAAAATGATGAATTTGGAATTTTAGAAATTGGAATGGATAAAAAAGGAGAAATTGATTATTTATCAAAAATTATAAAACCAGATGTTGGTGTGATAACAAATATAAATTATGCACATGCTAAAAATTTTAAAAATATTAAACAAATTGCTTTAGCAAAATCTGAAATTATTAATAATATAAAACCTAATGGTTATGCTGTATTAAATGCAGATGACAGCTTTTTTCAATTACATAAAAAAATTGCCATAGAAAATAAAATTAAAGTAGTTTCTTTTGGTATTAAAAGTCAGAAATCAGACATTAAATTAATTAATATACAGCCCTTTGGAAAAAAATTTAGAATTAATGTTAGATCAAATAATAAAAAAAAGTATTTCACATTATCAAACGATTTTCAAAACAATATATACAATACACTTTCTGCTTTAGCAGTTATCAGTATTTATAAAAATATATTTAAACTTAATGAAAATATTTTTCTTAATTTCAAAATTCCAGTTGGAAGAGGAGATCATTCTCTAGTAAAAATTGATAATAAAAAAATTAATTTAATTGATCAAAGTTATAATTCAAATCCTCTATCATTAAAATCAGCAATAAAAAATTTTGATAAAATAAACTCAAAAAAATCAAATAAATATCTACTAATTGGTGACATGTTAGAACTTGGTAGACATTCAAAAAAACTTCATCAATCTATTGCTCCAACAATTAATCAAACTAAGATAGATAAGGTATTCGTTAAAGGCAAAATGGCATCTATAATATTTGCAGGTGTCTCAAAAGCCAAAAAAGGCAGGATTTTATTAAACAAATCTCAAATTATTGAATTGATTAGAAAAGATATAAAGAATAATGATTATTTAATGATTAAGGCCTCACTTGCGACAGGATTCAACGAAATAGTAAAAGATCTGAAAGGATTGCATTAAATGCTTTATCAATTTTTATTAAATTTTGTAGATACTTTTAGTTTTTTAAATGTATTTAAATATTTAACTTTTAGAACAGGTTTATCTTTTTTCACCTCATTGGTTATTGTGTTGATTATTGGAGGTCCTTTTATTCGATTTTTTTCAAAACAAAAAATTTTAAATCCAATTCGGGACGATGGACCTGAAGATCATATAGTTAAAAAAATTGGTACACCAACAATGGGAGGTTTAATAATTTTATTTGGCTTATTGGTATCAGTAATATTTTGGGCAGATTTATCAAATATTAATATTTTATTTTGTATTTACATAGCAATTACTTTTGGTTTATTGGGAGCATATGACGACTTTAAGAAGATTAAATATAGCAACTCATCAGGAATTTCTTCAAAGTTTAAAATAATTTCACAAATAATATTAGCAATTATAGGAGTGAGTTTATTTGTTTATTTTAATGATTATCAAAATTTAAATAATTTATATTTTCCATTCTTTAAAAATTTAATCATAAACCTTGGATGGTTTTTTGTACCATTTGCAATATTTGTAATTATAGGTTCATCTAATGCCGTTAATCTTACAGATGGATTAGATGGTCTAGCAACAGTGCCTGTAATATTAGTTGCAGCATGTTTTGCTTTTATAAGTTATGTTACTGGAAATATCGTATTTTCAAATTATTTACAAATTCCCTACATCGAAGGAACAGGTGAGGTAGCAATTTTTTGTGGGGCAATTATTGGCTCTTGTCTAGGTTTCTTATGGTTCAATGCTCCACCTGCTAAAATTTTTATGGGTGATACAGGTTCATTATCTCTTGGAGGATCTTTAGGTGCAGTAGGAATTATCACAAAGCATGAAATAGTTTTAGCTATTACTGGTGGACTTTTTGTACTAGAGGCAGTTTCAGTAATGGTTCAGGTGATTTCATTTAAACTTACTGGAAAAAGAATTTTTAGAATGGCGCCTATTCATCATCATTTTGAGAAAAAGGGATGGCCAGAGTCTACAGTTGTAATTAGGTTTTGGATTATCTCTATCATCCTAGCAATGATTGGTTTAGCTACCTTAAAATTAAGATAATGAAAATATTTAATAATATTTTTTTAAGAAAAAAAATATTAATTTATGGTTTAGGAAAGAGTGGCATTTCATCTTATAAGTTTTTAAAAAACAAGTCTGATGTATATTTGTTTGATGACAATCAAAAAATTAAATTTAAATTTAAAAAAAAAATTATTAAACTAGAGCAAATTCAAAAAATAAATTTTGATAGAATTATTATTAGTCCCGGAATTGATATCTCAAATTGTAAGTTATCAAAATTTTTAAAGAAAAATTTTAAAAAAATTCATACCGACCTTGATGTTTTGTTTTCATTTTATAACAATGAAAGCATTACTATTACCGGAACCAACGGTAAATCTACAACTGCTAAAATTTTACATGATGCTTTAATTGATCAAAAAAGAGACTCAAGACTTATTGGGAATATTGGTAATCCAGCATTATCAGAAAAAAATATTACAAAAAAAACAATCTTTGTAATAGAGGCTTCTTCTTATCAACTAGATTACAGTAGCGTATTTAGATCAAAATATGCGGTAATTTTAAACATAACTGCAGACCACATTGAAAGACATAAAAGTTTAAAAAATTATGTAGATGTAAAATTTAAATTATTAAAATCTCAAATAAGAGGATCTTTTGCATACGTAAAAAAAGAGGATGAACTAATAACTAAAAAATTAAATAAAAATAAATATAATTCAGAAATCTACAGAGTACAGACTTCAAGTATAGATAAAAAGTTTAATAAAATTACTAATAAATATTTCCTATCTGATGGCAATAAAGAAAATTTATCATTTATATTAAAAATTGCTCCAAGATTAAAACTTAATTACAAAAAATTAATTAAAACTATTAATAAATTTAAAGGTCTAGATTTCAGACAACAAATTATATTTGATAAAAAAGATCTCACAATAATTAACGACTCTAAATCTACAAGTTTTGCTTCCTCAGAAAATATATTAAAAAATTTAAATCATGCATATTGGATCTTAGGAGGAATTCCTAAAAAAGGAGATAAATTTAAACTATCAAAAATAAAGTGTAAAAATATCAAAGCTTATATTTTTGGATCACATCATAGAAAATTTAAAAAAATTTTAAAAAATAGATTAAAAATTGAAAATTTTAAGAATTTAAAAGAAACTCTTAAAGTTATTTTTTCAGAAATTAATATACAAAAATCTAAAAAAAATATTATTTTTTTCAGTCCAGCTGGAGCTTCATTCGATAGTTTCAAAAATTTTGAAGATAGAGGGTATTATTTCAATCAGATAATTAAAAAATATATAAATGCAAAGCGATAGTATTGTTTACAAATTTTATTATCAGTGGTGGAAAAACATAGATAAATCTATTTTTTTACTAATAAGTTTATTATTTATTATTGGATTATTTTTTTCTTTAGTTTCAACTTCTCTAATAGCTTCTGATAAGTTAGATACCAACAGTTATTTCTTCTTTTTTAAACATTTGATTTATGTGTTAATTGGAATATCTCTTATTTTTATATTTTCATCATTAAATTCAGATCAATTATATAAATACTCTATTATTCTTTTTTTTGTTTCACTTATTTCTTTATTTTTAGTTCCATTCATTGGTGTTGAAGTTAAAGGTTCTAAAAGATGGATAGACTTATTTTTTTTACCAAGATTTCAGCCAATAGAAGTTCTAAAACCATTTTTGATAATAATTTTAGCAACTATTCTATGTGATATAAAATCAAATATTTTATTTAAGTATTTGATATCTATTTTTTTGATATCTTTCATTTCTTTATTGTTAATAGCTCAACCAGATATTGGCCAAACTTTATTAGTGATATTTTGTTGGGCAGTTCTAATCTTCACATCAGGAATTAATATATACATTCTTTTAGCAATATTTATTGCTGGTGCATCTTTACTTGCTTATCTTATTATTTATGTTCCAAGGTTTGATTATATTCAAGGACGTATTTTTTCATTTTTTAAAAGAGAAACAGGTACTCATAACTTCCAATCTGATAAAGCAATAGAGTCAATTACAAGTGGAGGCTTTTTTGGAAAAGGTATAGGTGAAGGAGTTCTTAAAAATAGAGTTCCCGAAGCTCATACTGACTACATTATTTCAGTAATTTCTGAAGAGTTTGGTGTTGTTGCCATAATGTTAATATTATTATTGTTTTTGATCTTAATTTATATGGTTTTTAAAAAAATAAGCTTTGAGACAAATGATAAAGTTAAACTTATTTTAATAGGATCAATTAGTTTAATATTAATGCAGGCCACAATTCATGTGGGCGTTAATATAAGATTATTTCCAACTACTGGAATGACATTGCCTTTTTTAAGTTATGGTGGTTCATCGATAATAAGCACATCAATATTAGGTGGAATAATTTTAAATTTAACAAAAAGAAAAATAACTTAATAAATGACAAAAAAAGTTTTAATTTCCACAGGTGGATCTGGAGGTCATGTGATACCAGCAATTACAATTTATAATCATATAAAGCATAAGCATGAAACCTTGATTACTACTGATATCAGAGGTCTTAAATATTTAGAAAAGAATTATAAAGCAATTATAATTAATACTCCAAAATTAAATAATTATTTGTTACTTCCTTTTTCACTTTTAAAAATACTTTTTCTCACTTTTAAATCTTTTTTTATTTTAAAAAAAAATAATATTTCAATTTTAATTTCTACAGGTGGCTATATGTCTTTGCCAATATGTTTAGCAGCAAAAATATTGGGAATTAATATTTTTTTAATTGAACCAAATATGGTTCTTGGAAGAGCAAATAAATTTTTTTTAAATTTTTCAAGAAAATTAATATGTTATTCAAAGAATTTAATTAATTTACCATCTGGAATTAATAACAAATTAATTACTGTCAAACCTTTGATACGAAAAGAATATTACGAAACTAGTGCGTATCAAAAAACTGATAATCTATTCACAATTATAATCATAGGAGGTAGTCAAGGTGCAAAAATCTTTGATGAGCTTTTAAATAAATTTTTTGTGAGTATAGCAAAACAGGTTCCTATAAAAATTATTCATCAAACAAGTGAGAAAAATGTTAATTTTTTAAAAAATTTTTATTCTCAAAATAATATTGAAAGTAGAGTTTTCAGTTTTGATCACAATCTTAATGAAGTTTTAAAACAAGGGGATTTATGCATAACGAGAGCAGGTGCATCAAGTTTAGCTGAACTATCTTTTTTAAATATTCCATTTATAGCAATACCACTTCCGTCATCAAAAGATAATCACCAGTATGAAAATGCAAAATATTATGAGGAACAGGATTGTTGTTGGATAATTGATCAAAAAAATTTTGACGACCAAAAATTTGAGAAATTTTTATTAGAATTGACAAATAAAAGCCAGGATTACATGACAAAAAAAAATAATTTACAGAAATTAAATTATCAAAATACATGGAATAATGTTAATCAAAAAATATTAAAAACTATTAATGAAAATTAAATTAGCAAAAACAGAACTTATACATTTTGTAGGAATAGGTGGAATAGGCATGAGTGGCTTAGCACTTATTATGAAAGGTAAGGGTTTTAAAGTTCAAGGCAGCGATATTGCAAATAATAAAAATATTGAAAGATTAAGAAAAGAAAAAATAAAAGTTTTCATTGGACATAAGATACAAAATATAGAAAAGGGGACTATCCTAGTTGTGTCTTCTGCTATTAAAAAAAATAATCCAGAGCTTCTTGCGGCCAAAAAAAAACAATTACCTATATATAAAAGAGGAGAAATGCTCGCCAATATTGTTTCTTTAACGAAAAATATTGTAGTAGTTGGATCACACGGTAAAACTACTACAACATCTTTAATAGCATCTATATTTCAAGAAACAAAAATTGATCCCACAATCATCAATGGTGGAGTAATAAATTCGATTAATAATTCGGCAAAGCTTGGAAAAAGTGATTGGTCTATATTAGAGGCAGATGAGTCAGATGGAAGTTTTGTTTACATACCTCCAACATACTCAATCATCACTAACATAGATCGAGAGCATATGGATTATTATGGCACTATGGATAAATTAAATAAATATTTTGAAAATTTTGTTAACAAAGTTCCTTCATTTGGAAAATCATTTATTTGTTTAGATGAAAAAAATAATAGAAATTTAATTAAAAATATTAAAAATAAAAACTTCTATACATATGGTTTGGATAAAAAATCAAATTTTTGTATAAAAAATATAAAACAATTAAAAGAATTCTCTGAGTTTGACTTAAATATAAAATTACCTAATAAAAAAAACCAATTAATAAAAAAATTCAAAATTCCATTATTGGGAAATCATAATATTAAAAATTCTGTAGCTGCGGCAGCATTAGCGTTAACAGTAGGGTTACCAATTAACAATATAAAAAAAGGACTTAAAAATTTTAAAGGGGTTCAAAGAAGATTTAATAAAATTTTCAATTTTAATAATGTAGATTTTTATGATGATTATGCTCACCATCCTACAGAAATCAAAGAAGTACTAGATGGTGTAAAAAAAGTTTATAAAGATTATGAAAAGATATGTATTTTCCAACCACACAGAATATCAAGATTAAAAGATTTAAGAAAAGAATTTACATATGCTTTTAAAGATGCGGATAAAGTTATTTTGTTTCCAATTTATACCGCAGGAGAAAAATTAAAACTTGGATTTAGCTATATTAATTTTGCAAAGGAAATAATTAAAAACTCAAGAGTTCAGTTATTTTTAGTAGATGATAAATTTCAATTAGCAAAATTTATTAAATCAAATATATACGGAAAAAAAATAGTTATAGGCATGGGTGCAGGAACTATTTCAAGTTGGATACGAGAATTACCAAATTTATTATCATGAAAGTTAATTTCAAAGAATTGATGGATGAGTTTAGTGATAATTTAAAGCTAGATTATGATTTAAAAAAAAAAAATTGGTTTAACATAGGAGGCAAAACAAAAGCTTTCTATAAGGCAGATAATTTAAAAGAATTAATTAAATTTCTTAAAAAAATTCAAAAAGAAAAAAAAATATTTATATTAGGGGCCGGCTCTAATACCTTGATATCTGATAACAAATTTGATGGAGTTGTAATCAAACTTACTCAAAATTTTAATAATATTTCTTTACATTCTGAACAAATTATAGTGGCAGGTAGTGCAGTTACAGATAAATCATTATCTGAATTTGCAATGGAAAATAGTTTAGGCGGTTTTGAATTTCTATCATGCATACCAGGAACAGTGGGTGGTGGTATTAAAATGAATGCTGGTTGTTTTCAAAGGGAGTTTAAAGATATTCTTGTTTCTATTCAGGCAGTAAATAAATCAGGTCAGGTAATAACTATACCAGCAAAAGAGATAAATTTTAAATATAGAGATAGCGGATTATCTGAAGATCTTATTTTTTTAAGTGCATCATTTAAAGGTTTCAAGAAAGATAAGAATTTAATTAATAATGAGATAAGGTTATTAAAAGAAAAAAAAAAACAAGCTCAACCAACAAAAATTAAGACTAGTGGCAGCACATTTAAGAATCCTATAGATCAATCTGATAAAAAAGTTTGGCAACTAATCAAAGAATCTGTGCCATTAGAAAAATCCTTTGGAGATGCATCAATTTCTCAAAAACATTGTAATTTTTTTGTAAATAGAGGTAATGCTAAGTTTGAAGATATGAAAAAATTGATAAATTTTGTGTCTGAATGTGTATTTAAGAAAACAGGGGTTAAATTAGAAACAGAAATTAAAATTTTAGAATAAATTGAAAAAAAAAATACTTATACTATCTGGAGGAATTTCCAAAGAAAGATTAATTAGTCTTGATACGGGATATCAAGTTGCCAAGGAGTTAAAAAAAAATGGATATAAAGTTAAAATTTCTGAACCTGATAAATTAACAGAAAATATTAAACAATTTAAACCCGATATAGTATTTAATGCTCTCCATGGGCAGTTTGGTGAAGATGGATATATTCAAAGTGTACTTGAAAGATTTAAGATTCCATATACACACTCAGGTGTCGTTGCATCATCAATAGCAATGGATAAAGAAATCTCAAAAAAATTATTTATTAAAAATAAAATTAATACCCCAAAATCATTTATTTATTTTTTTGATATAAAAAATTCAGATTTGATAAAAAAAATTAATAAAGAATTAAAATTTCCAGTTGTAATTAAACCACTTAATGAAGGATCAAGTGTAAATGTATTTATTTGTTCTAGAAAAAATATAATTAAGAATTTAAAGAAGATTAAGCACTATAAGAAAATTATGATTGAAAAATTTATTGGCGGTAGAGAAATTCAAGTCGCGATAATGGGCGATAAAAAATTAGGAGCAATTGAATTAAAACCAAAAAGAAAATTTTATGATTACCAGGCCAAATATAATTCTAAGGCAAAAACAGAGCATATTATTCCTGTAAATTTAATTAAAAAAAATTTAGATCGGGTAATGAATATGGCGCTAAAAGCACACAAAGTAATTGGGTGTAGGGGTATAACGAGGTCAGATTTTAAATATAATAATGGGAAGTTTTATTTGTTAGAAATTAATACTCAACCAGGAATGACTAAATTGTCTTTAGTGCCTGAAATAGCTGCATATAAAGGGATTAGCTTTATTAAGTTAATTGAGTGGATTTTAAAAGATGCAACAAAGAAAAAGTAAAAAAATTTTAATTTATTTTTTTTTATTAATAATTTTGGGATCTGTAAATAATTTAAGCCTAAGTAAAATTAAATTCAATAAAGTTGAAAATATTAATATTTCAGGATTAGATAGTTCAAATAGCGCAATTATTCAAAATGATCTAAAAAGCTTAAATCTAGGAAGCATTTTTTTTCTTGATGAAAATTCAATTGGCAAAGTTATAGATTCAAACACTTTAATTCAAAAATACAAAATTTTTAAAGAGTACCCATCAACACTGGATATAGAAATTGAAAAAACGGATTTTCTAGCGAAAATAAATCAAGAAGGCAAAACTTTCATTATAGGATCTAATGGAAAATTAATTAAAAATAATTCATCTATTAATAACCTTCCATTTATATTTGGCAATCCAGATATATCAGAATTTTTAAATTTAAAAAAAATTATAGATAGTTCAAATATTTTATATGATGAGATTGAAAATTTTTATTTCTTTAAATCTAATAGATGGGATGTTGAGCTAAAAAATAATATATTGATAAAACTATCCAAAGATAATCTTAAAATATCTTTAAATAATGCTTTTAAATTACTGAATAATATTAATTTAGAAAACATAAAAGTAATAGATGCTAGAATAAAAAATCAAATAATACTAAATGATTGAAGAATTTGATATTGAAACATATTTATATATTTCACCAAGTGAATTTTGGATTTATTTATTTGATAAAAAAAATTTAAAAAATTTATATAAAAAAGGTATTAAATTTAAAAATAATTATTTTATTGATGTAAATAATTTAGATAAATTTATAGAAGACAATATTTTTAAAATTGAGAAATTAGCAGGACATTTTGTTAAAAATATTGTGTTAGTTGTTGAAAATGATCAAATTATTGATTTGAATTTTGGAATAAAAAAAAAAAATTATAATAAAATTGTAGACAAGAAATTTTTACAAAATGTATTAACAGATGCAAAGGATTTATTTAGAGAAAATTATCATGATAGTAAGATAATGCATATTTTAATATGTAGATATTTAGAAAATGGAAATTATCACTCATCTTATAATGATAAATTTAAAGGAGACTATCTCTGTATAGAATTTCAATTTAAATATATTGCAAGCAATTTTATTTTTAATATTGATAAAATTTTAGAAAAATATCAAATAAAAGTAACTGGTTGTATGGATGGTAAATATATAAAAAATTACTTTTCTGACAAAAAAATAGATTTTGCTGAAATGATTTATAAAATTCAGAATGGTTTCAATGAAAATGAGGTAAGATTAATTCCAAAAAACTATAAAAATATGGGGTTTTTTGAGAAATTTTTTCAACTATTCAGTTAGAAGTGTTTTTTACTGTAACATTAGTTGTTTTCTAATTATGAAAGATCCAAACTAAAAGTTATGAGTGTCTTATTTAACTCAAAAAACAATAAAGGATAAAGTTTTATTCAAAGGAATAGCTTTACACAGCGGGCACAATGTCAGCATCTGCATCAAACCAGCTCAACCTAACTTTGGTATAGTTTTTAAAAGAGTAGACTTAAATAAAGATAACCTAGTATATCCAAATTTTATGAATGTTACTAACACATCATTAAACACTACTATTCAAAATGAGTATGGAGTAAAGGTTGCAACTATTGAACATTTAATGGGCGCTTTGTTTGGTCTAGGGATCGATAATGCTTTAATTGAAATTGATAATGAGGAAGTTCCGATATTAGATGGCTCAGCAAAAGAATTTATTAATCAAATAATTTTGTCAGGGATTGAGATAAGCAATGAACCAATAAAAATTATTAAGATAAATAAAGATATAGAATATAAAGATGGAGAAAGATTTATATCTATTCAGCCATCAACATTAAGTCTAGACATAGATTTTGAGCTTAAATATAAAAATCCGATTATTGGCAATCAAAGAAATAAAGTGAAAGTTTATGAAGATGATTTAACAAATGTTTATAACTCAAGAACTTTTTGTTTATATGAGGATATAGAATTAATTAGACAGAATGGTTTAGCAAAAGGTGGAAATTTAAATAATGCAATTGTGGTAAAAGATCACGAAATTCTTAATCCTGGAGGATTGAGAAATGAAAAAGAATTTGTTAATCATAAAATATTGGATTGTATAGGTGATTTATATACGTCAGGATATAGAATTGTAGCAAACGTAATTTGCTCTCAAGGAGGTCATTATTTAACAAACCAGCTACTAAGAAAAGTATTCAAAAATAAAGAAAATTTTTCAATTTTAGAAATTAAAGAAAAAAACTTGCCACACACTCTTATCAATAGAAATTTATTAAGATCAATTGCATAGTTAATAAAGATATCTTTATAATTTCAATTAAAAAAGTATAAATTAAATATGAACTTTAAAAGTTTTTTAAATTTTGTTTTAATTATTTTTTTATTTTTTTCGTGCTCAAAAGAGATTGAAAAAAAATCTATAATTAAGGAAAAAAGTTTAGACTTACAAGTTTTAGAGGCTTATACAGAGGGAAAAAATTCTTTAGAAGCTGGTGATGTGTTATATGCTGCAAAAAAATTTAATGAAGCAGAATTATTATATCCACAATCAAACTGGGCGCCAAAGTCTGCACTCATGGCGGCTTATTCATATTATATTCAAGATTATTACGGTGACTCAATTGCCGAATTAGAAAGATTTATTAAAATTTATTCTCAAAATAAAAATATTGATTATGCATATTATTTATTAGCTGTATGTTATTATGAACAGATAGTTGATGAAAAAAAGGATTTACAATCAATTATAAAAGCTAAACAAACATTTAATAAAGTAATTTCTGATTTTCCAAATACAGATTATGCAATTGATGCAAAATATAAGATTAATTTAATTAATAACCTTTTAGCATCAAAAGAAATGTATGTTGGCCGCTATTATGTTAAAAAAAAGAAATGGATACCAGCTATTAATCGTTTTAGAGTTGTAGTAGATGAGTATGATACAACTATTTATGTGGAAGAAGCATTACACAGATTGGTTGAAGTTTATTTTATATTAGGTTTAAAATCTGAGGCACAGAAGTATGCTAATTTGTTAGGTTATAATTATCAATCTTCAAAATGGTATGAAAATTCGTATAGTAATTTTAATAAAAGTTATAAAAAACAAATTATAGAAAAAGAAAAAAAGAAAAATTCTATATTGCGTAAAGCCAAATCTCTTTTTGACTTAGATGGATAAAAATAAAGTAATAAAGGAATATAAAAAAAAAATTAATTTACTTAAAAAGTACGATAAATTTTATTATCAGAAGAGTGATCCAATAGTTTCAGATAAAGAATATGATGAATTAAAAAAATGGGTTTTAAAAATTGAGTCTGAATATAAAGATATTAAATCAAAAAATTCACCTTCAGGAAAAGTAGGTTATAAACCTTCCAAAAATTTTCAAAAAGTTTCGCACAGAGTTCCAATGTTATCACTTGCCAATGCATTTACAGAGGAAGATTTATTAAATTTTGAAAAAAAAATTTTAAATTTTTTATCTGAAAATAAGGGGTTTAAAATTTCTTACAGTGCTGAACCAAAAATAGACGGTATTTCTGCCTCATTAATTTATAGAAATGGTATTTTTGAAAAAGGATTATCTAGAGGAGATGGAAGAGAAGGCGAAGATATAACTGCAAATTTAGAGACAATAAAAGATATCCCAAAAATAATACCAGATAAAGATTTTCCTAAAGATATTGATGTTAGAGGAGAGGTATTTATTCAAAATAGTAATTTTGAGAATTTGAAGGATAAGTTTGCTAACCCTAGAAATGCTGCCTCAGGTTCTTTGAGGCAAAAAAATCCTGAGGATACAAAAAAAATACCCTTAAATTTTATAGCTTATACTTTTGGTTTTGAGCAGGGTTTAAAGCAAAAAAAACAATCTGATTATTTGAAAAAATTAGATGAATGGGGCTTTAAAACTAATCCACTCAACAAAACAGTTGCTGGTATAAAAAACTTAATTCAAAATTATAATGAAGTTGAACAACAAAGAGCAAATTTAAATTTTGATATAGATGGTATTGTTTACAAAGTTAATGATTTTGACTTACAAAAAAGATTAGGAAATGTTGCTAATGCTCCGAGATGGGCTATTGCGCATAAGTTCTCATCAAATAAAGCAATATCTAAAATTTTAGATATTGATATTCAAATTGGCAGAACAGGAGCATTAACTCCTGTAGCAAAAATAAAACCCATAAATATTGGCGGAGTGTTAGTTTCTAATGCAACTTTACATAATGAGGATGAAATTAATAGAAAAGATATCCGAATTGGTGACACAGTAACCGTTGAAAGAGCTGGGGATGTGATCCCACATATCTTATCAGTTGATATTAATAAAAGAGAAAAAAATAGTTCTAAATTTATTTTTCCAAATAAATGTCCTTTTTGTGGCTCAAAAACAGTTAAAGAGTTTAATAAGGTCACTAAAAAAATTGATGCTGTGAGGAGGTGTTCTAGTGAAGATTATTATTGTGATAAAATTTCAATCGAAAAATTAAAACATTTTGTTTCGAAAGATGCATTTAATATAGATGGTCTAGGAAAAAAGATCATAGAAGGGTTTTGGCAATTAAATTTTATAAAATTTCCACAGGATATATTTAAACTAGATTATAAAAAAATTGAAAAACTAGAAGGATGGGGAAAACTATCTACCGAAAACTTAAAGTATTCTATAAATGAAAAAAAAAATATTTCTCTAGAAAGGTTAATTTTTGCTTTAGGTATTAGGCACATAGGATTAGAAAATGCAAAATTATTAGCTAAACATTTTATATCTTTTTTGAAATTTCAAAGTCTTTCCAAGACAAAAAATTACGATGATTTATTAAATATCGATGGAATTGGAGAAACCCAGGTAAGCTCAATGAAAGTTTTTTTCTCAAATAAAATAAATTTAAAAGTTTTAGATGAATTAGGAAAAATTTTGGTAATAAAAAATGCTACAGCCGCAAAACAAAACGGATTATTTAAAAACAAAACATTTTTAGTGACTGGTAAATTGAGTGGAATTAGCAGAGCTGAGGTTAAATCCTTAATTGAAGAAAATTCTGGAATTACAGTAAGTTCTGTCACAAATAAACTAAAGTATTTAATTATTGGAGAAAAACCAACAAGAAGAAAAGTAGAAAGTGCTAAACAACTTGATATTAAAATTATAAATCAAGAAGATTTTTTAAAAATGCTAAATAAAACTAGCTAACCATTTTTTTTCTTTTGTATTTAAAAATTTTGATATTTTTGAGTAAACCTCTAAATGATACTTAAATAGATAGTTTTTCTCAGAAATAGTCAATAAATCAAAATTAATTAAGTCTTTTTCTATTGGTACCATTGTTAAATTTTTAAAAAATATTTTTTCATCTATTTTATCTACATAAACTAAATTTTCTATACGTATTCCAAAATAATTCTTCTCATAGTAACCAGGCTCATTACTTAATATCATTCCTGATTTTATTTTAATTTTATTTATCTTAGTTATTGATTGTGGTCCTTCGTGCACGTTTAGAAAAAAACCTACTCCGTGGCCAGTTCCATGCGCATAATCTAAATTACTTTCATTTAAAAATTTTCTTGCTCTGCTATCAATTTTTTTACCAATATTATCTTTATTTATATTAGTTGTAGCAACTGCAATATGTCCCTTTAAAACTTTAGTAAAAATATTTTTTATATATTGGCTTTGATTAGAAAAACAAATTGTTCTAGTAACATCTGTGGTTCCATATTTGTATTGACCACCTGAGTCACAAAGAAAAATATCTTTTTTATTTATATATCTACAATTTTCTTTTTTAGCGCGATAATGTACTATAGCACCATTTTTACCAGAACCTGCAATGGTATCAAAACTAGGATAAAGAAAGCTTTTATTCATTTTTCTAAATTGTTCCAATTTTCTAGCCGCTTCTACTTCAGTAATTTTATTTTTATTTATTTTTTTAATCCAATAAATAAATTTTGTTAATGCTACACCATCTAAAATATGAGCATTAATCATATTGTTAATTTCTATTTTATTTTTAATCGCTTTAAAATGATAGGTAGGGTCTTCTCTACCAACAATTTTAAATTTTGATTTAATTAAATTTTCGAAGTATATAGAACATGATTTGTCATCAACTAAAAATTTTTTACCTTTAAGTTTAACTATTTTATCTGATAATTTGTTTATATCTAAAAACTGATTTAATTTAATAATTTTATTTTTTATTAATTTTTTAGATTTTTCTTTTTTACTTATTAATAATATTTTTTTTGTTTTGCTTATTATTAACCTTGAATTGGGAATTGGACTATTTGGACTATCACTTCCTCTAATATTTAATAACCATGCAACATTTTCTGGTGCACTAATAAAAATATAATCACATTTTTTTTTTTTTAAATATTTAGTTATTCTATTTAATTTTGAATTAATACTTTCACCAACGATATTTTTATTTAAAGAAAAAAAAGGGATAGAAGCATGTTCTTTCTGTTTTTTAATTTCATCTATTAGATTTTTTTCAACATATTTTATTTTATTATGTTTTAAAAAATAATTTTTAATTTGAGAATTTGTAAATAGTTTTGGATCAATACCTAAAGTTAAATTTTTAAATAACTTACAGTTTATTAACTTTTCAAATCCAAAAATTTGAAAATTTTTTCCACTTTCAGATTGACTCTGAATTGTGTATCTTCCGTCAGTAAATAAATAATTTTTATTTTTAAGAATTATGGCTAAGCCTGCAGATCCACTAAAGTTTGAGATTATTTCTAATCGATTTAATTTTGAGTATTCTGTAAAATAATCGTCATTTTTTGGAATCACATAGCCATCAATTTCATATTTCTTAAATTTACTTCTTAATTCTTTTATGTAATTTTTCATTTAATTCTCTTTTGATATCTTATCCAACCAGGACTTCTTTTACCTTCCTCAATTTCAAAATCTTGATTAAAATCAAAATCATCATCATTATTAATTTCCTCATCAAAGAATGAGTTTTTTTCTAAATATTTTTCTGGAAGTTCATCAACAAATCTTGAAGCCATGCTATCAATCCAATCTCCTTGATAAAATCTATTCATTGAAAAGGAAATTATAGCTTTTTTCTTTGCTCTTGTAATTCCTACATATGCTAACCGTCTTTCTTCCTCAAGGCCATTTTGACCTTTTTCTTCGATAGATTTTTGATGTGGAAACAACCCTTCCTCCCATCCAGGTAAAAATACAACATCAAACTCTAAACCTTTTGCTGCGTGCATAGTCATCATGTTAATTTTTTCGCCATCCCATTCCTGATCTACAGAAGTTGCTAATGAAACGTGTTCTAAAAAACTTTCTAGATTGTCAAATTCTTTCATTGCACTTAATAACTCTTTAATATTTTCTAATCTATTTTCATTATCCAAGTCTTTTTTATTTTTAAGCATTGCTGAATATCCTGATTCATCCAAAACAATTTGTAATAATTTTATATGACTTGATTTTTTTACAATTAAATCGTTTCTCCACTTCATTAAAGAATTGATAAATAAACTAAGACCAATTTTAGCTTTTGGCTTGATTAAATTTTGTTCAAGCATTTTTATTGATGATCTTTCTAAATTTAAATTATTTTCCTTAGCAAACTCATGAATGTTTTTTAAAGTACTATCACCTATCGATCTCTTAGGGTTATTCACTATCCTTTCAAAAGCCAAGTCATCTTTTTCCTGATGAATTAATCTTAAATATGCAACACAATCTTTAATTTCAGCTCTTTCGTAAAATTTTGTACCACCTAATATTCTGTAAGGCATACCAATTTTAAGAAATCTTTCCTCAAATTCACGTGTTTGAAAAATGGCCCTAACTAAAATTGCAATATTATTATAAGAAAACTTTTTTTTTATTTTTTTTTCAATTTCATCAGAAATCCCAATTGCTTCATCTTTACCATTTTTAAAACAGTTTAATTGCACTGGATCACCCTCTTCCATTGTAGTAATCAATGTTTTTCCAACTCTATTTTGATTATTAGAAATAAGGTCTGAAGCCACAGATAAAATATTCTGAGAAGATCTATAATTTTGTTCTAATCTTATTACTTTTGTATTTTTATAAACTTGATCAAATTCTAAAAAATTTTTTATTTCTGCACCCCTCCAACTATAAATCGATTGATCATCATCACCTACACAACAAATATTTTTATTTTTTTCTGAAAGAAGATTAAGCCATTTGCTTTGAATAAAATTTGTATCTTGATATTCGTCGACAAGAATATATTTAAAATTTTTTGAATATATTTCTCTAATATCTGAATTGAATTCTAAAATCTTTACTGCATGCAAGATTAGATCGCCAAAATCACAGGAGTTTAAGTCAGTTAATTTTTGTTGATAAATTTTATAAAGAGGAAGAATTGTTTTTTCATATAAATCTTTTTTATTAATTACAACTTCATCTGGATAAAATCCTTTATTTTTCCAACGATCTATTATTGCCAATATAAACCTCGGGGATAATTTTTTGATGTCAATATTTTCAGCTTTGCAAATATTTTTGATAAGTCTGATCTGATCATCCGTGTCTATAATAGTAAAGTTAGAATTTAGATTTACTGCAGATGCATGTTTTCTTAATAATTTAGCACAAATTGAATGAAATGTTCCAAGCCAAGGTAGTCCAATTGCGGATGATCCAAGTATTTTACTTACTCTATTTTGCATTTCTTTAGCAGCCTTGTTAGTAAAAGTGACTGCTAAAATCTGATTTGGAAAAGACTTTTTTTCATTGATAATATTAGCTATTCTTGAAGTTAAAACTTTCGTTTTTCCTGACCCTGCTCCAGCAACAATCAAAAGAGGTCCATCAAGATGCAGAACAGCTTCTTTTTGGGCCTCATTTAAATTTTTTAAATAATCTTTGTTTATCATTTAAAATAATACTTTATAAGCTTTCTTTAATTGTTATGAGCAAAACAAATTTTTTTTTAAAATATTTAAAAAAAATCACTACTTTTATTAATAATCTTTTAGAAAAAAATTTAAACAAATTAAATTTTAAGAATCTAAGCTTTTTATTTAAAAATAATAAAATAATTTTAACTTTTGTCGCACTTTTTGTTATTTTAATTTCTTATTTATTATTACCTACTTTTTATAATCAAAATGATATTTCAAATAAGCTGAAAAATGAGATTCAAAGTAAATTCGATTTAAATTTTAAATTTTCTAAAAATTTAAAATATAATTTTTTTCCTAAACCTCATTTTATAATCACAGACTCCAAAATTCTTAATAATGAAAAAGAAATTTCAAAAATTGGTAAATTAAAAATTTTTATTTCATTTGATGATCTTTTTTCTTTAAAAAATATTAGAGTAAGAGATTTAATATTAGAAAATGCTAATTTTCATTTAAACATAAAAAATTATAATTTCTTTGTAGAATTATTAAACAGAAGTTTCCAAGATGGAGATATAATAATTAATAATAGTAATGTTTTTTTTAAACATATAGAGGATGAAGTTTTGTTTATAATCAAAATTTTTAAAATGAAATATTATTTCGACTCAAAGGAATTAAAAAATATTTTCTATTCAGAAAATGAAATATTTAACATTCCTTTTTCAGTGGAATCCTTTTTTAGTGAAGATAACAAGAAAATTTTATCTAAAATTAATCTTAATTTAATTAAACTAAATATTGAAAATGAATTGATCTTAGAGAATGATAAAAAAGTTGGTAAATCAAGATTTAATTTAAATAAAATAAAAAGATTTGTAGATTATAAAATTGAAAAAAATTTATTGAATTTTCATGTTTTTGACAAAATAGATCAACCAAATATTTCTTATAAGGGAAAGTTTAATTTTAAACCATTTCATGCAAATTTAGAGGGTAAATCAGCTGAAATAAATTTAAATTACTTATTTGGTTCTAATGCAATCATTGCTCAACTTTTAAAAACTGAAATATTTAATAATAAAAATATTGATTTTAAATTAAGTATAAATGCAGACAATGTTTATAATAATGCAAACTTTAGAAATATTAATTTAAATTCAAAAATTCAAGAGGGATTAATTGATACTGATAATACAAAATTTGATTGGAGGAATTTTGCAAATTTTGAATTATTTGAAAGCTTAATTTTTGTTAGAAATGGAGAGTTAGTTTTGGATGGAAAATTAAAAATAAATGTGAAAGATTATAACGAGATATATAAATTTCTTTTAACACCTAAAAATTATAGAAATAAAATCGATCAAATAGATTTAAGTTTTACTTATAATTTCGATCAAAAAATAGCAGCTTTAAAGGATATTAAAATTGATAATAAAATTAATCAGAATATTAATGAAATTCTAAGTAATGTAATTTTAAAAAAAGATGATTTACAAAATAAAATTTATTTTAAAAATTTATTAAATGAAGCAATTAAGAGTTATGCTGGATAAATCATCTTTTTAGGATCCACTATCTTATTGTAATCTTTTTCGTTTATTAATCCTGTTTTTAAAGTTTCATATTTTAAAGTAGTATTATTTTTGAGTGCAGTTTTTGCAATTTTTGCTGCATTATCGTAACCAATATGTGGAGCTAAAGCAGTTACCAGCATAAGTGAATTATCTAAATGTTCTTGGATTTTCTTTTTATTAGCTTTTATTCCTTTGACACAATATAGAGCAAAATTTTTTGTGCTGTCAGCAATCAAGTCGATTGATTGTAAAATATTATGAGCAATTAAAGGTTTAAAAACGTTTAGCTCAAAATGACCATGAGATCCTGCCATAGTTATACCATTATGATTACCAATAACTTTTACACAAACCATTGTTACAGCTTCACATTGTGTTGGATTAACCTTCCCTGGCATAATTGATGAACCTGGTTCGTTTTCAGGTAAAATCAACTCTCCATAACCGGCTCTCGGACCAGAACCTAAAAATCTAATATCATTTGATATCTTCATAAGTGCAACCGCACAAGTATTTAAAGTGCCAGAAAAATTTACAATTGCATCATGAGCCGCAAGTTCAGCAAATTTATTTGGAGCTGGTTTAAATTTTATTTTTGTAAATTTAGCAATCTCTTTAACAATTTTCTTGTCAAAATTTTTCTTTGAATTTATTCCAGTGCCAACAGCAGTACCACCTTGTGCAAGAAATAAAATTTCTTTTAAAGCATACTCTATTCTTTCGATACTTTTTTTAACTTGAAAATGATATCCAGAAAACTCTTGACCAAGAGAAAGTGGAGTAGCATCCTGCAAATGAGTTCTTCCAATTTTAACAATATTTTTAAATTCGTTAGTTTTTTTTTTTAATTCTTTTTCTAAAATTTTTAAGCTTGGCAGCATTTTACTTATTGTCTGTTGAGCTACAGAGATATGCATTGCAGTTGGAAAAACATCATTTGTAGATTGTGATTTATTTACATGATCATTTGGATGAACAGGTTTTTTTGTTCCTTTTTTTCCACCTAAAATTTCTATTGCCCTGTTAGCAATGACCTCATTTACATTCATGTTTGTTTGTGTTCCAGAACCTGTTTGCCAGACCTTTAATGGAAAGTTTTCATCTAATTTACCTTTGATTACTTCATGTGATGCTTTGACTATTGCTTTAGAAATTTTACCATCAATTAATTTATCTTTAGCATGCACAATTGCAGCTGATCTTTTAATAATTGCTATTGATTTAATGATTGAAATATTAACTAAAATTTTACCTATATTAAAAAATTTATTAGATCTCTGAGTAGATGCTCCCCAATATTTATCATTTGGGACATTTATGCTTCCAATACTGTCAAATTCTTTTCTTAATTTCATTGATTAATTTTTAAGTAACAAATAATTATTAACATACAATAAATTATTAAAAACATACAGGAGCATTATGTCGAATTTTAGCAAAGTTGGCACTTTCATGAAAACTTTTGGTCAGGAAGTAAAAACAAAACCATCATTTAGTACTGACAAAATAAATAAATTAAGGATAGATTTAATAAAAGAGGAGCTAGAGGAGCTTACAGAAGCTATGAATAATAAGGACTTATTGGAAGTAGCTGATGCGCTAACAGACATATTATATGTAACTTATGGAGCAGGACATGCATTTGGAATTGATCTAGATAAATGTTTTGATGAGGTTCAAAATTCAAACATGAGCAAGTTAGACGAAAATGGAAAACCAATTTACAATGAGTCTGGAAAAGTCATGAAAGGTCCTAACTATTTTAAGCCGGATCTATCAAAATTTGTGAATTAAATTTCTAACTTAAAGTCAATTGCAGTAGCGCTGTGTGTAATACTGCCAACAGAAATTCTATTTACTCCAGTAGAAGCAATTCTTTTTACAGTTTTTAAAGTAACATTGCCTGAGGCTTCAGTCTCATAATGATTTTTAGCAATTTTAACACCCTCTCTTAAATTTTTAATACTCATATTATCAAGCAGAACAGTATTAAATTTTAGACCTAATATTGATTTAAGTTGTTTTATTTTATCAACCTCAACCGTAATTTTTTTTCCTTTTTTATTTTTTATTGCCTTTAAGACCAAAGTTTTTAAATCTGAACTAGCTATGTGGTTATCTTTAATCAGATATTCATCACTTAAATTAAATCTATGATTTGTACCACCACCTAATTTTACAGCATACTTTTGGATTACTCTTAAATTTGGGATTGTTTTTCTTGTACAACAAATTTTAATTTTTTTTCCTGCTAATTTAACAAATTTATTTGTTTTAGTTGCTATACCAGAAATATGAGACAAAAAATTTAAAGCTACTCTTTCAGCGATTAGAATATTTTTTGCATTGCCTTTAATTAAAGCTACTAAATTCCCCTTTTTAACTCTAGAACCATCTTTTTTCTTAATAATAAATTTTATTTTA
Source organism: Candidatus Pelagibacter sp. FZCC0015 (assembly GCF_007833635.1). Taxonomy (NCBI): domain Bacteria; kingdom Pseudomonadati; phylum Pseudomonadota; class Alphaproteobacteria; order Candidatus Pelagibacterales; family Candidatus Pelagibacteraceae; genus Candidatus Pelagibacter; species Candidatus Pelagibacter sp. FZCC0015. Next base: position 838,366 of record NZ_CP031125.1, read on the forward strand.
TCATCAATTAATGAAAAAGTTTGTTTAGCAAATAACAATCCTGCAACAATTGCACTTTGATTTGCAATTAATTTAACCGTTACAATTTTATCATCTTTAATTAAACTTGAAGTGATATCTCCTGAAGGATAAAGATCTTCGTTTAATGCTAGCTTAACAGTACTTTTGATAAATTCTTTGCTTAGTTTTATTTTGGACACTTAATTATCTGCCAATGGCTGCCATTCTTTCTACAGATATTCTGGCTTTATCAATTGTTTCTTTGTCCATAATTATTTCACCAGTTTCATTCTCTAGACAATCTAATATTTTTGGAAGTGTAATTTTTTTCATATGAGGACACATATTACATGGTTTAACAAAATCTACATTTGGATTTTCTATCTGGATATTGTCACTCATTGAGCACTCAGTAACCATCATTACTTTTTTTGGTTGATTATCTTTTACATATTTGATCATTCCAGATGTTGATCCTGCAAAATCACTTGCTTCAATTACATCAGGAGGACATTCTGGATGTGCAATAATTTTAATTCCTGGATTATTTTTTCTAATATCCTCTATTTCTTTTTTATTAAATTGATCATGAACAATACAAATTCCTTTCCATGAAATAATTTCAACATCAGTCTGAGATGCAACATATTTAGCCAAGTAATCATCAGGTAAAAATATTACTCTTTTTACCCCAAGTGATTTAACTATTTTAACTGCGTTTGCAGATGTACAACAAACATCTGTTTCCGCCTTAACTTCTGCTGAAGTATTGACATAAGATACAACAGGAACGCCTGGATATTTTTCTTTTAATAACCTAACATCTTTACCTGTAATAGATGATGATAGAGAACAGCCAGCATCCATATCAGGAAGAATAACTTTTTTATTAGGGCTCATTAATTTTGCAGTTTCTGCCATGAAATGTACTCCAGCCATTAAAATAATATCAGCTGAAGTTTTTGAGGCCTCAATTGCTAATGCAAGAGAGTCCGCAGAAAAATCTGCTACACCATGATAAATTTCTGGTGTTTGGTAGTTGTGGGCTAGAATTACAGCATTCTTCTCTTTTTTTAATTTATTAATTTTATAAATATAAGGAGCATGCACAGACCATTCAATTTCAGGCATTACCTTAGAAATTTTTTGATAAATGGGATCTGTTGCTTTACGCACTTCTTGTGTAAATTCCATGGGGATTTTTACCAATTTGAATCATGATTGTCATTCATTTATTATGGGACATATCGCGGTCGTGCTGAAATTGGTAGACAGGCACGGTTGAGGGCCGTGTGGACATAGTCCATGAGAGTTCGAGTCTCTCCGACCGCACCAAAGTGAATTTTATATAGGAGTTTTTGATGGATAAATTACTTTCAGTAATATTTATGGTTGGTGTTTTGCTTTTAGTTCTACCAAGTTTTTTACAATCAAATTCTCAGTTAAAGCAATTTCTTAAAAATCTAAGTATTTGGATTATTGTAGTTTTTATAATTTTAATGATTGTTTATTTATTTAAATAAGAAAATTAGTTTTTTATCCAATCAGGTTTATTGACATTTATTGAAGCTTCTTTAGTTTTAAAATTTACTTTTTCATCAAAGTTTTCATTTAAATATTTAATTAAAGCAAAAGGGTAGTCGCTATCAATTAAAACCTTACCTATTTCAACTTCATTGTTATAAATACTTTCACCTTCGTACAGTTTTCCATGAATTACATTTATTGGAAACAATCTTTTTGAAAGCTTGTTCTTTAATTTAATTCGCGCTGTATTTTCTTGGCCAACATAACAACCTTTTTTGAAATCAATTCCATTTAATTCTTCAAAATTACATTCAATACCAAACAATTTGTCTTTCAATTTATTTAAATCTTTAGGAACTATTCCAAGGCTATGACTAAATGAATAATATTCTTTAAGATTAGCGTCATGAAGATCTAGTTTTTTTAAAGATAAATAAAGTTTTTCTAAATTAATAATTAATCTAGCGCCCAAATCCTTATTTCTTGGATCTAAAAATATTGGATCTTCTCTATATTTAATTGTGTATCCAGGTTGATCTTTTGCTTTATCAAAAGTTAAGAATTTTTCGTAAGAAAATGCTGCTACAACAAATTCATTAGTTAAATTAAGAATTTCAAGTTTTGATCTTAGCTTATATAGGGATAATTGTTTAAATAATTCCTCTGCCTGAGGTTTTTCACAATCTAAAATATATCCAGACTTGTGTTTTACGATTATAAATTCATATAAAAATTTTCCTTGGGGTGTAAGCAATGAACTAAAACAACTATTTACATCAGTTACTTTATTTATATCGTTACTGATGAGATTTTGAAGAAACTCTTTTGCATCTTCTCCGTTAATATAAAGAATTGCTCTGTCATCTAAAATGTAAACGTTTTTAATATTCATAATTGATTAATTATAGAATGTAATATAGTAACCATTTCTAAAAATGTTAGATCTTTTAATTAAAAACGGACAATGTTACATCGATGGTGAATTAAAAGATGTTGATGTTGCTATAAAAGATGGAAAAATTCAACAGATTGGAGATATTTCAGAAGAAGCAAAAGAAACAATTAATGCAGAAGGCCACACAGTATTACCTGGTTGCATAGATACTCAAACACATTTTAGAGAACCAGGATCAACGGATACAGAGGATCTTCATTCAGGAAGTAGAGCAGCAATAGCAGGAGGTATTACAAGTGTATTTGAAATGCCGAATACCAATCCACCTACTTCTAATATGAAGGAATTTCAGAGAAAATTAGATCTCGCTAAAAATAGAATGTATTGTAACTATGCTTTTTATTTTGGAGCAACAGCAGACAATGCAGATGATTTAGCAAGTTTAGAAGGTTTGGAAGGATGTTGTGGCATTAAACTTTTTGCAGGATCTTCAACCGGAAATTTATTAGTTGCTGAAGAGGATGATATAGATAAGGTTTTTCAAAATGCTTCAAAAGTAGTAGCGGTTCATTCTGAAGATGAGGCAATTTTAAATGTTAATAAGAAATTAATAAAAGAGGGTGATGTTCATACCCATCCAGTATGGAGAAGTGCTGAATGTGCAATAGCTTCTACTAGACGAATTGTTCGAATAGCAGAAAAGCACAACAAAAAAGCTCATGTGCTTCATATTACTACAAAAGAGGAAATTGATTTTCTATCTCAACATAAAGGAAATATTACATTTGAGATTACTCCTCAGCATTTAACTCTTTATGCACCAGATTGTTATGACAAGCTTGGGACTTATGCTCAGATGAACCCGCCACTAAGAGATAAATCTCATTATGACAGATTATGGTATGGAGTGAGAAATAACTTTAATGACACTATTGGATCTGATCATGCTCCGCATTTAAAAGAAAATAAAGATAAGGTATATCCAAATACTCCTTCAGGGATGCCAGGGGTTCAAACTTTAATGCCTGTAATGTTAAATCACATTAATGATGGAAAATTATCTCTAAACCAATTGATGAATTTTGTTTGTGAAAATCCAGTTAAGATTTTTGGAATTAAAAACAAAGGATTTATTAAAGAGGGCTATGATGCAGACTTTACAATTGTTGATATGAACAAAACAATCGAAATTAAAAATGAAAATATAGAAAGTAAATGTAAATGGTCTCCATTTAATGGATTTAAATTTAAAGGAACACCCACACATACAATTATTGCAGGAAACATTAAGATGCAGGATGGAAAAATTTTAGGAGAGCCAGAGGGAACTCCTTTGACTTTTAGTTAATGGTTTTAGAAGAATAAATATTTACGAGCGTTAAACCTAATACAATTAAGAACATTCCTAAAATAACTTGCCAGCTTAAAGACTGTCCATAAAAAATATATCCAAGTATAGCAATTGTAAAAATTCCTAAACCGCACCATGTTGCATAAACTACTGCCAATGGAAGTTTAGTTACTACAATTGAGAGACAAAAAAATGCACATACATAAAAAAATATTAAAGCTCCAGTTGGTACTGGTTTTGTAAAACCTTTTGTAACAGGCAAAAGCATTGTTCCTGAAACTTCAAAGATAGTTGCTGCGATTAAAATTAGATATGTTTTTAACATTATTTTATAATTCCATTTTGAACTAAGTTTTCTTTAATTTCATCTAAAATTATTGGATCATCAATTGTAGGCGGCACTTTATAATCAATACCGTCTGCAATTTTTCTTATTGTCCCTCTTAAAATTTTACCTGATCTTGTTTTTGGTAATCTTTTAATCACAATCGCTACTTTAAATGCAGCAACTGGTCCAATTTTATCTCTAACCATTTGAACACATTCTTTAGATATAGTGTCATTATCTTTATCAACACCAGATTTTAAAACGACTAGACCAATAGGTAATTGACCTTTTAACTTATCTGCTATTCCAAGTACTGCACATTCAGCAACCGATTGATGCTCAGATAAAACTTCTTCAATGGCACCAGTCGACAACCTGTGACCTGCTACATTTATAATGTCATCAGTTCTAGACATTATCCAAATATAACCATCATCATCAATATGACCTGCATCATATGTTTGATAATACCCTTCATAATTAGACATATAGTTTTCTTTATACCTTTTATCTGCATTCCATAGAGTTGGGAATGTTCCCGGAGGCAGTGGGAGCTTTACAACGATGTCTCCCATCTCATTTGGTTTGGCCAATGATTGGTCAGGTTTGATTATTTTTACATCGTAACCAGGAACAGCTTTACAGGCTGAACCATATTTCGTTTCCATCATTTCAATACCAGTACAATTTGAGCTTATTGCCCAACTAGTCTCTGTTTGCCACCAATGATCAATCACTGGTACTTTAAGTAAATTCTCTGCCCACTTAATTGTATCTGGATCAGCTCTTTCTCCAGCAAGGAACAGGCTTTCAAAACTACTCAAATCATATTTTGAGAAAAATTTACCTTCAGGATCTTCTTTCTTAATTGCTCTAAAAGCTGTTGGAGCTGTAAAAAGAGATTTTACTTTGTAATCTGAAATAATTTTCCAAAAAACTCCTGCATCTGGTGTTCCGACAGGCTTACCTTCAAATAAAACTGTAGTGCATCCTTTAAATAATGGAGCGTAGACTATATATGAGTGACCCACAATCCAACCAATGTCACTTGCAGACCACCAAATATCATCTGAATCTATGTTGTAGATATTTTTCATAGTCCATTTGAGAGCAACAATGTGACCCCCAATGTCTCTTACTATCCCTTTAGGGGTTCCGGTTGTACCAGATGTATATAAAATGTATGCAAACTCATTTGAATTCATCTCTACACAGTCTGCATCTTTAGCAATAGATACAACTTCTTTCCAGCTGACTTCGTTTGGCGCATTTAATTTTACCTCGTGACCAGGTCTTTGGAATAATATCATCTTTTCAATTTTGTGACTGGCTATTTTAATAGCCTCATCAACAAGTGGCTTGTACTCAACTGTTCTTCCAGGCTCAAAACCACATGAAGCAGTTACTAATAACTTTGCTTTACTATCATCAATTCTGCTTGCAAGCTCATTTGAGGCAAAACCACCAAAGACAACAGAGTGAATTGCACCTATTCTTGCACAAGCTAGCATAGCAACCACTGCTTCAGGGATCATTGGCATGTAAATAATCACCCGATCACCTTTATTAGCTCCTTGAGCTTTTAATGCTCCTGCAAACTTAGAGACCTTTGACCTTAATTCTTCATAAGTGAACTTACTTTTATTACCTGTAATAGGACTATCATAGATTAAAGCTGTTTTTTGACCTCTTCCTTGATCAATATGGATGTCTAAAGCATTATAACATGTGTTTGTGACCCCATCCTCAAACCATTTGTAGAATGGTGGGTTAGATTTATTTAAAATTTTAGTCGGTTTTTTAAACCAAAAGATATTTTCAGAAGCTTCTTGCCAAAACTTTTCAGGATTTTTTATAGAATTTTCGTAAATTTCATTAAACTTAGAAGACATAAAGATTTGATTCGATTTCCTTATTTTTTTTGGTTTTTAACTTATAAATTGTATTTAATTTTAAAAATTAAGTAAAATCAATGCTTATTAGTGACAATTAAGTCTTCATAAAACTAATTTAATTTGCTATTTAACCACAACTTTGGCTTGGGGTAACTCAAGTCTAGTTTATATAAACTAAAAAATAAAAACTAACGAAGAGGGAGTTTTTTATGAAAAAACTTAAATTGTTTGCTCTTACAGTTGTTGCTCTTATGGGCGTAACTGGTGCAGCAAACGCAGAAACTGTGCTTTTAGCCTCTGATGACTTTGTTGGAATTTCATTCTGGCTAGTATCAATGGCTTGTTTAGCTGCTACTGTATTCTTTTTCTTAGAAAGAAGTTCGGTTCCAGCTGGATGGAGAGTTTCAATGACTGTTGCTGGTCTAGTAACTGGTATTGCATTCGTACACTACATTTACATGAGAGAAGTATGGATCATGACTGGTGAGTCACCAACAGTTTACAGATATATTGACTGGTTAATTACAGTGCCATTATTGATGTTAGAATTCTACTTTGTTCTAGCAGCAGTAAACAAATCAGACTCTGGAATTTTCTGGAGACTAATGATTGGTACATTAGTAATGCTAGTAGGTGGATACTTAGGAGAAGCTGGATACATCAACGCTACACTTGGTTTCATAATCGGTATGGCTGGTTGGGTATACATCTTATATGAAGTATTCTCTGGTGAAGCAGGTAAGAGAGCGGCGAAAAGTGGTAACAAATCACTTGTAACTGCTTTTGGTGCAATGAGAATGATCGTTACAGTAGGTTGGGCAATCTACCCATTAGGTTACATTTTTGGTTACCTAACAGGTGGTGTAGATGCTAACTCACTAAACGTGATTTACAACGCAGCTGACTTCTTGAACAAGATCGCTTTCGGTCTGATCATTTGGGCAGCAGCTATGCAACAACCTGGTAGAGCTAAGTAGTTTTACTTAAAATTTAAATTAAGGGCAGGTACAATTTTGTACTTGCCCTTTTTTTTTACCTTTAATAAAATTATGTATAATAACTATACATAATTTTTTGCTATGGATGTTAAATTAGAAAAATGGCACAAATGTCAAGTTGATAAAGAAGTTCTTAAAGAGCTTTCAAAGAAATCAGATTTAAAAGGACTGCAACATGTTTCGGTTTTTTTTGGACTATTATTGGTAACTGGAATTCTAGCTTATCAAACTTGGGGTACATGGTGGTCAGTATTTTGGTTTTTAGTTTATGGAAATATTTACTCTTTTTCTAATCCATTATGGCATGAGACAGGTCACAAAACTGCTTTTCATTCAAAATTTTTAAACGAACTTTTTTATTACATTTCCTCCTATATGGCTAACTTTGAACCAACAAGATGGAGATACACACATTTTGTTCATCATGGAAATACTTATTCAACAGAAAATCCTTTTGATCATGAAATTGAATATGGCAATGATTTAAAAGAAACACCAAAAAGATTAATTATAAATATTATTCCATTTTTGGATTTAATTTTTTTTAAAAAACATATTTCATTTGAAATTATTCAGCATGCATTTGGAATTAAAACAAAAGTCATGCAAGATAGCATTCCAGAAAGTGCACAAGCAAAAGCAATTTTTATTTCAAGAATTTATGTTGCTATTTGGCTTTTAATTATTTTATGGTCTATATTAGTTTCTTCTTGGATGCCTCTATTATATTTTGTGTTACCACAATTTTATGGAAAAACTTTACATAAACTTGTTGCATTCACTCAGCACGCTGGTTTAGCAAGAAACGTCAAAGATCATAGGGTTACATCCCGTGAAATGTATTTAAATCCAATACTAAGTTTTTTATATTGGAAAATGGAATATCATTTAACTCATCATATGTTTCCAACAGTTCCATCATATAACCTGGACAAATTGCATCACCATATTAAAGATCAGTTACCAAAACCAAATGATGGATTAATAGATGCTTATAAAGAAATTATTCCTGCCTTAATGAAACAAAAAGAAGATACAAGCTATTTTATAAAAAAAGAACTACCCGAACCTCAAAATATTTAAAAATATACTAAGTATGATTTTACTTACTTGTCCTATTTAGATAAGAAACTATATATAACGCATGGCAAAAATTACTTATCACACTCACGATAACAAAACTCACACGATCGATGTTCAAAACGGTTTAACTGTAATGGAAGGTGCTGTTCAAAATGATATTCCAGGAATTGATGCAGATTGTGGAGGTGGAATGGCGTGTGCTACCTGCCATGTTTATGTCAAAGAAGAATGGTTAGATAAGCTTCCAGCAAAAGAAGATGGTGAGGAAGATATGCTTGATATGGCTTTTGAACCAAAAAGTAATAGTAGGTTGAGTTGTCAGTTAATAGTTTCAGATGAGCTGGATGGATTAGAAGTAAACATTCCATCAAAGCAAGGATAAATGAATAAAACAGATGTATTAATTATTGGAGCAGGGCCTACGGGTTTATTTTGTGCTCATCAACTTGGAATTATAGGCTTGAGCTGTGAGATAGTCGACAATCTTGATAAAGCAGGTGGTCAATGTATCGAGCTTTATCCTGACAAACCGATTTATGATATCCCAGCTGTACCAGAGTGTACTGGTGAAGAGTTAACTAATAATCTTTTACAACAAATTAAACCTTTCAATGTCAAATTTCATTTAAATGAAAGAGTAGAAGAGTTAAAAAAAAATCAAAATAGATGGCATGTTAAAACTTCTGGTGGAGTAGAGTTTGATGTTGCAGCAATTGTAATAGCTGGTGGTGTTGGTTCTTTTGAGCCAAGAAAATTTTCAGTAAAAGAATGTGAAAAATTTGAGGGAAATTCTTTATTTTATTCAATTAAAGATAAATCAATATTTAAAGATAAATCTATTTCAATTTTTGGTGGAGGGGATTCAGCTTTAGATTGGGCAATTGAATTATCAAATACATCTAAAGTAAATTTAATACATAGAAGAGATGGTTTTAGTGGAGCAGAGTCTAGTGTTCAAAAAGTAAAAGATCTTAATGATCAAGGAAAGTTAAATTTATTTACGAAATATCAAATGGATTCGGTAACTGGAGATAAACAAATTGAAACTGTTAAAATAAAACATGATGAAGGTGAAATTAAAGAAATTAAATCTGATTATGTATTAGGTTTCTTTGGTTTAATCATGCAGCTTGGGCCAATTTTAGATTGGGGTTTAAATATAAATAAAAAAACTGTTGAAGTTAATACCGAAAATTTTGAAACCAATGTAGACGGAATTTTTGCAATTGGTGATATTTGTTCTTATCCAGGAAAATTAAAATTAATTCTTTCAGGTTTTCATGAGGGAGCTTTAGCAGCTAGAGGTTGTTTTAAATATGCTAAACCAGATGAAAAATTAAGATTTGAATTCACAACAACTTCTAAAGCTGCACAAGAAAGACTTGGAATTAAAAAATGATAGAACTTTTTTCTGCTAATACTCCTAATGGATGGAAAATAAGTATTATGCTTGAAGAAATTGGTTATGAGTACAAAGTAACCAAAGTTGATTTAGGTAAAGATGAACAATTTAAACCAGAGTACTTAAAAATTAGTCCATTTGGTAAAATTCCCGTCATCATTGATCATGAGAACACTAAAAGCATCTTCGAGTCTGGTGCAATCTTAATGTATTTAGGTGAGAAAAGTGGAAAATTTTATAATGAAAAAGATAGACTGGTTATTAATCAATGGTTAATGGCTCAAATGGGAACCGTAGGTCCAATGATTGGCCAACATCACCAGTTTCATCACTATAATCCTGGCAAAAGTGAATTTGGGGAAGAAAGATATTTTAAAATTACTAAAAGAATTTATGGAGAATTAGACACAAGATTAAAACAATCTAAATTTCTTGCAGGTCCTGAATACACAATTGCTGATATTGCAACATGGCCATGGATGGCGAGACATGAGTGGCATGATATTGGTTTGAAAAATTATCAAAACTTATCTAGATGGTACCAAGAAATAGCTGAACGTGAGGCTGTAGTTAAAGGTTATGCTTTTATGGATAAAGAGGCAAAAATTCCAAAAGTTTAATTAATCATCAGCATGAACTTTTTCTTCTTTTTCATGCTTTTCTTGTGCTGCAATAGTGTATTTAGCAACAGGTCTTGCCATTAATCTTTTTAATCCAATTGGCTCTGCTGTATCTAAACAATAACCATAAGTATCTTCTCTAATTCTTCTTAACGCTTTATCTATTTCTGAGATTAATTTAATCTGTCTGTTAATTGCTTTCATCTCTACATTACTATCAATATAAGAGTTTGCCTGATCAACAATATCTGCAGAAATATTATTATCATCCATCCCACCATTGTAGAGAGCTTCATTATTAGCTTTGATTAGTTCTTTTTTCCATTCAGTTAGTCTCATTCTAAAAAATACTTTATGTTTTTCACACATATATTTTTCAGTATCTTTTGGAACATAAGTTTTTGAAATTTTTACAGGACCTTTGGCTGCAACTTTAGTTGTAGTTGGTTTTGCTTTACTCACAACTTTAGTTTTTGGTTTTGATACTTTTTTCTTTGCTTTAGTAGTCTTTGGCATAGCGTAATTTTAATCGCTCGCAGTATATTCAGCAAATTAGGGGTGTCAAGCAAGCTTAATTGATATAAATATTTATAAATGACTATTAATAACAAAAATATTGATAATGTTTTTTATATTTTTGTTACAGCTCATCTAATTTTTTGGACATTGATTCCATCAATTACAAATCACAATTTACCACTGGATACAATCGAAGCTTTAGCTTGGGGAAGTAATTTAGATTGGGGATTTAATAAACATCCACCCATGAGTGCTTTTTTTCCAGAAATTTTTTATCAAATTTTTGGATCACAAGATTGGGTTTATTATTTGTTAAGTCAAATTTTTGTAATTATTTCTTTTTATTATGTTTTCAAATTTTCAAATGAAATATTTAACAACAAATTATTAGGTTTAATTTCTGTATTATTAATTGAAGCTATTTACTTTTATAATTTCACCACACCTGAATTTAATGTGAATGTATGTCAATTACCCTTCTGGTCTTTAACAGTTTATTATTCCTGGAAAATATATAGTGGTTATGAAATAAAGTTTTTAGATTGTTTTTTAGTAGGTCTGTTTGCTGCTTTTGGATTCTTGTCAAAATATTTATTTATTTATTTGTTAGCATCCATCGATCTTTTATTTATTTATTTATTTTTTTTCAAAAAGGAGAAAAAATTTGATTTTAAATATCTTATTACTATTGAAGTTTTTTTAGTTGTTTTAGTCCCACATTTTATATGGCTATATAATAATGATTTTATTACTATTACATATGGATTAGCTAGAACTGGCTTAGAGCAATCTAGTTTTTTAGATCATATTAAATTTCCAATAATCTTTTTGATAAAACAAATTGGAATATTAGTTCCATTTTTAATTTTATCTTGGCTTTTGGTTAAAAAAATTAAATTGAATTTAAATTTGAAGGATAAAAAATTACTATTTTTGTTAGCAATTAATATTTTACCCATTGTTTTAATGTTTTTAACTTCATTAATTACCGGATCGAAAATTAGAACTATGTGGATGACACCATTCTATTTATTTATTGGTACATTATTCGTTTATTTGTTCCAGGCACAAATCAATTTAAAAAAATTAAAGCCATTTATGATTGGATTTGTTTTCTTTTTCTTTTTATCACCAGCACTTTACGCTTATATTTCAATATCAAAAGACGATAAGAGAACTGATTATATGGGCAAAGAAATTGCATTGAAAACTCAATATGCTTGGGATCAACAATTTGACACCAAAATAAATGTAGTTTTGGGCGATGAATGGAATGCTGGAAACTTATCTTATCATTTAAAATCTCGACCAGTTTGGGAAGGCTTTGTTGAAAGAGAAAAACTTGATCAATTGAAAGATTATATGTGCCTTGATAGTATTTGTGTAGGATCAAGATAGATGAAATACGTGGTTTTAATTCCAATTTATAACGACAGAGAGTCTCTAAAAAAACTGGTAGAAAATATTAATTCTGAAATAAAAGATTTAAATCATGAGATATCAATAGTTGTTATAAATGATGCTTCTTCTCAACAGATAGTTGATACCTACCCAAATATTAAGAATATTAGTTCAATTGAGATAGTTAACATGAAAGAGAACAGAGGCCATGCAAGATGTATTGCATCTGGTTTAAAATATATCTTTGAAAAAAAAGAATTCGATTTTGTCATCCCAATGGATGGAGATGGAGAGGATAGACCAGAAGAAATCAAAAATTTTATTGAACTTTCAGAACAATCTAGTGAAAAATCTTTAATAGGCGAGAGGGTAAAAAGATCTGAGGGAATAATTTTTAAAACTTGTTATCAATTTCATAAATTTCTAACTTTAGCATTTACGGGACAATCAATTAAATTTGGTAACTTTACATGTCTATCCAAATCAACTGTAAAAAAACTACTAGATGAAAAAGCTACTTGGAATAGTTTTTCTGGTTCACTAAAAAAAGTAGAGAAAGAACTTGTTTCAATGTCATCTATTAGAGGAAAAAGATATTTTGGCCCATCTCAGATGAGTTTTTTTAATTTATTAAAGCATTCACTTTCAATAATCAGTGTATTTAGAAAAACCGTTCTTATTCGCTCAGCATTATTTATTATTTTTTATATATTACTGATCAAAAGCTATGCCTCGGTAATTACCTCATTACCATTAGTTTTGTTATTGATAATGATTTATTCAATTTCTAGTTTAGCTTTAAGAGAAAATATTGAAGAATTTAATAATTCCTTAACAAATATTCACGATATTGATAAAATAAAATAGTTATGAAAAACTTTTTTAGAAAAGTTGCATTTGGCTTAAAGCCTGATGAAAAAGCTCCTTCCGATCCATTAGTTTGGGCTCAAAAACAGGTCGAGTCAATTCCGGAATTTAATTGGAAGGGGAAACATATCTATTCTGAAAAAGAAATGAGAAAGTATTGGATAACGCAAAGGGTTGAAGAAAATACTACATTAAGAAAAAAATATAAAAATGATCCAGAAGGTTTTAGGAGAGCTGAACGTAAATTAGAGGCTGATACTGGAAAAAAACTTTGGCCTGCTAACGAACTGTGCATCAGACACGCAGAAGGTATAAGAAGCGACCATCCAGTTTTAGCTAAACTTTGGTATTTTTGGGGAAATCATTTTACGATAAGCGACACACAAACATTAGGCTCATATTCTACTGGAGCTTATCAGAGAGATTTTATTAGAGCCAATATGGATAAAAATTTTGAAACTATGGCAACTGAAGCAACTCTAGCTTGGCCAATGATTATGCATCTTGATAATAAAGAAAATGTAGGCCCTAAGTCTGAAAGTGCAAAGCAAGAATGGAGAAGAAGAGAAAAGAGACCGGCAACACTAAATGAAAATCATGCAAGAGAATTAATGGAGCTTCACACTATTTCTCCAAAAGCAGGTTATACGCAAGAAGATGTAATAGAGTTAGCAAAAATTATGACTGGATGGAGACCTAAGTGGAGTAAATCAAAAGATAATGGAAGTGATGTGAGATTTGATAGAGAAAGACATGAGCCAGGAAAGAAGCAAGTATTAGGAAAAATTTATAAAAGTGGAAAAAAAGGCATAGGACTTGCAATAAAAGATTTGGTTAACCATCCATCTTGTAGAGAGTTTATTTCAACAAAGCTTTGTAGATATTTGATTACCGACGAACCAACACCTGAAATGATTGCTCCAGTTATAAAAGCGTGGGAACGATCAGATGGATTTTTGCCAGAAGTTCATAAAGCTGCAATTAAAGTTGCGTTCGAATACAATGAGAAATATCGAAAATTTCAAAACCCAGAAAATTGGTGGCTTACAACGATAAATATGTCAGGATCAACTTACTCATATCCAACTAAAGAGAAGGAAATTGATAGTCTCCCACTAGGAATTAAACCTTTTGGACAAATCAGTTGGCAAGGTTGGTTTTTAGAGGATTTAGGTTGTCATCCTTATAGACAAAAACAACCTAATGGATTTTCAGATCTTGAAAAAGACTGGCTATCAACAGAATTAATTATAAGAAGAATAATGTTTGCTAAAACTGCTTTCCATAAATTCAACACACAAGATATGTTAGATGACAATATTCATGAAAAAATAATTCGTAATAACTTTGATAATCCAGATAAAATTTTAAAAATTGTATCAAAGGCAAAGACTAACGAGGAAAAACATATATTATTATTTAACTTACCGGAGGTATTAAAGGCATGAAGATATCAAGAAGAGATTTTTTAAAAGGAACTGCAACTTCTTTATTTTTAGCTGGATTTAATTTCCCAGTTTTAGCCTCAACTTCCAAAAAGAAAAATTTAATTGTTATTATGCTTAGAGGAGGAATGGATGGTCTTTGTGCTGTTCCTGTTATTGGAGATAAACGTTTTGAAAAAATTAGAAAAGGTATTTTAATTGAAAATCCTATGAAACTCGATGCTGACTTTGCTTTGCATCCTAAGCTGAAGGGGTTTAGTGAATGTTGGCATGACAATTCGGGTGCAATTGTTCATGCAACCAGTATTCCATACACAGCTCGATCACATTTTGAAGGGCAAAATTTAATGGAGTCTGGTGGAAGAGTTCCTTATCAAGAAAAAACAGGATGGCTTGGACGGGGAATGAAACTTGCAAATCTTAAGGGAGAAGGTTTGGCATTATCCTTGCCGATGCCGTTATTATTAAGAGGTGTTCCTAAAAATGACAATTATTATCCAACAGACGGAAGACTTCCAAGAGAAGAAACGCTTGAGCTTTTAAAATCAGTTTACGCAGATAGTTCAGAAGAAGAATTATTAGATATGATGAATTTTATTAAAAAGCGTAAAAATGAACAGATGGGTACAGGAGCAAGTTACAATAAAAGAAATAATAAAAATCTTGCAATGAAAGCAGGACAACTTATGTCGAATCCAAATGGTCCAAGAGTTGCGGTGTTCGAAGTGAATGGTTTTGATACTCATGCGGCACAAGGTGGAATTAATGGTACTCACACAAGATGTTTGGTTGAAATGGATACGATTATTCAAAATTTAAAAATATCTAGAACGACTTATGCAAATTCAATTATCTTAACCGTTACAGAATTTGGCAGAACAATTAAGAAAAATGGTGGAAATGGAACTGAGCACGGTTATGGAACAGCAGTATTCTTAGCTGGAGGTTTAGTGAAAAAAAGCCAAGTTCACACTGATTGGCCAGGTCTAAAACGAAAAGAGCTTTTTGATGGAAGGGACTTGAATGCTACGATTGATGCAAGATCTGTTTATGCTTCTGCCATGTCTACAGTATTTGATTTAGATTTTAACAGAATCCAAAAAGAAGTTTTCTTTGGAGATAAATTACAAAATTTATCTGATAAGCTTTTTAAAGCTTAGTTAAGCTCTAATCGTTGGTAAACAATAAAAATCAGCTGTATCGATTTTAGAAGAATATTGTCTTCTCATATTCCACTTTTTATGAACGCCTGCACTTGCAACGCTTAAAGTAGATCTTCCATATCGGTGATTAGTGTTATCAATTGATCGCATTAAGCTATTTATTTTTTCATCCTTTTCAGATGTAAATAAATTTGTTTTGTCACTTGCATTAGAAAGTCCTGTTAGCATCACACCTGCTTTTTGATAACGGTAACCATTTTTAAATATGCTTTCTAATATTGAAACTGCTGTCTTAACTGTTTCAATACTATTGTTTGTTGCAATTGGAAAATCAACTGTCTTTGCATTTGAATAGTAACCAAAATTCCTTTGGAAGGGACTGGTTCTAACAAATACTGTAATTGCTTTTGCAACTAACGACTCTGATCTGATTTTTTCAGAGGCATTTAGGCAATAATTTGCAACTGCTTCTTTTAATTCCTGAAACGTTTCAATTCTTTTTCCAAATGATCTTGAAACTACACAGCTCTTTCTTTTAGTTGTAGTAGTCTCTAATCCAATACAAGAAATTCCCCTAAGCTCCATTGCAGTTCTTGAACTTAGAACATTTGAAGATTTTTTGATCCAGGTATTAGATTTATTTTTTAACTGCTTAGCATTATAAATTCCATGCTTTTGATAAAATTTAGTTAGTTGTCTACCAACACCCCAAACATCATTAATTTCAACTTTTTCTAAAATAGGATCTAAGTTTTCAATTCCAATTAAGCTTGTTACCCCTGATTGTTTTTTCTTTGCAATATGATTTGCAACTTTACTTAATGTTTTTGTATTTGCTATTCCAATACTTGTTGGGATACCAGTCCATTGTAAAACTGTTTCTCTAATTTCTTTTCCAACCTTTTCCACTTCACTATCAGGAAAGTTTGATAAATCTAAAAAAGCTTCATCAATTGAATAAACTTCTATTTCTGAATTAAATCTCTTAAGAGTTCGCATCACTCTTCTTGATAAATCTCCGTATAAAGAATAATTAGATGAAAAAACTTCAACTTTATTTTTAAGAATAATATCTTTTGCTTTAAAATAGGGCTCTCCCATTTTAATCCCTAAAGCTTTTGCTTCATTTGATCTTGAAATAATACAGCCATCATTATTAGATAAAACAACAACAGGCTTTCTTCTTATTTTTGGATTGAACAATCTTTCACATGAGACGTAAAAAGAATTACAATCAATTAATGCTATTTTTTTAGTATGTTGAATGGATGACATAAGTAACAACTCCCCAAATAAAAATATCTTGTTCTTCGTTAATTAAAATTCTGTCAGAAAACTCTTTAGATCCAGAAGTTAAAAATTTTTTATCTCTTTCTTGAACTAAAGTTTTAACCACAAGCTCATCATGAACATTTGCAATCACCGTTGAAAAGTTTTTTGGTTTTAAACTTTTATCAACCACTAATAAGTCACCATCATTAATCCCAACATCGACCATGGATTTACCTTGAACTCTAATGATGAAAGTTGCTGGAACATTTCTTATTAAATGCATGTTCAGATCAATATCTTCTTCGATATAATCAGTAGCGGGGGAAGGAAAACCAGCGCCTGCTTTATGTAGATAATAAGGGATTGTTAGTTTCATGTTCTTGTTTTGTTCTACTTTATAGACTATTTATACAATACACTCAAGAGGTTGTATTTTGAGTCCGTAATTGAATCAAAAGTGAATCAAAACGTGAACATCGAAACTACATTTTGTATGCTTGTGGATAACTTCAACCACTAGTAGTTTAAGTTGTTTATTAAGTTATATAAATTTTAATTTGATTATGAGTATTTTAGATTTTGTAATGGTTGGTTCTAATGATTATAAAAAATCAAGTGAGTTCTATGATGCTATTCTGGAACCTTTAAAATTAAAAAAAACCGTAACAACAGAAAAGTATATTGGTTATGCTCATTCAAGTGATCCTGACAAAACTCTATTCTACGTAACAAACCCTGTAAATGGTGAACCAGCAACCTTCGGTAATGGGACACAAATAACTTTATTAGCAGACTCTAAAGAAGCCGTTGAAAAATTTTATGAAATTGCAATGTCAAAAGGAGCTACTGACGAAGGAGGACCAGGAGTAAGAAGTGATGGAAATTATTATGCTTATATCCGTGATTTAGATGGAAATAAGATTGCAGCTAAAAGTAATTTAAAATAAAAAAGGAGATATATGAAATTAAATTGTCATTGTGGAGCTGTTGAAGCAGAAATTAATGCGACAGTTAACGAATTAGCAAAAATTGTAAGATGTAATTGCTCTATTTGTAAAAGAAAAAATGCAACAATGGGAATGGTTAAAAACGAAGATTTTAAAGTTACTAAAGGAGAGGATAAATTAACTTTATATAAATATCATACTAAAGTAGCTAATCATTACTTTTGCAAAGAGTGTGGAATTTATACTCATCACAATCCAAGAAGTGCACCAGCTATGACTGGATTTAATATGGGATGTGTAGACGAGGTTAAAGTAGAAGATTTAAAAGAGGTAGCTTTCTTTGATGGTCTTAACCATCCGATGGATCAAGAAAAATAAAAATTTAATGCAATCTACTGCTGAGTGTTTTAAAAAAGTTAAAAGTGATTGTTATAAATTTATAAAATCACAAGAAACTTCAAAAGAAAAATTTAGTAACAAAGACAAGATGTTAAAGTCTTTCTTGATACCTGTAAGTTTTTGGATTGCAAAAAAAGCAGATAATAAAAAACCTTATTTTGTTGGATTAGCAGGAGGACAAGGAACAGGCAAAACAACTATAAGTTCAATAATAAAGATAATATTAGAAAAGTATTTTAAACTAAAAGTATTCAAGATCTCTATTGATGATTTTTATAAAACTAGAAAAGAAAGAATAGGTTTATCAAAAAAAGTACACCCAATGTTATTGACTAGAGGGGTTCCTGGAACTCATGATATCAGTATGATGCTAGATTTCTTTAAAAAATCTAAAGCAAAAAAATTTAAAAATATGAAGTTACCAAATTTTAATAAGGCAATTGATGACAGATTTCCTAAAAACAAATGGAACACAATCCATAAAAGACCAGATGTAATTATTTTTGAAGGATGGTGTGTCGGAGCAAGAGCAGAAACTAACAAGACATTAAAAAAATCTATTAATTCTATGGAAAAAGCTAATGATGATAAACTGGTTTGGAGAAAATATGTTAATCAACAATTAAAGACTAAATATAAAAAGCTATATTCTCAGTTAAATTGTATGATTTACTTAAAGGCAAAAAACTTTAGTTTATTACAAAAGTGGAGATTAAAGCAGGAACACAAACTATGGTTAAAAACAAAGAAAAAAGGTGGTCATAAAATAATGAGTAAAGGGGACGTAATAAATTTTATGCAAACTTACCAAAGAGTTACTCAAAACATGTTCAAAAATATGCCTAAATATGCATCTATAATTTTAAATTTAAACAGTAAACATCAAATTAAAACTGCTGTATATAAATCGAAATGAAAAAAATATTTATAATAGTTATCGCATCAATATTATATTTTAGTAATGCTTTCGCAGTTACGCTTCTTGATGCATTAAATCAGACATATAAAAATAATATTCAATTAAATGCTGAAAGAGAAAATATTAAAGTCTCAGAAGAAGATGTGAACATTGCAAAAGCTGATTACAAACCTTCTCTAACTGTTAAAGGATCAAAAAGTATTGAGGAAACAAATAAACTTACTAATCAAAGCGGAGGTGATGCAAGTGTAACTGATGTAGATCCGTTCACCACTTCAATTAAATTAGAACAAACCTTATTAGATTTTGGTAGAGGTTTAACTCTTGAAAAAAATTTAACTGCTTTAGATTTAGCAAAAGCTCAGTTAGTTAAAAAAGAACAAGATATTTTACATAAAGCAATTGATGCATTCACAAACTTAATTCTTGCTAGAGAAACGCTAGATATTAACACTAAAAATTTAAATCTTTTAATTAGACAAGTTGAAAATGATAAAATTAGAAGAGACAGAGGTCAAATTACAAATACTGATTTAGCACAATCTGAATCATCGCTTGCAGGTGCTCAAGCACAATTTGCTAAAGCAAAAAGTGACTTATTAATCAGTAAACTAAATTATGAGAATATAATTGGTAAAATCAGTGATCCAAATCAATTACAAAAAAATTCAAATGCGATAGTTAGTATTCCAAGTACTTTAAACGAAGCAATTAATCTTTCAAAACAAAACAACCCTGATATTCAAATAGCAAAATTTGATTTAGCTAAAGCGGAGAAAGAATTAGCAATTTCAGAGTCAGATTTAAAGCCGACTGCTTCTTTATCATTAGAAAGATCTTATACAGAAGACCTTAGTTCAACTTATGATGAGAGAGAAAAAGATATTTTAAAAGCAGAGATTAGTTGGCCGTTTTATTCAGGTGGAAAAAAGAGATCAACTATCAATAAAAATTCAAATTTAACTACAAGAAAAAGACTATTATTGGATGATGCTGTCAGAACTAATGAAACCAATGTAGCAAGTGCTTGGTCTAGTCTAGAATCTTCAGAAAGTTTTTTAAATTCAGTTAGAGTTCAAGTAAATGCTGCTGAAATAGCTAATGAAGGAATAGCTGCGGAATACGAAAGAGGTTCGAGAACAACTTTAGATGTTATCCAATCTAATTCTTTATTACTTTCTGCTCAAATTTCTCTAGCAAATTCAGAGAAAAACTATCTAATGGCTCAATACAATCTGCTTAAAGTAGTAGGCTTGCTTAATAGCCAATATCTAAAACTTAAGTAATTATTTGATTTTTAAGGCCAAAAAATAAATATATTGCTAATGAGAACAAAATGTGTACATTTATTTCATGATTCGAGTGTTAAAAAATTTAAAAAAAGAGGCAAAAAATGACGAAAAATAACCTAAAAGTAGTTAAATCTACTAAAGATCAAGAAATGGACGTTAAAGAAAAGAACAAAGCGTTAGACGCTGCGATAGCTCAAATTACAGATAATTTTGGAAAAGGCTCTGTAATGAAGCTTGGTGAAAAGAGAGCGATGGATATCGAATCTGTTTCGACAGGTTCTTTAAGTCTTGATTTAGCTTTAGGTATAGGTGGATTACCAAAAGGAAGAATTATTGAAGTTTATGGACCAGAGTCATCAGGTAAAACAACATTAGCATTACAAGTTGTTGCTGAAGCTCAAAAATCTGGTGGAATTTGTGCATTCGTTGATGCAGAACACGCATTAGATCCAGTTTATGCAAAAAAATTAGGTGTAAATACTGAAGAACTTTTAATTTCACAGCCAGATACTGGTGAACAAGCATTAGAAATTGCTGATACACTAGTAAAATCAGGCTCTATTTCAGTAATCGTTATTGACTCTGTAGCAGCTTTAACACCAAAAGCTGAAATTGATGGCGAAATGGGAGATCATCATGTTGGTCTTCAATCAAGATTAATGAGTCAGGCTTTAAGAAAATTAACAAGCTCAATTTCAAATACAAATACAATGATGATTTTCATTAACCAAATCAGAATGAAAATCGGAGTTATGTTTGGAAGTCCAGAGACAACATCAGGTGGTAATGCACTTAAGTTTTACTCATCTGTAAGAATGGACATTAGAAGAATTGGTGCCATCAAAGATAAAGATGAAATTATTGGTAACTCTACAAGAGTTAAGGTAGTTAAGAATAAAGTAGCACCACCATTTAAAGTTGTTGAGTTTGACTTGATGTATGGAAGAGGAATTAGCAAGATGGGTGAATTAGTCGATCTTGGTTCTAAAGCAGATATAATTGAAAAATCAGGTGCATGGTATGCTTATAAAGGTGAGAAGATTGGTCAAGGCAGAGAGAATGCTAAGACTTATTTAGCTCAAAACCCTAAAGTTGCTGCAGAGATTGAAATGGCAATTAGAGAAAAAGCAGGTGTGATTTCTAAGAAAATAGAAGGAAATCCAATTGATCCTGAAAAATTGGAGAAAGAAAAGAAAGTAGCTGAAAAAGAAGAAGCTGAAAAAGCAGAAGCTACTCCTCCATCTAAAAAGAATTAATAGGTCATCTTTATTAATAAAAGGCGCTTAATTTAAGCGCCTTTTTTCCCTTCGATATCTAGACATAGAATAAAAAAGCTGTATTTTAAAAATATGGCAGACAAAACGCTCAATGAAATAAGAAATACTTTCTTAAAGTATTTTGAAAAGAACGATCACAAAATTGTGGAATCTAGTAATTTAGTTCCCAATAACGATCCTACATTGATGTTTGCCAATTCTGGAATGGTCCAGTTTAAGAATGTTTTCACAGGGTTAGAAAAAAGAGATTATGTAAGAGCAACCACATCGCAAAAATGTGTAAGGGCAGGTGGTAAGCATAACGATTTAGAGAATGTTGGTTACACACCAAGACACCATACTTTTTTTGAGATGTTAGGAAACTTTTCTTTTGGTGATTACTTCAAAGAACAAGCAATTCATTATGCTTGGAACTTAATTACAAAAGATTTTGGAATAGATAAAAACAAACTTTATGTGACTGTATTTCATGAAGACGATGAAGCCTTTAATTTTTGGAAGAAAATAGCGGGTTTTAGCGATGATAGAATTATAAGAATAGCAACCTCAGATAATTTTTGGTCAATGGGTGAGACAGGTCCTTGTGGTCCATGCTCGGAAATATTCTTTGATCATGGTGATCATTTACCAGGTGGATTGCCTGGTACTAAAGATGAAGATGGAGATAGATTTATAGAAATTTGGAACTTAGTCTTTATGCAATTTGAGCAAGTCACAAAAGATAAAAGAATAAATCTTCCAAAACCATCTGTTGATACAGGAATGGGACTTGAGCGAATAGCAGCTTTACTACAAGGTACTCATGATAATTATGAAACAGATCATTTTAAAAAAATAATTAATTCAGCCTCTGAAATTGTAAAAGTTAAATCAGATAAATCTAACCTATCTAGTTTTAGAGTAATTGCTGATCATTTAAGAGCTAGCTCATTTTTAATTGCTGAAGGTGTTTTACCTTCAAATGAAGGAAGAGGTTATGTTCTTAGAAGAATTATGAGAAGAGGGATGAGACATTCTCATTTACTTGGATCCAAGGAACCAGTTTTTTATAATTTGTTTGACACGCTTAAAAATGAAATGTCAGGAAACTATCCAGAATTAGTTAGAGCTGAGTCTTTAATTAAAGAAACTTTAAAAATGGAAGAAGAAAAATTTTTAGTTTTATTAGACAGAGGAATAAAAATTTTAAATGATGAAATATCCAAAATAGATAAAGTGTTGCCAGGTGAAGTAGCTTTTAAATTATATGATACTTATGGTTTCCCATTAGATCTTACCGAAGATATTTTAAGAAATAAATCAATGTCAATCGATACTGAAAAGTTTCAATCTTTAATGAAAGAAAGTAGAGAACTTGCTAAGAAAAATTGGAAAGGTTCTGGTGATGCAGCGGTTGAAGATATCTGGTTTGGAATAAAAGATAAATTAGAAGCAACTGAATTTTTAGGATACGAAACTAATCAAGCTGAAGGTGTCGTTTTATCTCTTTTAAAAGACAACAAAGAAGTAGATCAGTTAAAAGAAAATGATGAAGGAATGATTATAGTGAATCAAACTCCTTTCTATGGTGAGTCTGGAGGTCAGGTCGGTGATACTGGTGAAATAGTATCAAATGATTTTAAATTTGAAGTAACCGATGTCCAAAAAAAACTAGGAGATTTATTTGTCCATTATGGAAAGGTTAAAAGTGGATCTATTAAACTTCAGGAAAGTGTAGAGTTAAAAATTAATGTAGAAAGAAGGGATAATACTCGTGCTTATCACTCAGCAACCCATTTACTACATGAATCTTTACGAAGAGTTCTTGGTACGCATGTTACTCAAAAGGGATCTTTAGTAGAGCCAAGTAGGTTAAGGTTTGATTTTAGTCACATGAAGCCTATTTTGAACGAGGAAATTGATAAAATAGAACAGTTTGTAAACACAATGGTTTCAAAAAAATCTGAAGTAAAAACTAGACTAATGACACCTGACGAGGCAGTTGAAAATGGTGCTTTAGCATTGTTTGGTGAAAAATATGGAGATGAAGTACGGGTTCTTTCGATGGGAGATGAGGACGGTAAGTATTTTTCTACTGAATTATGCGGTGGAACACACGTCAAAAACACTGGAGATATTGGTAAATTTAAGATTGTTAGTCAGTCATCAATTGCTGCAGGTGTTAGAAGGATTGAGGCTTTGAGAGACAAACAATTAGAGGAATATTTAAAAAATAAAGAGAAATTATCAAACCTATCTGCAGAAAAAGATGAGGAAACAATTAAAGATTTAAGTCAGCAAATTATAAAACTTGGAGGAAAACCAAGTTTAGAAGAAGCTGATCAAAAAACTTTAATTAAAAATTTAACTAAACAATTAGAGACTATCTCAGTAAATGCAATTTTAGAGGACAAATCAAAAAATATTATTAAAGACGAAGAAATTAATGGAGTTAAGTTAAGACTTCAAAAAATAGATGGATTACCTCCAAAAGAATTAAGAAAACTTGTAGATAAAGGTAAAAAAGATTTAGGTGAAGGTATTGTGGTTGTGTTTGCAAATAAAGATGACAAAGTTGGATTAGCTGTTGGAGTAACTGATAATTTAATTAACAAGTTTGATGCAGTTCAGTTTGTTAAAGTTGGATCTGAAATAATTGGTGGAAAAGGTGGTGGAGGCAGAAAAGACTTTGCTCAAGCTGGTGGTCAAGATCAATCAAAAATTGAAGAAGCTTTTAAAAAGCTTAAAAGTTTAGTTTAATTTCTTTTTTAAATTACCATCAATTTCATCTAAAAATTGATTTGTGGTTAAGAATTTACTATTTGGACCAACAAGAATTGCTAAATCTTTTGTCATTGATCCGCTTTCCACACATTCAATACAAACTTTTTCTAAAGTTTGTGCAAATTTGATCAGTTCTTCATTGCCATCTAATTTACCTCTATGAGCTAATCCTCTAGTCCAAGCAAAAATTGATGCGATAGGGTTGGTTGAGGTTTCTTTTCCTTGTTGATGCATTCTATAATGTCTAGTTACTGTTCCGTGTGCGGCTTCCGCTTCCATTACTTTTCCATCTGGAGTTAATAATGTACTTGTCATTAATCCTAAAGATCCATAACCTTGTGCCATAGTATCTGATTGCACATCTCCATCATAATTTTTACAAGCCCAAATATATTTACCACTCCACTTCATAGCACATGCAACCATGTCATCAATTAATCTGTGTTCGTAAGTTAAATTATTTTTTTCAAATTCATTCTTATATTCTTTGTCAAAAATTTCTTGGAAAATATCTTTAAATCTTCCATCGTATTGTTTTAGAATTGTATTTTTTGTAGACATATAAACAGGCCATTTTTTAATTAACCCATAACTGAAACAAGATCTTGCAAAGTCTTCAATAGACTTATCTAAATTGTACATTGATAAAGCCACACCAGGACCTGTAAAATTAAATACTTCATATTTAATTTCATCTTTTCCATCTTCAGATGTCCACTTCACTTCCATTTTTCCTTTTCCAGGAACTTTAAAATCTGTTGCTCTGTATTGATCACCAAAAGCATGTCTTCCAATAATCACTGGATCAGTCCAAGAGGGAACAAGTTTTGGAATATTTTTACAAATAATTGGTTCTCTGAAAACTGTTCCTCCAATTATATTTCTTATGGTTCCGTTAGGGGATCTCCACATTTTTTTTAAATCAAACTCTTCTACTCTTGCTTCATCAGGGGTAATTGTTGCACACTTTATGCCAACACCAATTTTTTTAATTGCATTTGCAGAGTCGATGGTAATCTGATCATCAGTATTATCTCTGCTTTTCATGCCTAAATCGTAATATTCAATACCAAGATCTAAATATGGAAGGATTAATTTATTTTTGATGAACTCCCATATAATACGAGTCATTTCATCGCCATCCAGCTCGACAACTGGGTTTTTTACCTTGATTTTGCTCATTAAATAAAAATTATCTTATTAATTGAATTTGATCGTTTTATATACATATTAATCGAAAATTAGCAAATAGAAGAATATGTTTAGTAAGATATTTCCAAAGATTCACACAGAAGGATACAAGTTTATAGTCATAGCTGTATTCATAACTATCATTTTTCTAATTATTAATAATTTTTTAGGATTAATAGGAATTTTACTAAGTGTCTGGGTTTATTATTTTTTTAGAGATCCAGAGAGAACAATTATAGGAGATGATAATTACCTAGTAAGTCCTGCTGATGGAGAAGTGATTAAAGTTGAAGAGGTAGATGGTCCAAAAGAACTTGGACTAGAAAATAAAAAATTTAAAAAAATAAGTATTTTCATGAACGTCTTTGATTGTCATGTAAACAGAACACCGTGCTCAGGTATTGTTGAGGATATTTTATACAAACCAGGAAAATTTTTAAATGCATCTTTAGATAAAGCAAGCGAAGACAATGAGAGAAATTATTATAAAATTAAAGATAAGCATGGAAACGATATTGTAGTCGTTCAAATTGCAGGATTAGTTGCAAGAAGAATAGTTTGCGAAACAAATAAAAATCAGGAATTAAATCAAGGTGATAGAATTGGGATGATTAGATTTGGCAGTAGAGCAGATGTTTATTATGAAAATTATGAACCACTAGTTAAAGTTGGTCAAACAGCAATTTCAGGAGAAACACTGCTGGCTAAAAATTAATTTATGGAACAGCCAAAAAACAATTTAAAAATTGTTACAGATAAAAAAACCAACGCAAGAGTGATTTTACCTAACATGCTAACTCTTATTGGAGTTTGTATAGGTTTGTCATCAATAAGATTTGCATTAGATGGAAAATTTGAATTTGCGATTATAGCAATTATGTTTGCTGCTCTTATAGATGGATTAGATGGAAGAATAGCAAGATTAATTAAAGGGACATCAAAAGTTGGTAAGGAATTAGACTCCCTTACAGATATGATAAGTTTTGGAGTAGCCCCAGCATTTATTATGTATTTTTGGAAACTAAATACATTAGGAAGATTTGGATGGTTGTTATGTTTAATATATGTAATTTGTGTTGCATTACGTTTAGCTCGTTTCAATGTAAATACAGGTCAAGCACCTTCTTGGAGAGATAATTTTTTTGAAGGAGTTCCATCCCCAGCAGGAGGCATTTTAGTTTTAACTCCATTGATATTTAGTCTTACAAGCTTTGATTTTATAAAGATAAATTATGATGTTGTTGTTCCAATTTTTTTTATTGTAACATCTTTATTACTGATCAGTAAATTTCCAAGTTATTCATTCAAAAAAATTGTAATTCAAAGAAAAGCAACCATTTTTCTTTTATTTGGAATAGTTTTATTTTTTGGATTACTTTTAATATATCCATTTAACGTTATATCTATTAGTGCAATCATATACTTATGTATGCTTCCAATCAGTTTTGTTCATTATCAAAAATTAAAAAAACAAAACGAAGATCAGAATTATAAAGATGAAGATGACGATCTCGAAGATATTTTGTGATGAAAAAAAATGTCATTGTATCATTAGCTGATTCAAATTATTTCCCTTTATTAAATGAGCTAATAGACTCTATTAAAAGATTTAAAGAGAGCTCTGAAGTTGCAATATGTATTTTGAATGCTGGTTTATCAGAGGATCAAAAAACAGAATTATCATCAAAAGTAGATGAAATAAAATCAGCAGAGTGGGATATAAAAGTTCCTGATAGTAAAATTAAAGGGCGTGAATGGTTAAAGAGCCAAGTATCTAGGGCTTTTTTACCCAAATATTTTCCAAGCTATGAAAAATATTTATGGATTGATTGTGATGCTTGGGTCAATGATTGGCAATCAGTTGATCTTTATTTTAAAGCGTGTGAGAATGGCAAATTAGGAATTACACAAACTATTGGACCAGGTTACAAGATTACTTCTAGGGTAAATTGGGTTTTTGGAAAACTAGCAATTATTAAATCTCAAAATTTTAAACATGCAATAAAATCTAATATTAATTTAGAAAAAGCTAGAAAGTTAGCCTTTGCTCCTCATATCAACATTGGTGTTTTTTCTTTAGAAAAAAATTCAACCTGCTGGAATTCGTGGCAGGAAAACTTAAAGCAAACACTTATGGGTGGAGAAATATTTGGCTCTGAACAATTAGCAATGAATATGTCTGTGTATGTTGATAATGTTGAAACTGAATTCCTTCCATTAAACTGTAATTGGATCACTAGCAATCTTTTGCCAAAGTTTGATGAGGATAAAGATACATGGGTAGAGCCTTATTTACCTAATTATAAAATTGGAATTATGCATTTGGCTGCTGGTATCTGGAAAGATAATGAAGATATGAGACTTAACAAGAGTATTAAGATTGATATTCAAACTCTTACAGGTAAAATTTTAAATAAAAGTTTAAGATTTAATAATTAATTGAAAAAAAATAAAATATCCAAGAACTGGGTTAATAAGCAGCGTAGAGATATCTATGTAAGACAATCTAAAGTAGATGGGTATCGCGCTAGATCAGCTTACAAATTAATTGAAATTGATGAAAAATTTAAAATTTTTAAAGGTGGATTGTCAGTAATTGATATTGGTGCAGCCCCAGGAAGCTGGTCACAATATGCTCTTAAAGCAGCTAAAAGTGGAAAATTAATATCGATAGATTTAAAAAAAATGGAGCCCATAGGTAATAGTGTTCAAATCCAAGGAGATTTTATTGAAGAAAAAACTCAAGAAGAAATTAAAAAAAATATAAACGGCAAAGTTGATGTAGTAATGTCTGATATGGCCGTAGATACAACTGGTATTAAAAATATAGATTCAATACAAACTGGAGAACTGTGTAAAGAAGCAATGTTTTTTGCTAAAGATTTAATGAAAGAAAATGGATATTTTATTTCAAAAATTTTTATGGGAGGAACATTTAACGAAATCGTCGCAGAAGGAAAAAAATATTTTAAAGAAGTTAAGGTTTTTAAACCAAAATCTAGCAGAAAAGATTCAAAAGAAAGTTTTATAATTTGTAAAAAAATCCGATAGAGACTTTTAATTTAAAAGGAATCGTATATAAAAGATTATGGTTCCCATAAAAGAAGCACTTACCTTTGATGATGTTACATTAGCTCCAAAGTATTCAGAAATATTACCTTCTGATGCAGACACTGGTGTATCTTTAACAAAGCATTTGAAACTTAAAATTCCACTTTTATCATCTGCAATGGATACTGTCACAGAGAGCAGAATGGCAATAGCTATAGCTAAAGCTGGAGGTATTGGAGTAATTCACAGAAACCTTGATATAAAAAAACAATTATCAGAGATAAAAAAAGTAAAAAAACAAAAATTAATTGTTGGAGCAGCTGTAGGTGCAGCATCAAATGAATTTATCAGAGCTAAAGAAATAATTAAAGAAGGTGTAGATTTAATCGTAGTAGACACAGCACATGGCCATACAAAGAAAGTTGCCGAAATAATTAAATATATAAAAAAAATAAAAACTAACAAAATTGCTTTGTGTGCAGGAAATATTGCAACACCAGAAGCTGCAAAATTCCTAATAAAGTTAGGAGTAGATATAATTAAAATTGGTATAGGGCCAGGTTCTATTTGTACAACAAGACTGGTTGCTGGAATAGGAGTTCCTCAATTAAGCGCAATTTTAGATGTAAGAAGTGGTTTAAAAAATAAAAATGTTAAAATAATTTCAGATGGTGGAATAAAATATTCTGGTGATTTAGCAAAAGCTTTTGCTGCAGGAGCTGATGCTGTAATGATCGGTTCGCTATTTGCAGGTACAAATGAAACTCCAGGAAAATTAATTAAAAAAAATGGACAGCTTTTTAAAAGTTTTAGAGGAATGGGTTCTGTAGGAGCTATGAATAAAGGTTCAGCTGATAGATATTTTCAAAAAAAACAAAAAGACTCCTCAAAATATGTACCTGAAGGTGTTGAAGGTTTTGTAAAATATAAAGGAGATGTTGGAAGTATTATTTATAAATTAATTGGTGGATTGAAATCTTCTATGGGCTATCTTGGATCAAAAACAATCATTAAATTAAGAAATAAACCACAATTTGTGAAAATTACAAAAGCTGGATTTTATGAAAGTATGGTTCATAATGTAGATGTGGTAAAAAACGATAGTAAATATTAATGAGCAAATTTTTAAAATTAATAGGATTAATACTTTTAATAGCTTCTTTTAACAGTACGACTTTTAGTAAAGAAAATTTTTTTAATGAAGCTTTAAAGTTGTTTAAAAAAGAAAAATATGAAGATGCACGTTTTTTATTTGAAAGAAATATAGTTTTTAATCCAAAAGACGCAAACTCATATTTATATTTAGCAAAAATTTATAATAAAGAAGAAGATCAAAGAAAAGAAGAATACAATTTAGAAACAGCACTTTTAATTGATCCTGATAATGAGGAAGCTTTATTAATGTTAATGAAAATTGCTTTAGAAAAATCTAATTATGAAAAAGTTAAAGATCTTTCAGATAAGTTTGTAAAAGTTTGTAAAAATTTATGTGATGAAAACAAGGATATTCAAGAGTCATTAAAAAATATAGAACCTGAAAATAATGAGTCTTGATCAAAATCTTAACAAAATCTTAATAATAGATTTTGGTTCTCAATTTACTCAATTAATTGCAAGAAGAGTAAGAGAATTAGGTGTTTTTTCTGAAATAGTTAGTCACAAAAAAATAAAACTAAAAGACATAAATCACAGTATTAAAGGAATAGTATTATCTGGCGGTCCATTAAATGTTTATCAAATAAATAAATATTCATTTGATAAAAAAATTTTACAACTTGATGTACCAGTTCTTGGAATATGTTTTGGGCATCAAATTTTATCAAAACTCAACGGTGGAAGGGTTAAACAATCAAAACATAGAGAATTTGGTCTAGCTAATGTTTACAAAAAAAATACCAGTCTTTTAACAACTAATTTTTTTGGAAACAAAAAATCCAAACAAGTTTGGATGAGTCATGCCGATCAAGTTTCAAAACTTCCTAAGAGTTTTAAAGTTGTAGCATCAAGCACTAATTCAAAATTTGCAATTGTTGAAAATAAAATAAAAAAATATTATGGGGTACAATTCCACCCAGAGGTAACTCATACAGAGAATGGAAAAAAATTAATAAGTAATTTCATTTTTTTAATTTGTAAAATTAAAAGAAATTGGTCTTCTAGGGATCAAAAAAATCAGCTTATTAAAGATGTTAGAAAACAAGTTGGAAATAATAAAGTTATTTGTGCTTTATCAGGAGGTGTGGATAGTAGTGTAGTTGCTCAATTACTGAATAAAGCTATTGGTAAAAAACTTTATTGTATTTTTGTAAATACAGGTCTTTTAAGAAAAAATGAAGAAGTACAGGTAGTTCAAACTTTTAAGAAGCGTTTAAAAATGAATTTAATTTATGTAAATGCTGAAAAGGAATTCTTAAAAAAATTAAAAAATGTTTCTGATCCAGAAAAAAAGAGAAAAATAATTGGTAATTTATTTATCAAAATATTTGAGCGATACGCTAAGAAAATTAAAAATGTTAAATTTTTAGCTCAAGGAACTCTCTATCCAGACTTAATTGAAAGTAAATCAGTTACTGGCAGTCAAACTTCTAAAATTAAATCACATCATAATGTTGGTGGCTTACCAAAAAAAATGAATTTAAAATTAGTAGAACCACTAAAATTCTTATTTAAGGATGAGGTAAGAAAATTAGGTTTAGAGTTAAATTTAAGTAAAGAAATTATTTCAAGACATCCTTTTCCTGGACCAGGCTTAGCAATTCGAATGCCAGGTATTATTACTAATGAAAAAATTAAAATTTTAAAAGAAGCTGATTATTATTTTATTCAAGCTTTAAAAGATCACGGTCTTTATCATAAGATTTGGCAAGCATATGCAGCATTGCTGCCAGTTAAAACTGTAGGTGTTATGGGAGACAATCGAACTTATGAATATTTATGTTTATTAAGAGCAATTACATCTGAAGACGGAATGACAGCTGACTATTATGAATTTAAAAAGTCTTTTATGCAAATTATTTCAAACAAAATAGTTAACAGTATAAGAGGTATAAATAGGGTAGTGTATGACGTTACTTCAAAACCACCAAGCACTATTGAATTAGAGTAGTTTTTAATTATAAATTAAGATTATGAAATATTTACATACAATGATTAGAGTTAAAGACGTGGATGAGTCTCTAAGATTTTTCTGCGATGGGCTTGGTTTAAAAGAAACAAGAAGAATGGAAAATGAAAAAGGAAGATATACTTTAATTTTTCTTGCAGCCCCTAATGATGAAAAAGCAGAAATAGAATTAACATATAATTGGGATGGTGATGAACTTGGAGAAGGTTCAAGAAATTTCGGTCATCTTGCCTATAGAGTAGATAATATTTATGAAACTTGCCAAAGATTAATGGATATGGGCTACACGATTAATAGACCACCAAGAGATGGTCATATGGCTTTTGTTAGATCGCCAGACAAAATTTCAATTGAGATTCTTCAAGAAGGAAATTTAGAACCTAAAGAACCTTGGGCTTCAATGGAAAATACTGGCTCTTGGTAAGTCGATGAAAAAAAAAATTTCAGATTTAATTAAAAAAAAAAATAAACAAAAAATTGTAAGTTTAACTGCTTACTCAAAAAACGTAGCATCAATTTTAGATAATCATTGCGATATTATACTTGTTGGAGATTCTCTTGGTTCGGTTTTATACAATTATAAATCTACAAGAGAAGTAACTTTGAGTACTATGATTGAACATTCTAAAAGTGTCAGAATGGGTATAAAAAAAAGTTTAATGATTGTTGATATGCCACATAACACCTATCGAACTCCTAAAGAAGCAGTAAAAAATGCAAAGCAAATAATGAAAAAAACAAAATGTGACGGTGTAAAATTAGAAGGTGGAAAAAAAATTTACGAAACAATCAAATCTTTAGTTAAAAACAAAATTCCAGTTATGGGTCATTTAGGTCTGCTTCCCCAGTCAGATAAAACTTTCAAGTTTAAAGGAAAAAAAAAGTTAGAGAGAAACAACATTATAAGAGACTCGCAATTATTAGAAAAAGCTGGAGTGTTTTCAATTGTTTTGGAATGTGTTGAAACTTCTTTAGCAAAGCTTGTCACTCAAAATTTAAAGATACCAACTATTGGTATTGGAGCTTCCAAATATTGTGATGGTCAAATATTAGTTTTTGATGATTTAATTGGTCTTAATCCAATGAATTATAAGTTTGTAAAAAAATATGCAAATATTAGAAATGATATTTCTAAAGCTGTTTCAAATTATTCAAAAGAAGTTAGAAAAATTAAATTTCCTAATAAAAAAAATTCTTTTTAATTAAAAGTATTTTTTAAATTCTTCATTAATTTTTAGTATTTCAAGATCAACTAATCCGCCAATTACTAATTGTAGACCTACGATTAAGATAAATATTAAACCAACATAAGCTATCCAAATATGCTTTTGTATATAATTAGCCATATATGTTGCTAATGCACCAGTAAGAACTACTGACAAAACAAGTCCAAATATCATAAATCCAAAATAACCTTTCGCTGCAGCTACAACACCAATAACGTTATCGAAACTAATCATGATATCTGCAAACAAAACTTTTCCAATACTACTTATGTAAGAAGGTTCTTTGCTTTTTTTTGTTGTAGGTTTTACTTTTTTAATGTCTAATAAATCTTTCCTTAAATCATTAACGATCCAAATTAATAATAAACCACCTAAAATCTTTATAAAATAAAATTCAAACAAAAAAGTCGCAAAAATTGCAAAAAAGATTTTAAAAACGAATGCTCCAATTATACCCCAAAGAATTATTTGTTTTCTATTTTTTGGAACAAAATTTGAAGCTATAGATCCGACTATAACAGCGTTATCTGCTGTTAATATAATTGTGATAAAAATTATATTGGTTAAAATTATGAGCTCTTCAATCAAGATAACATTATAATAGTATAATCTGACAATTTTTCAATGAGACCATAATGATAATTTTATTGATTTAATCTCTAAGAGATAATTAAATATTAATTTTAAAAAGGAGGATAGATGAAATTATTCAAATTATTTATATCTATAATTACTTCAGTATTGTTATTTGCAAACGTTTCTTTAGCTGAAAAATGGGATATGGCACTGGCTTATGGTGCTGGAAACTTTCATTCTGCTAATGCAACAGAATTTGCAAAGAATGTAACTGAAAAAAGTGGTGGAAAACTTACAATTGTTACTCACCCAGGTGGTTCATTATTTAAAGGTGGTGAAATTTTCAGAGCTGTAAGAACAGGTCAAGCACCTATCGGTGAAAGATTTATGTCTGCTCTTGGAAAAGAAGATCCTTTATATGAAATTGACTCATTACCTTTCTTAGCAACTACTTATGATGATGCTATGAAATTATATGAAGCTTCAAAGCCATATATTGTTAAGAGTCTTGACGAAAAAGGATTGGTATTTCTTTATGCAGTACCATGGCCTGCTCAAGGACTTTACAGTAAAAAGCAAATTAAAAAAGTTGGTGATCTAAATGGATTAAAATTTAGAGCATACAACTCTGCAACAATTAGGATTGCAGAGTTAACAGGAATGGCGCCAACTAAAATTGAAGCAGCTGAAATTAGCCAAGCATTTTCTACAGGTGCCGTTGAAAGTATGATTACTTCTCCTACAACTGGAAAAAATAGCAAGATTTGGGAAAATGGTGTTAAATATTTTTATGATATAGCAGCATGGTTTCCAAAAAATATGATCATAGCTAATAAAGCCGCTTGGAATAAACTTGATAAAGCAACTCAAGATCTTGTCATGAACCAAGCAGCAATTGCTGAAGAAAAGGGTTGGGAATTATCTAAACAAGGTAATACTGGAGACAAGAAAGCTTTAGCAGATGCTGGAATGGAAGTAGGCGAAGTTAATTCAGCTTTGAAAAAACATTTTGAAAAAGTTGGAGCAACAATGTCTGAAGAATGGAAAGCAAAAGCTGGAGACAGAGGTGCTGCAGTTTTATCTGCTTACAAATAAATAATCTTAAAAAAAAGGCCAACTTGTAGTAAGTTGGCCTTTTTACTAAATGTTTCAATCAATAAATAATAATCTAAATAAACTTTACAAATTTTCAGGTTATTTAGCTGCTTTTTTTTTAATACTTGTTGCAGTTTTTATTTTAATTGGAATTTCCTCGAGGATTTTTGGTTTTTACATAAGGGGTTTAGCTGAGTACTCAGGCTACTGCATGGCTGCAGCCTCTTTTTATGCTTTAGCTTTTACTTTTGTTGAGGGTGGACATATTCGAATTACTCTTTTCTTAGAAAAAGCCTCTTCATCTTATAAGAGATTTTTAGAAATATGGTGTCTGATTGTAGCAACAATTTTTTCAGGTTATTTGTCTTTTTACTTATGGAAAATGTTATTAATCTCTTATGATTTTCAAGAGAGAAGCGAAGGTGCAGATGAGATCTTAATTTGGATACCTCAAACCAGTGTAGCTATTGGATCTTTAATTCTATTTATAGCTGTTTTACATAAATTTATTTTAACAATTTTAAATAAGAATGACTGAAATATTTCTCATAATATTTTTTATAAGTGTACTTTTATTCTTTCTTGGATCTGGCATCTGGGTAGCAATAAGCATGATAGGTGTTTCAACAATTGGGATGATGTTATTTACTTCAAGACCAGTTGGGGATGCCATGGCAACTACGATATGGGGAACTTCATCATCATGGACATTAACAGCTTTACCATTGTTTGTTTGGATGGGTGAAATATTATTTAGGACCAAGTTATCTGAAAATTTATTTGCTGGACTATCACCATGGATGCAAAAATTACCTGGTGGATTAATTCATGTAAATGTTGTTGGTTGTGCACTTTTTGCTGCAATTTCTGGCTCTTCTGCTGCAACCGTTGCAACAGTAGGCAAGATGTCTATTCCAGAACTAAGAAAAAGAAAATATCCAGAAAAAATTTTGTTAGGC
This sequence comes from Candidatus Pelagibacter sp. FZCC0015, assembly GCF_007833635.1. Taxonomy (NCBI): domain Bacteria; kingdom Pseudomonadati; phylum Pseudomonadota; class Alphaproteobacteria; order Candidatus Pelagibacterales; family Candidatus Pelagibacteraceae; genus Candidatus Pelagibacter; species Candidatus Pelagibacter sp. FZCC0015. The sequence goes on from NZ_CP031125.1 coordinate 873,951, forward strand.
AGTCTAGCTGGCTCAGGAACTTTAGGGCTTCTTATACCTCCCTCAATAATACTAATAATTTATGGAGTAACCGTTCAAGAATCCATAGCAAAGCTATTTATTGCAGGAATTATTCCAGGGATAATGATTGCACTTATATTTATGTCTTACGTGATGATTTGGTCTTTAATAAATAAAAAAAGCATGCCAAAGTATGTAGAAAATTTTTCCTTTCTAGAAAAAATAAGAAAATCAAAACAATTATTACCAGTAATTATTTTAATATCAGCTGTGATTGGATCAATATACACTGGGGTTGCAACAGCAACTGAGGCTGCTTCTTTAGGTGTAGTAGGGGCTTTAATTTTATCTTACTTTCAAAAGAGCTTAACTATTGAAACATTTAAACAATCCTTGTTAGGAGCAACTAAAACATCTTGTATGATTGCTTTTATTTTAGCTGGCTCTACATTTTTATCATTAGCTATGGGATTTACGGGTCTTCCAAGAAATCTAGCTATCTGGATACAAAATATGGAGCTATCACCTTATGTATTAATTTTTGTATTAATGATTTTTTATATTATTCTTGGAATGTTTCTTGATGGAATTTCAGCAGTAGTATTAACAATGGCAATTATTGAACCAATGATTAGACAGGCTGGTTTTGATATGATTTGGTTTGGTATATTTTTAGTTATTGTAGTTGAGATGGCTCAAATTACTCCACCTGTAGGATTTAATTTATTTGTTTTACAAGGAATGGCTAACAAAGATATGGGATTTATTGCAAGAAGTGCTTTTCCATTATTTTTATTAATGATACTTGCAGTAATACTCGTTGTTATTTTTCCTGAAATTGCATTATGGATGCCTCAACAAATGGTTCAAAATATTAATTAATATTTTGATTGTTTTGTTCCATCAATAATTTCTTTTAATTCAGTGTACTCTTCGCAATTACAACTTTCTAATACTTTTAATCTTTCTTTAGCTAAATCTAATCTATTTGTGACAACATATAATTCACCCAAATATTCATTTATACCTACGTGGTTTGGATCAATTTCTAAACCTAAAAGATAATACTTTTCTCCATTTTCAAAATCTCCAAGTTTCCTAGTTGTAAAACCAAGATAGTTTAAAGTATCTGCTTGGAGTGGTTTTTTTTTGTTTGATTTGATTAATAAGGCCTGAGCTTTTTCATATCGTTTGTTGGCTTTTTCTATTTTCCCTTTTTTTTCATATTTTTTAGCCGCTTTAATTAAAGTAACAGCCTGACTATAATCTGATTTAACTTTACTAGTACTGTCTGACCCTGCGGAATATGAATTTGTTGATAGTAAAACTAAAAACAAAAGTGAATAAAAAGTTTTTTTGATCATATAAATTTTTTCATTTGGTTAAGTGGTTTTAATTGCAGCCCATTTTCTATTAAATTTTCTCTTATTGATTTTGCAGTAGATAATGAACTTTCATTATCCCCATGTATGCACACAGAGTCTATTTCACAAGGTATCTGCTTTCCACTGTGACAATTAAGTGACTGATTTTTAACCATATTTAATACGTGTTTTTTAGCTTCTTCTGGATCAGTAATAAGAGCGTGTTGTTTTTTTCTAGAAACCAAATTGCCATCATCCTCATAATTTCTATCTGCAAAAATTTCACAAGCTATACGCATGTTTAGTTTTTTGGCTGCTTCTTCCATTTTAGATCCTGTAGGAACCAAATAAATTAAATCTTTACTAATTTCGTTTATAGCTTTTGCTAAAGTAGTAGCTAAATCTATATCCTCACAAGCCATATTATTTAAAGCACCGTGTGGTTTTATGTGAGTAACATTCTCTCCATGATTTTGAGCAATTTTTTGAAGAATTTCATATTGATCAATAATCAATTGCCTTACCTCATTAGGTGAAAGGTTCATTCTTTGCCTGCCAAAATTTTCAGGGTCATTAAATGACGGATGCGCTCCAATACTAACACCATTTTTTTTTGAAATTTGAACTACTTGATTCATCGACTCATCATCACCTGCGTGATAACCACATGCGACATTTGCAGAATTAACTATTTCTAGTAAATCTGGATCATGCTTATTTGAATGATGTTTTGATTTTTCACCTAAATCGCAATTTATATTAATTTCCATAGTCTCTAATGTTAAGTATAACATGTCATGATAAAAAATATATCAAATCTTGGTGACGCAGCTTTGTACTGTGATTTTGGTAATGAAGTAAATAAATCAATTAATTCACAAGTAATAAAATATTTTAAAACTATTAAAGAAAAAAAATTTGAAGGCATAAATAATTTAACACCTTCTTATAATAAACTAATTATTTCTTTTGATCTAAAAAAAACAAATTTTAAAGAAGTAAAAAATTATATTGAAAACATTAATGCTCAAGACTCAAAAGATATAAATTCAAAAAAATTAGAAATACCAGTTTGTTGTCATGAAAATTTTTCAATGGACATTAAAAGATTGGAAGAAATATTAAAATTAAGTAGAGAAAAAATTTTAGAGAATTTTTTAAATAAGGAATATTTTTGTTACATGACAGGGTTTATTGCTGGCATGCCTTTTCTTGGTGACTTAGATGAGAATATGCGAGCTCAACGTTTAGAAACCCCAAGAGTAAAAGTACCCAAGGGATCTGTTGCATTAACTGAGCAATTTGCAAACATTTATACATTTGAAAGCCCAGGTGGATGGAATATTTTAGGAAATACCCCTTTGGATGTTTTTGATAGTTCAAAAGAAGATAAACCAAATCTAATTAACCCAGGAGATACAGTAATTTTCAAGGAAATTACTTTAGATCAGTATAAAAATTATAATGAGTAGTAATTATCTAGATATAATCAGACCTGGAATTAATACTACCTTTCAAGATAAAGGTAGGGATCATCTTTATCATATTGGTATTCCATTTAGTGGTGCTATGGATAACCGAAATTATCTTATAGCTAATAAACTTGTTAATAATAATTTAGACTCTGCAGTGATAGAGTTTGCATATCAAGGTCCTCACATAAAGTATTCAGGAGAAAAAATTAATTTTGCTATTACTGGTGATGTAATTTTTTCCATTAAAAAAAAAGATACTGAAATCGAGGGCAAATGTTACGAAAGTTATCAAATTGAAAATGGAGATGAGATAAATATCATATCTACAAATAAATCAGTTTATGGATATTTAGCATTAGGTGGAAAGTTCGATTTAAAATTTCAATGGAATAGTTATTCTATAAATACTAAAGCAAATATTGGATCTAACGATGGAAAAAAATTAGATTTAGGGCAAAGAATTAATTTAAAAAAAATAAATTCAAATAAGGATATTAAAAAAACTAATTACATTAATACTAAAATAGAAAACATAAGAGTGATTAAAGGCACTAATTTTGATTACTTTTCTGAAGAAGGTAAAAAAATATTTTATGAAAAGGAATTCACAGTATCCAAACTTTCAGACAGAATGGGCATGAGACTAGAGGGACCTAAAATTGAGAATATTGTGAACACCAACATAAAATCAGAGGGTTTGATTAAAGGTGTAATCCAAGTACCGGCAGATGGAAATCCAATTATAATGCTTTCAGATCATGGTACTATTGGTGGCTATCCAAAAATTGGAGTTGTGGCTAGTGTCGATTATGACCGATTAGTACAGATGTCTCCTGGTTCAAAAATAAAATTTAAAGAGATTAATTTATCTGATGCAGAGACTTTATTTAAGTTATATGAAATGGAAACTCAAAATTTACTATCACAAATTTAATGAATTTTTTATCAAAAATACCAGGACCTTTTTTAGTTTTTTTAGGAGCTTGTGCGTTAAGTTTTGGAGGTTTAATTGTTAAGTCTTTCGATGGATCTACACTTTGGCAAATATTATTTTGGAGATCACTTTTCTTTATTGGAGTAATTACAATTTTTTTAATCTTTACTTACAGAGGAAAAATTTTCAGTGCTCTTTATAAATCTGGAATTCCAGGTTTATTTGGAGGTATAATTTTATCTATTGGATTTGCTAGCTATGTGTTTGCTATGTATGAAACAACAGTAGCTAATGCAAACTTTATAATTCAAACTCAAGCTTTGTTTTTAGCAATTTTTGGTTACGTATTTTTAAAAGAAAAAATTTCAAAAATTACATTAACTTGCATTATTACAGCAGTAGTTGGTATCATTTTAATGTTAGGAAGTTCACTAACACCAGGTCAAATGACTGGAAACCTAGTTGCATTTATCATGCCGATATCATTTGCAATCTTAATTTTAATTGTCAGAAAATATCCAAAAGTCGACATGATACCTTTACAATTGGTTGCTGGAATTTTTGCAACACTAATAGGTTTGTTTATGTCACCGAGTATTTTGGTTTCAACAAATGATATTTTTTTAGGTTTTATTGCAGGATTTTTTCAAGTTGGACTTGGATTTATACTTATAACAATTGGAGCAAGATCAACTCCTTCAGCATTTGTTGGAATCATTATGTTAACTGAAGCTGTTCTAGGACCCATGTGGGCATGGATGTTTGCAAACGAAAACCCGCCACTTACTGTACTTTTTGGGGGAGCCGTAGTTATAACAGCAGTAGTTATACAGTTTTTGTCTCCATTACTTGTTAAAAAACTAGCCAAATAAATTTCACATAAACATTTTAAATGTGTTATAAATTTATATACGGGAGAGACTACTTTTGTAGCGCCGAAGGAGCAACCACCCCGGAAACTCTCAGGCAAAAGGACCGTACATATTAACTCTGGAAAGAGAATTATTCTCGCCGAAGGAGCAAATCTCTCAGGCACCAAGACAGAGGGGGCAAAGAAGAGTTAATATGGAAATAAAAAAAACATCACTAAATAAACTTCATCAAAGTAACAACGCTAAGTTTGTTGAATTTGCTGGCTATGAAATGCCTATTCAGTATAGCAAAGGAATTATTGAAGAGCATAAATTCACAAGATCCCACTCCGGAATATTTGATGTATCACATATGGGCCAGCTATTCATACATGGTGATGAAAGTTTAACAGAAGAATTAGAAAAAATTTTTCCATTAGATTTAAAAAATCTGAAACAAAATTGCTCAAAGTATAGTTTTTTAATGAATGAGGATGCGGGAATTTATGATGATTTAATCATTACTAAAATCGAGGAAGGATATTTAATTATCTTAAATGCTGCATGCAAAGATAAAGATTTTGAGATTTTATCTAATTTACTAGGTTCGAAATTTAAAATGAATTTAGATAACAGTAGATCTTTGATAGCAATTCAAGGACCCAAGTCTGTTGAAATTTTAAACTCAATTATAAATGGGGTTGATCAACTAAATTTTATGACAGGAAATTGGTTCGATTCTGATAATCAAAAATTATTTGTTACAAGATCAGGTTATACAGGGGAAGATGGATTTGAAATTTCAATTTCTAACGATAAAGCTGAAAAATTCGTTGAAAATTTAATAAAAAAGGGAGCACAACTTATAGGACTTGGGGCAAGAGATACCTTGAGATTAGAAGCTGGATTATGTTTATATGGTCACGAATTAGATATTAATAAAACACCGGTTGAGGCAAACCTTAGATGGGCAATCTCAAAATCTAGATTATCAAACGGAGGTTTTATTGGATCAAAAAAAATTATGAACCAAATGCAAGATGGAGCAAGCCAAGTAAGAGTAGGGATTAAACCCGAAGGTAGATTGATTGCTAGAGAAAAAACTAAAATATTTGATGATACAGATACACAAATTGGTGAGATAACTAGTGGCACGTTTGGACCAAGTGTAAATGGCCCTATAGCGATGGGTTATGTTAATAAAGAATTTTCAAAAGTTGATACTAAAATTTTGCTTGAGGTAAGAGGAAAAAAACATCCAGCAAATGTTTGCGCATTACCATTTTATAAAAAAAATTATGTGAAAGGAGTAAATTAATGAGTGAAGTAAAATTTTCAAAAGAACATGAGTGGATTACTTTAGAGGGAGATGTAGCCACAATAGGAATTACAAAACATGCAACAGAAATGCTCGGCGACATTGTTTTTGCAGAACTTCCTGAAAAAGGATCTAATGTTGAAAAAGATGGTACTGCAGGAGTAGTAGAGTCCACGAAAGCTGCTAGTGATGTTTACACTCCAGTTAGTGGTGAGGTAGTAGATACTAATCAAGCTATTGTAGACGATCCTTCTAAAATTAATGAAGATCCAGAAGGTTCAGCATGGTTTTTTAAACTTAAAATGAAAGATCAATCTGAAATGGATAGTCTTATGAACAAAGAAGAATACGATAAATTTGCAAAGGAGAGTGCTAGCTAATGTTACATAATTCTCAAAAAGATTTTTTAAAAAGACATATTGGACCTTCAGATGAAGATCAAAATAAAATGCTTAAGGAACTTAATTACAAATCACTTGATGATTTAATCAAAAGCACAGTGCCAGAAAAAATCCAATTGAAAGATGAATTAAATATTGGAGAATCTAATTCAGAATATGAAGCATTAAGAAAATTAAAAGCAATTTCAAAAAAAAATCAAATTTATTCCAACTTCATAGGAATGGGTTACTACGGCACTTATACGCCATATGTAATTCTGAGAAATATTTTAGAAAATCCAGGTTGGTATACTTCTTATACACCTTATCAACCCGAGGTAGCTCAAGGAAGATTAGAAATGCTGCTTAATTTCCAACAAATGATAGTTGATTTTACAGGAATGGATATAGCAAATGCATCTTTATTAGATGAAGGAACAGCAGCCGCAGAAGCAATGGGATTAAGTCATAGATTAAATAAAAAAGATAGTAATTTAGTTTTTGTCTCAGAAAATTGTCATCCACAAACAATAGATGTAATCCAAACAAGAGCAGAACCAATGGGATTAAAAGTACTTGTTGGAAATGAAGATGAAGTATTAGATCAATTAAAAGAAGATTTAGTTTGCGGTATATTACAATATCCAGGAACATTAGGAGATATAGTAGATCCTAGTGAGGCAATAAGTAAAATTCATAAAAAAAATGGTAAAGCAATTTTAGCTTGTGATTTATTAGCACTTGCTAAGTTAAAAACACCAAGAGAACTAGGAGCAGATATTGCTGTTGGAAGTTCTCAAAGGTTTGGAATTCCAATGGGTTATGGTGGACCTCACGCAGCTTTCTTTGCAACTAAAGACGAGTTCAAAAGATCTATGCCAGGAAGAATTATCGGTGTGTCTGTTGATAGACATGGAAACAAAGCATATAGATTATCATTACAAACTAGGGAACAACATATCAGAAGAGATAAAGCGACAAGTAATATTTGTACTGCCCAAGCTTTATTAGCAATTGTTTCTGCAGCTTATGCTATTTATCATGGTCCAGAGGGTATCAGAACTATTGCTGAGAGAGTTTCTCAATTAGCTAAAAATTTTGCAGATAAATTGAAACAATCTGGATATGAAATTTATTCAGATCATTTCTTTGATACAGTTACAATTGTAACAAAAGATAAAACTGATCAAATTTATAAAAATGCTTTGGATCAAAAGGTAAACATTAGAAGAGTAAATTCTGAAATGTTGGCAGTTTCTTTTGATGAAAAGAAAAATGTTTATAGAGTAAATCAATTGTTGAAAATTTTTAATGCAGCTGAGTCGATTAAAAAAGAAGACCCAACAGTAAGTCTGCCTAACTTACCAAAAAATTTATTAAGAACTTCAAAATATTTAGAACATCCTGTTTTTAATTCATATCACTCAGAAACTGAGATGCTTAGATATTTAAAAAAATTAGAAGATAAAGATATAGCTTTAAATAGAACAATGATTGCACTTGGTTCATGTACTATGAAATTAAACGCTACTGCAGAAATGATACCTATTTCGTGGAGAGAGTTAGCAGAGCCTCATCCATTTGTTCCTATTGAGCAGATGGAAGGATATAGAGATTTATTCACTGATCTTAAAAATTGGCTGAGATCAATTACAGGTTTTTCTGGTGTTTCACTTCAACCAAATGCAGGCGCTCAAGGTGAATATGCAGGGTTAATGGTTATAAGAAAATATCATTTAGATAGAGGCGAAGAAAACAGAAATATATGTTTAATACCTAGCTCAGCACATGGAACCAATCCTGCTAGCGCACAAATGGTAGGAATGAAAGTTGTCGTTGTTGATTGTGACAAAGAAGGAAATGTTGATTTTGAGGATTTAAAGAAAAAAGCAGAAATGCATTCTGAAAATCTTGGAGCATTAATGGTCACTTATCCGTCTACTCACGGAGTATTTGAGGAAAAAATTACAGATATATGTGAATTAATTCATAAACACGGTGGCCAAGTTTATATGGATGGCGCAAATTTAAATGCGCTTGTTGGTATTGCAAGACCTGGAAATTTTGGTCCAGATGTTTGTCACATAAACTTGCACAAAACATTCTGTATTCCACATGGTGGTGGAGGACCAGGAATGGGTCCAATTGCATGTAAAAGACATTTACAAGTTTATTTGCCTAATCATCCAGTTGTTAAGGACTGTGGACCTGCCACAGGAATAGGAGCAGTTTCAGCAGCACCTTGGGGAAGTTCAAGTATTTTATCAATTTCATGGATGTATATTAAAATGATGGGTTCTGAAGGTTTAAAATTAGCTACTCAAATTGCAATATTAAATGCAAATTATATAGCTCATAGACTTAAAGATCATTACCCAATTCTTTATAAAGGTTCAAACGGAAATGTAGCACATGAATGTATTATTGATATTCGATCTATTAAAACTGAAACAGGGATTACTGAAGAAGATATAGCCAAAAGATTGATCGATTATGGTTTTCATGCACCAACAATGTCATGGCCAGTAGCAGGCACAATGATGATTGAACCAACTGAAAGTGAAAGCTTGTCCGAACTAGATAGATTTTGTGATACTTTGATTAGCATTAAATCAGAAATAGATATGATCAAATCAGGAAAATTTGATAAAGTTGATAATCCAATTAAAAATGCACCTCATACAGATATTGAATTAACTTCAGATGAGTGGAATCATAAATATTCAAGAGAGCAAGCTGCGTATCCTGCAAAATTCTTAAAAGCAAATAAATTTTGGCCTCCGGTTGCAAGAGTAGATAACGTGTACGGAGATAAAAATATTTTTTGTACTTGTCCAAGCATGGATGAGTTTAAAGAAGATGCAGCATAATAATTAATGAAAATTGCTGTTGTTGGCTCAGGTATTTCCGGATTAAGTGCTGCTTATTATTTATCTAAAAAACATCATGTAGATCTTTTCGAGCGAGAAGATCATTTTGGTGGACACTCACACACAATAGATATTTTTTTTGATGAAAAAAAAGTTTCTGTAGATATTGGTTTCATTGTTTTTAATTTTCAAACTTATCCAAACTTAATTAATTTTTTTAAGGAAAATGATATTCAAATTGAAAAAAGCAACATGTCATTTTCAGTTTCAGTAGATAATACAAACTTTGAATATTGTGGAAAAGGTTTGAGTGGAATTTTCTCTAATAAATCAAATTTGTTTAATATAGAGTTCTTAAAAATGTTTTTTGATATCATTAAATTTTATAAAAAAAGTGATCAAGTAAATGTATCAAATGATAAAATTACTTTAGGTGAATATTTAAAAATTAATAAACTATCAAAAACATTTGTTGATTATCATATAATACCAATGGTATCTGCAATTTGGTCTATGCCTCCTTATGAAGCGAGTAAGATGCCAATTAGCTTCTTTCTTAGATTTTTCCAAAATCATGGATTGTTTAAATTGAAAAATAGACCGCAGTGGTACACAGTAACTAATAGAAGCAGAACTTATGTTAGTAAAATACTTTCCCAAATAAGTGGTGAACACTACAAAAATTACAAAGTTACAAAAGTTAAAAGAAAGTCATCAGGATTAGACCTATACTATGGTGGAGAAAGCGAATTTTTTGATTATGATAAAGTAGTTTTGGCAACACATGCTGATGAAGCCTTAAAGTTAATTGAAAATCCAACTGAGGATGAGAAAAATATTCTTTCGAATTTTAGCTACAAAGAAAATATAGCTTACATACATACAGATCAGCGGGCCATGCCAAAGAATAAAAAAGCCTGGTCTTCTTGGAATTCATCAATAGATGACAAGAATTTAGAGAAAAATTCAATTACCTACTGGTTAAATTTATTACAAAATTTAAAGTGTGATGAAAATATTTTCTTAACACTAAATCCTTACTTCAATATTGATGAGAAAAAAATATTGAGAAAAGTAAAATTTACACATCCATATTACGATCAAAAAGCGTTAGATGCTCAATCAGAGCTTATTAAAATACAAAATCAAAAAGATTTACTTTTTTGTGGCAGTTATTTTGGTTACGGATTTCATGAAGATGGAATAAAATCATCTATTGAAATGCTGAAAAACCTTAATGATTAGTTCTTGTATATATAATGGAAATGTAACCCATAAGAGATTTAAACCAAAAGAACATTTTTTTAAGTATAAAGTATTTTCATTATTTATAGATCTATCAGAGCTAAATGAGCTTAATGATAAATTAAAATTTTTTTCATTAAATAAATTTAATCTTATTAGTTTTTATGAGAAAGATCATGGTGATCGTGATGGGTCATCTCTTTTTGAATGGGTAAAAAAAAATCTAATTAATAACGAAATCAGTACAGAGAACATTAAAGTTAAACTTTTATGCTATCCAAGAATATTTGGTTATGTTTTTAATCCACTAAGTATTTTTTTTGTATATGATAGAAATGATAATTTAATTTCTATTTTATACGAAGTTAAGAATACATTTGGCGAGCAACACACATATGTTTTTAAAGTAGAGGGACAAAATAAATTAATTCAAAATAATTGCTCAAAGAAATTTCATGTTTCACCATTTATTGAAATGGATTGTAATTATTTTTTTAGAATATTAAATCCAGAGCAGAAGTTGTCAGTTGTAATTGATCAATATGATCAAGAAGGAAAAATTCTTTTTGCATCTCAAGATGGTGAAAGATCTGATTTGACAAGTAAAAACTTAATGAATTCTTATCTTAAACACCCTTTAATGACGTTTAAAATTATCTCTGCGATACATTTTGAAGCGTTTAAATTGTGGATTAAAGGAATTAAATTTATAAAGAAAAAATTTAAAATTAAAAATAATATAACAGTAGAAAATTAATGTTTTTAAATAACGCTGCAGATAAATTAGTTTTTAAATTTCTTGATAAAATAAGTCATGGTTATCTAGAGCTTACTACATATGATGGAAAAGTTTTAAAGTTTGGAAATCCAAATGAAAAATTGCATGCAAATATTTTAATCAAAAAACCAGATTTTAATTATAATTTAATTAGAGGCGGCAGTATTGGATTTGCTGAGAGCTACATGAGAGGTGAATTTGAAACTGATAATTTATCAAATTTAATTGAATTAACTGCAAGAAATATAGAAGTCATATATAAATTTTCAGGCCTTCTTGATTTTCCAATAATTAATTTTGTAAAAAATAAAATAATTAAAAATACAAAAAGTAGAAGCAAAGAAAATATTGCTAAACACTATGATCTTGGAAATGACTTTTTTTCTCTTTGGTTAGATGACACCCTTACTTACTCTAGTGCTATATTTGATGATAAATCAAAAAATCTTTCTGATGCTCAAAATAACAAATATCAAAAATTAATTGATTTAATTAAACCAAATAATGGCGACAAAGTTTTAGAAATAGGATGTGGTTGGGGAGGTTTTGCTGAGTACTTAGGTAAAAAATATGATGTTAAACTTGACTGTATCACAATATCAAAAAAACAATTTGAATACGCAAAAGAAAGAATTTTTAATTGTGGTTTAAACGAAAAAGTGAATATTGAAATAAAAGATTACAGAGATCTTAAAGGCAAATATAATTCAATTGCCTCTATAGAGATGATTGAGGCAGTTGGTCAAAATTATTTAGAGGGTTATTTTAAAACTATTAAAACCAACTTATCTGATGGTGGTAAAGCAGCTATTCAAGCAATTACTATCGATGATAGGTTGTTTGACAGATACAAAAACAAACAAGATTTTATTCAAAAATATATTTTTCCTGGTGGTTTTTTACCAAATAAAAATAGCATTAATCGTTATGTTTCTGATAATGGTTTAACTATAAATTCATATATTTCTTATGCTGACCATTATGCAAATACATTGGCTATATGGAGAAATGAGTTTTTAAAAAAATGGGATTTAATAAAAAATCAAGGTTTTGACTTAACATTTAAAAGAATGTGGGAGTTTTACCTTTCTTATTGTGAAGCTGGATTTAAGTCAAAAAATATTGATCTGATACAATTTTCAATGCAAAACAAATAAAAATAATGGAGATATTTATGCGACATATAAAAATTATTAAGTCAATTTCATTGATAATTTCATTATTCTTAATTACAAGTTGCTCAAATAATAGCGCTATGAAACCAGAAGACTTTAAAAACAAAGAACCAAGATTAATTATTGAGGAATACTTATCTGGAAATGTTAAGGCCTGGGGTGTTCTGCAAAATAGATCAGGAAAAGTTACAAGACAATTTTCTGCAGATTTAAATGGAACCTGGGATGGAAAGCAATTAATTCTTAAAGAAAAATTTAATTGGGATGATGGTGAAGTTCAAGACCGAGAATGGACAATAAACAAAATTGATGAGCATAATTACGAAGGAACAGCAGGAGATGTTGTAGGTAAAGCAATAGGATATTCTTATGGACCAGCCTTTAAATTTGAATATGTTTTATTAGTTCCAGTTAAAGGTAAAGAATTAAAAATAACTTTCGATGATTGGATTTTTAAACAAGATGATAGAGTTGCAATTAATAGAGCTACAATGACTAAATTTGGTTTTAAAGTAGCTGAATTGACAGTTGTATTTGTAAAAGATTAACTATTTTTTTTGATATTTTGTTAGTTTTCCAACTAAACCAAAATAAATTTTACTCGGTAAAAAACTCAATAGTTTTAATGTAATTGTAAGTGATTTTGGAAAATGTATTTCAAATATATTTTTGTTAATTAAACCTTCATAAATTTGATCTGCAGCATACTCAGGAGTTTTTAAAAAAGGCATTTTAAAATCATTTTTATCTGTCATTGGTGTTTTAATAAATCCAGGAGACACTAAACAAACACGTACATTGTATCTTTTAAAATCAAAGTACAAACTTTCAGCTAAGTTATTTAATGCAGATTTAGATGGTCCATATCCAGTTGAATTAGGTAACCCCCTATATCCTGCAATTGAAGAAACAATAGTAATTATACCGTTTTTTTTATCTCTAAAGTATTGTTCAACTGCTTTGATGCTATTCACAGTTCCAAAAAAATTTACTTTAAAGACATCTTCCATTTGTTCGACATCTATATCTTTTTCTTTTTTGGGATCCCATGTTCCAGTTGAAAAAAAACAAATATCTATATTTTCATATTTGTTTTTAATTTCATTAAATACTTCTTTGCATTTTTCCTTATCTGTTACATCTAAAGGAAAACCTGAAATATTTTCATAAGAATTTGAAAGCTCATTTAGTAATTCAGCTCTTCTTGCAGATATAGCAACATTCCATCCCTTACTTGCAAACTTAATCGCTAAAGCTTTTCCAATACCAGTACTACCGCCTGTAATCCAAATAGTTTTTTTAGTCATTTTTTGTTATGTATATATCTAACATGTTTAAAAATAAATTTTTAACATTTATATTGTTTCTTGCTATTACATTCTCTGCTTCATTGATTGGCGGTTTAGCTACTGTTACTTTTAAAGAGCCATGGTACTCATTACTAAATAAACCATCATTTAATCCACCCGATTGGATATTCGGACCTGTTTGGACCACCTTGTATACATTGATGACAGTTGCAATATGGCTTTATTGGCATACGAAAAATAGAGATATGAATACTGTTTATATTTATTTTATCCATTTAGTATTCAATACAACTTGGAGTGTAGTTTTTTTTGTTTTTCACAATATGGTTTTGGCTCTTTTAGTATTAATCATACTAATAGCATTGATAATCAATCTTATTTTAAGGTTTAAACGCGTCAAGTTGTTGAGTGCCTACCTAATGATTCCATATTTACTTTGGTGTAGCTTTGCACTAATTCTGAATACAAGCTTAATTATGTTAAATTAGATATGGATGATGTTGTAGTAATTGGTGGTGGAATTATAGGGGCGGCGACTGCTTATTTTTTATCCAAAGAGGGTAGAAAAGTAAAAGTTATTGAAAGAGACCCTACTTATAAAACAGCCTCATTCCCATTATCTTTAGGTGGTTTTAGAAGACAATTTTTCCAAAAAGAAAATATTTTATTAGGAAAATTTGCAAGAGAATTTATTTTCCAAATACCAGAATTATTAAAAACAGAAAAAAATCCTAATCCAACAGCTAGTATGGTAACCAATGGATATCTTTTAATGTTTGGTCCTGAACACGCTGAAGAACAATATAGAGCATTAGAAAATCACAAAGAATGTGATGCAGGAACAAAAAATATTAAAGGTTCAGAATTATCAAAAGTTTTTCCTTATGTGAATAGTGAAGGAATAGAGACAGCAACTTATACGGATAATCAAAGTGAAGGATGGATTGATCCATTTATGTTTCATAGTGCTCTTAAAAGTAAAGCAATAGAGCTTGGAGCAGAGTTTATTAAAGGTGAAGTAAAAAGTATTTCAGAAATAAATGCTAAAACAATTGTTTCTGCGGCTGGTTGTTGGACAAAAGAATTGTTAGAAGATATTCCTGTTGTTCCTCAAAAGCATACCGTGTTTAGAGTAAAATGCCCAACATATATAAAAGAGATGCCACTCAGTGGAGACTTAACAACTGGTGTTTATTGGAGACCAGAAGGTGGGGAATATTTAGCAGGATCACCTATTTCTGTATTTGATGCAAATGATTTGGAACCAGCTTGGAATGATTTTGAGGAATTAGTTTGGCCAGCTCTCGCAAAGAGAATACCTGCCTTTGAAGAATTGAAGTTAACTGGTGGATGGGCAGGTTACTATGATTGTAATAGATTAGATAATAATGCAGTTGTTGGTAAGCATCCAAAATATGACAATGTTTATATGGCCTCTGGATTTACAGGCCGAGGATTAATGCAGGCACCAGGTATCGGTAGAGCCTTAACTGAATTAATCACAACAGGATCATACCAAACAATTGATATAAGTGATTTTGCAGTTGAGAGAGTTTTGGGTAAAACCGCTAGGCCAGAGCCCTACGTTCTATAAATTAAGTTCCACAAAAAGTTTGATATTTTTCGTTGCTCGATGGAGCAGGTGTTTGATATTCTTCAATATTAATCTGATTGTCATAAGGATTTTTTAAAATAGCTAATAACTTTTTCATTTTATCTAAACTTCCTTTATCTGCTTCAGCTAAAGCTTCCTCTACTTTATGGTTTCTAGGAATTACAATTGGATTATTTGATTTCATAAGTTTGCTTTGTTTTTCCGTAGTTGAATTATTTAACTCAGATCTTTTTTTCCATTTATTTTTCCAATCGATAAAATCATTACTTTTGTAAACTTCATCAGAATTGATATCCATTAAATTACAAAAAGTATTTGTATAATCTGCTTTATTTTTTTCCATCCAATTAAACAAATCATTAATTAATTTTTTATCATTTTTATCTTCACCAAATAGACCAAGCTTGTCTCTCATCATATTCAGCCATTTATCTTCATAAATATTTTGAAAGTTATCTATTAAATCAGTTGCTAATTTAATTGCAGTATCTTCATTTTTATCAATTAGAGGAATTAAACATTCTGCAAATCTTGCTAAATTCCATTTTGTAATTGGTGGTTGATTAGAAAAGGCATATCTTCCAAATTTATCGATTGAGCTAAATACAGTTTTTGGATCATAATGATCCATAAATGCGCAAGGACCATAATCTATTGTTTCGCCTGAAATTGCCATGTTATCAGTATTCATAACTCCATGAATAAATCCAACTCTCATCCAATTGATTACTAGCTGGCATTGCTTTTCCATTACAAGATTTAACAGATCTAATGCTTTTGAATTTGATGTTTTAATTTCTGGATAATGTCTGTTTATTGTGTAGTCGACTAAAGTATTTAAATTTTCAATGTTTTGAGTTGCAGCAATATATTGAAATGTTCCAACTCGAAGATGACTTGATGCAACTCTTGTTAAAATAGCGCCTTGTAAAAGATTTTCTCTTACAACTTTTTCTCCTGTTTTGACTACAGCAAGGCTTCTCGTAGTTGGAATATTTAATGAATATATCGCTTCACTGATAATATATTCTCTAAGCATAGGTCCTAGTGCTGCTCTTCCATCACCACCTCTAGAAAAAGAAGTTCTTCCCGAACCTTTAAACTGAATGTCAAAACGATTGTCATTGTTTACTAAATGCTCACCCAATAAAACCGCTCTACCATCTCCCAACATAGTAAAGTGTCCAAATTGATGACCTGCATATGCTTGCGCAATAGTATTAGTTTCTTCCGGTATGGAGTTTCCAGAAAATATTTCTGCTAATTTTTTTTTGTCCGTTTTTGAAAAATCTAAATTTAAATTAGAGGCTAGTTCCTCATTTAAAATTACCAATTCAGGATCATGAACAGGAGTTGGTTTAATATTTTCTTTAAAAGTATTTGATAACTTTGAATATGTATTATCAAAATGCCAACCAATGGTCATTTTAATTAACTAACTTCAGCTTGATTTTCTTTTGGTTTAACTTCTGTTTTAAATTGATTAGAAATTTTTTGTACTTCAACAGAAGATACTTTGTATTCCGCACACATTGTTTCTTCATCTTTACCATGACCTGTAACCATATTAACCATATGCTCTGGGAAATGGAACGTAGTAAACACAATTCCTTCTTTAACTTTATCTGTAA
The DNA here is from genome assembly GCF_007833635.1 of Candidatus Pelagibacter sp. FZCC0015. Lineage (NCBI taxonomy): Bacteria > Pseudomonadati > Pseudomonadota > Alphaproteobacteria > Candidatus Pelagibacterales > Candidatus Pelagibacteraceae > Candidatus Pelagibacter > Candidatus Pelagibacter sp. FZCC0015. The sequence continues at coordinate 890,897 of NZ_CP031125.1, forward strand.
CCTCGACTTTAAGCGCAACCTCACCTCTACCTGAATAAAGTCTTCCAATATCACCAGTATTTAAATCTCTATGAGCCGCATCTTTAGGATGAATTAATAAAACATCTTCATCAACAATATTTATATTTTTTGTTCTTCTAGTCATTGTTGCTGCATTGTAATGTTGTAAAACTCTACTAGTTGTTAAAATCAGAGGATAGTCTTTTTGATTAGCTTCTATTTCTGATGATTCTTTCCAATCAAAGTTTTTTAGTCTGCCTTTACCTAATTTAAATGTTTCTGTATGTAAAATTTTTGTATCAGTTCCATCTTCTTGAACTGGCCATTGTAATCCAAATTTTCCAAGTCTCTCTCTAGTAACACCCTTAAAGAAAGGAACGATATCAGCAATTTCTGCTAGAACTTGATCTGCATCATAAGTTGGCTGATCAAATCCTAATTTCTGCATCATCTCAGTTACAATTAATCCATCAGGTTTAGTGCCTGGTAGAGGAGGTACAGCTCTGTTCACTCTTTGAATTCTTCTCTCAGTGTTAGTAAAAGTTCCATCTTTTTCTAAGAACGTTGTACCTGGCAGAACAACAGTTGCTAATTTTGCTGTTTCACTCATAAATATTTCTTGAACAACTAAAAGTTCTAAAGAATTCATAGCTTCAATTACATGAGCACTATTAGGATCTGTTTGAACAATATCTTCTCCAATGATCCATAAACCTTTTAATTCCTTGTTTATTGCAGCTTCAAACATTTGAGGAATTTTTAATCCTGGTTTAGTTGGGTGAGTTACTCCATATTTTTCAGTATAGAATTCTTGATGTTTTTCATCAGCTACAGGAAAATATCCAGCACCTTGGTGTGGTTGACATCCCATATCTGCTGCACCTTGAACATTGTTTTGACCTCTTAAAGGATTAACTCCGACACCTTTTCGTCCAATGTTTCCAGTAATCATTGCTAGATCTGCAATTAACATTACAGTTTTAGATCCCTGTTCATGCTCAGTAACTCCTAAACCATGGAACTCCATTGAATTTCTTGCAGTAGCATATGCAATTGCTGCTTCTTTAACTAATTGTTTATCTACACCAGCTACTTTTGCTAAATGATCAACATCTTGTCTTTCAATTTCTTTTAAGAAATTATCAAAACCTTCAGTTCTATCTCTAACAAAATCTGCATTATAAAGTTTTGATTTAATAATAAAGTGCAACATCATATTTAGAACTGCAACGTTAGTTCCTGGTCTTAGTTTAATATGATAATCAGCAAGTTTTGCAAGTTCAGTTGTAACTGGATCAAGTACAATTAATTTTTTACCTTTCATAACTTGCTGTTTTATTTTTGCACCTGTTACAGGATGAGCATTTGTTGGATTAGCTCCAATTACCAAAAATAAATCTGCATGATAAATATCTTCTGTAGAGTTAGTTGCTGCCCCAGTCCCAAAAGTTTGTTGCATTCCCCAAGCTGTTGGAGAATGACAAATTCTTGCACAACAATCTACACTGTTAGTTCCCACAGCCGCTCTAATCATTTTTTGAAAAACATAATTTTCTTCATTCGTACATCTTGCAGAAGAAATTCCAGCAAAGGCATCTGGACCATTATCTTTTGTAATTCTGTTCATTTCTTTTTTAATAAAATCATAAGCTTCATCCCAAGAAGCTTCTTCAAACTTTCCATTTCTTTTAATCAAAGGTGTTTTTAATCTGTCTGGATGATCATAAAAACTAAATGCATATCTTCCTTTAATACATGTATGACCAGCATTTACCTCTGTTTGTTTTGGAGTATCTATTGCAACAACTTTATCATCTTTTATTGATGCTTCTAAATTACATCCAACACCACAGTATGAACAAGTTGTTCTAACTTTTTTATCTACAGCTGCAGATTTAGATTGAAAAACATCTGAAATAGCATCTGTTGGACATGTATGCGCACATGCTCCACAAGATACACACGAACTATCTCCAAACATCATATCATTATCAGTTGTTATTCTAGATTCAAAACCTCTTCCGCTCATTGTTAGTACAAATGAACCTTGAATTTCATCACAAGCTCTGACACATCTTCCACAATTAATACAGTTGTCTAAGTTCATTCTCATGTAATCGTGAGAAGTATCTCTTGGTATACCTTTGTGTTGTTTAGGACTGTTGTATCTGTGATCAGCAACTCCTAAATCGTTTGCTACTGTTTGTAATTCACAATTATTATTTACCTCACAAGTATCACACTCCATTGGATGGTCTGTTAAAACTAATTCAACAATATTTTTTCTTAGACTTGTTAAAGCTTCATTTGAAGTAAAGATATGTTGGTTTTCAGCAACTGGAGTATGACAAGATGCAACCACTCTTGTTGGACCATCTTTTTCTAAAGCAACTTCTACAGAGCAAACTCTGCAAGCTCCATAAGGAGCTAGGTTTGGATCATCACATAAAGTAGGTACTTTTTTTTCACCTACATAGCTTTTTACAAATTTTAAAATAGATGTGTGTTTAGGACCAATTTCGTATGGTTTTCCATCAATATAAGCAATTTTTCTTTTTTCTGAGCTCATTAATTATCTTTCACCATATCATTTTTCATTTCATCACCAAAGTATTTTAGAATGTTCTGAATTGGAGTTGGGATTGCTCCACAAAGTGCACATAGGCATCCTTTTTGCATGGTAACCAACAATTCTTCTAGTAATTTTAAAGGAATTTTAGCTGTTTTATTCTTAGCTTGATCAAACATCTCCTTACCTCTGTAAGATCCAAGTCTTCCTGGGAAACATTTCCCGCACGATTCTTCTGCTGAGAATTCAAACAAGTGATGAATATATTCAGCCATTGGAAAATCTTTTGGAATACTAACTACACTTGCGTGACCTAACATAAAACCTTTTGCTGTGAACTCTTGAAAATCCAAATTTAAATTTTCTATTTCATTTAAAGGAACAACCCCACCTAAAGGGCCTCCTATTTGAAATGCTTTAACAGGTTCTTTGTATCCACCACCAATTTCATTAAATATTTTTTTCATTGGTGTACCCATATCAATTTCATAAACACCTGGGTTGTTAAAGAAACTATCTAAACAAACTAATTTTGTTCCAGCTGATTTTTTATTTCCAACTGAAGAAAATTTTTCTGATCCATTTAATAAAATTCCAGTTGCAGCAGCTAATGTTTCGACATTATTAACCACAGTTGGTTTTTTATATAATCCTTCGGTAACAGGGAAGGGAGGTCTAACATCAACCTCTGCTCTTCTTCCTTCAATAGATGCAATCAAAGCTGTTTCTTCTCCACAAATATAAGCACCTTGACCAATACAAATTCCAAGATCAAAAGAAAAATCAGTTCCTAAAATATTTTCACCTAGTAAATTTAATTTTTTAAGTTCATTGATGCAGCCATTAATTGCTTCAATAGATTTAGGATATTCACCTCTAATGTATAATACTCCTTCATTACTTCCTATCACATAACCACAAATTACCATTCCAAAAATAACTTTTAAAGGTTGGTCCTCTAATAAGTATCTGTCTGAGAAAGCTCCAGAGTCACCCTCATCTGCATTACAGATAACATATTTTTTATCTCCTTTTGCTTTGCTACAGAAATCCCATTTCATTCCTGTTGGAAAACCTGCACCACCTCTTCCTGTTAAATTTGAGTCTAATAATGATTTTATTATTTCTTTTTTATCTGTTTTTATAAATTTACTTAATTGCTCTTTGAATTGATTTGTTGATGATAATTTGTCATCCATTAAAAAACTTGTTGTAGCAAAACTTTTTGAGAAAAATTTTTCTTGCTTAATTTCCTCACCTTTAATTATTTGGTCAATTTTTTCTATATCTTTACCAGCATAATTTTCTCCATCATAATGGAAAGCATGGTTTTCATAACAATGACCTAAGCAGAACATTTCTCCAACTTTGTCATCACCTAGTTTTTCTTTTAATTTATCTTTTAATTTGTCTTGAGTACCTGCACACATGCATGCACTACCGTTACAAACAAAAGCTTTCTTTTCTCTATGAGAGGGTCTCAAAAATTCATAAAAGGATTCTGCACCATGGAGAGTTGAAACACCTAGGTTATGTTTTTTGGCAATCTCTTTAATATCTTGTGGATTATCGCTCAAGGTATTTTCTGAGATTTGCTTAAATAGGTTGTCTTTTAAGCCTATTCTGCCTGATAAATTACTTATATTTTTTGACACAAATACCCTTTTATTAATTTAGCCCACAATAACTTTTTTGTTATTTGTGTAAATATTAAAACTGTCCCTCTTTACGAAACCAACAAGGGTAATGTCAAATTTATTCGCTAAATCGATAGCAAGACTAGTTGGCGCACCAACGCCTATCATTATGCCTATATCTGTCATCAAAACCTTTTGAACCAATTCAAAATTTAGTCTACCTGAGCATGTTATAAATTGGTTTTTCGGATCAATTTGATTGTTCTTTAATGCACAACCAATAAGTTTATCTAGAGCATTATGTCTTCCTACATCCTCTCTGACAGCAACCAACTCTCCATTACTATTAAAAAGACCACTTGCATGAATTCCACCTGTTTTACTAAATTCTGATTGACCTTCTCTCAATGTATCTGGCGATTTAACAATTACCTCTTTTTTGATTTTGGGTTCTGATGAATGTGTTTTGTTTTTTTTAATTATTTCTAGAGCATCAAGTGAAGATTTTCCACACACACCACATGAGGAATTAGTTAAAAAGTCTCTTTTTATTTTTGCAATATTTATATTTTTAGAATTATTTAAAGTTGCTAAAATTTTATTTTGAATATTGTATTGACCAACTTTATCTCCATAACTTTCTATTGAATCAATATCACTAATATTTGTTATAATTTGTTCATTATATAAAAACCCTCTTACAAGATCCTCATCATCGCCAGGAGTTCTCATTGTTATAGATAAACTTTGATTTATCCATTTGTCTGTTTCTTTATACTTTAATGAAATCTCCAATGGTTCTTCAATTGAAATTAAATCATCTATATTTTCAAACTTATTAGATGAATACTTTAAAACTTTGTATTTTGAATTCATAAACTATTTTAATGGATAGTTCTTTTTTAATAAATATTTGTTAATTATGATTGCTAGTAACAATATAATTATACAACCAAAAATTATTGGATTGATTAAATAATCATAAGAGGCACTTCCAATAATAACTATAATTGGATTTCCACCAGCAGGTGGATGAACAATATTAAATACAATCATTAAAAAAACTCCAGCTCCAACAGCAATTGCAATATTGATATAAATAGGTAGCGGAATAAAGTTTACAAAAATTACTCCTACTAGTGCTGTTACCAAATGTCCAAAAAAAACATTTTTTGGTTGCGCAAATGGGCTTTCAGGAAAACCAAATAGTAAAACCATTGAGGAACCGAATGAAGCTGCAATAAAATATCCGAGTGTACTTTTATAAGTAAGGACTGTTAGCACACCAATTGTAAATGCAGAAAAAAAACCTGCAATTAATGCTTTTTGCAATAAGGGTTTTGTAATTTTGATCATTTATATTTTTAATGCTTTCGCAATAGTTCTTAAAGGTAAAAGCAAACACTCTTTCCTTGAAAGATTTTTTTTATTTAAAATTTCTTTAAAATCTTTCCAATGTTTTTCCATACTTACTTTTGCGTCCTCAAAAAGTTGCTCACCAACTTTTATAAATTTTTTAACATCATCAACTTTTTTTTCCTTAATTTTTCTGGATAATAGACTGACTGATGCCTGACAATAAACACACGATTTACACTGATAACCCATATCTTTTACAACATCTTCTTTAACAATAAGACTTATTTCCATCTCATCACCACATATTGGATTTTTGTTTTTTGATTTATGAGTATAGTTTTCAAGAACTTTATTGTTTTCAGTGTGTGAGGCGATTTCTAAAATTCTTAAATCCATTTAATTTCTTTAATTCAACTTTGAATGTTTTATATTTTATAGATGGATCATAACAATATTTTAGGCACTGTGCTAGCAGGCGGTAAGTCACAAAGGTTTGGAGAAGATAAATCCCAAGTAAAGTTAGCTGGTAAATTGTTAATTGATCACATGTTGACTGAAATTATTGATGAATTCAAAGAACTCTTAATAGTGTCAAATAATAAAATTAGTTTTCATAACTCAGAAAAAATTTCAATAATCGAAGATTATGAAAAAGGTCTTGGTCCGTTAGGTGGAGTTTTATCAGCTATGAAATGGATAAAAGAAAATCAAAAAGACTTCAAATGGATAGCAACTTTCCCTGTTGATACGCCTTTTTTTAAGAGACAAATACTTAAAGATTTTATTCAAAATATTAATTTCAATGAAAGTGATTTATTTTTCATTAAGTCAAACGACACACGACATAATATATTTGGCTTATGGTCGATTAATTTATTAGATAAGTTAGAGAAGGATCTAAAAAATGGAGAAAGAAAAGTAGAGTTGTGGGCTAATAATACTGGGGTAAAAATAATTAATATGGAGTTTTCAAATAATGATCCTTTCTTTAATATAAATACAAAAGAAGATTTAAAAAAAGCTGAAGAAATATTCAAAAATGATTAGTTACGATAAATCAAAAACAATTTTAAAAAAAGCCAAAATTAAAATTAAAGACGAAACTATAAAGAGTATAAATTCTCTAAATAGAGTAGTTACTACCAATATTTATTCTAATATAAATTATCCAGCAGGGAACAATGCTGCATTTGATGGTTATGCAATTAATTCAAAAGATACTAATGGATTAAAAAAAAAATTACCAAAAAAATTTAAAATTATTGGTTCAATTGCTGCAGGAATGAAACCATTTAAAAAAAAGATAAAAAAATTTGATACTGCTGAAATAATGACTGGAGGAATTATCCCAAAGGGTTTCGATACAATTATTCCTATAGAACAAATAATTTTTGCTTCTAATAAAAAATATATTTTAATTGAAAAAAAAATAAAAAAATTTAATCATGTTAGGTTTGCAGGTTCAGATTATAGAAAAGGGGAAGTTGTAATAAAAAAAAATACAATTATCCAACCAAACCATATTTTAGCTTTTAAAAGTTTAGGTATTAAACAAATTAAAGTAAAAAAAAAGATTAATATATTATTTTTTTCAACTGGAAACGAGATATCAAACAAAGATAATATTCCAAATTGGATGGTAAGAAATTCCAACACACACTATATTAAAAACTTAAATCAAAATTTTTTATTTAATTTTAAAAGTGGAAGTATATTAAGAGATAATCATCAAAATATTTTTAAACAAAAAATAAATAAATTAATTAAATCTAAAGATGATATTATTATTACGTCAGGCGCTGTATCTGCAGGTAAATTTGATTTTATACCCGATGTTGTTAAAAAATTTAAGTTATCAAGCTATTTCAAAAGTGCTGCAATAAGGCCTGGTAAACCAATAATGTTTGCAAAAATCAAAGGAAAAGAAAAGGCAATATTTGGACTCCCTGGAAATCCAATCTCTTCAGCCGCATGTTTTAGATTTTTTGTAATTCCATACATTTTAAATGCTTTAGGATTACCAGAAGAAAAATCAATTAAAGCTATTTTGACGAATGGATTTGATAAAAAAAAGAATTTCACAAGATTTGTAAAGAGTCAATTAAGCACAACTAAAAATGGAAAACTAAATGTTGAAATTTTAAAAGGTCAAGAGTCTTTTAGAATTAAATCATTTGTAAAATCAAATATTTGGGTTTTGTTACCAGCGGGAAAATCAAAATTTAAGAAGGGAGATATCGTTGATTGCTTTTTCCCCAACCTTTCAAATCAAAATTTAGTTTAGAAACGTATTTTTGTTGTAGAAAATTCTATTTACAATTAGATTTCTCATTATGTTAGAGTTAAGAAATCCAAGAATAGCCATTCCTGTTGTACTTTTTGCCGGTCTGTTGTGGTCGTTTGGTCCATTAGTGGTTCGATACATGGATAATCCGCAATTGGCACCTTGGCAGTATATTTTTGGCAGAGGTTTAACAATTTTCATCCTTTTAAATCTTTATTTATTTTTCGAGGAAGGAAAAAATTTTTACAAAAACTATTATAAAATCGGTTTATCTGGAGTAATCGGTGGATCTGGATTGGGGATCGCTATGATTACATTTATTTATTCAATTACAAATACTAGTGCTGCAGTTACTTTGCTTTGTTTAGCAGCAATGCCTTTTTTTACAGCATTATTGGCATTTTTATTTTTACAAGAAAAAATTTCTCTTAATGTTTGGATATCGATAATAATTGCAACAGTTGGTATCATTATTATGGCATTTGGAAATACTGGCGAAAAATCATTAATTGGTTTTGTATTTGGTTTAACTTCTTCAATAGGTTTCTCAGTTTTTTCTGTAACGCTTAGATGGAGAAAAGAAACACCAAAATTCACAACAGTAGCTTTTGCAGGTTTCTTTTGTTTTGTGTTTGCAACAATTATGATTTTATCAAACAACTTAGTTTTCTTTTCATCTAGCTATAATGGAGCTTTATTTTCTTTGCATGGGACACTAGTTTGTTTTGGTTTAATCTTATATTCAATTGGATCTAAAGCGATACCAGCAGCAGAATTGACTTTATTATCTTTAACTGAAGTTGTAGGTGGAATTTTTTGGGTTTGGTTGCCATTATTTGGTATTAATGAAGTACCATCCACAAATACAATAATCGGAGGCTTTTTTCTTTTTGTATCTATATTTTATTACAGTTTAATAATGAGATGGAACAAAAGATATATAGCATTAAATTAATATGGAACGACCAGATTTTTTTGAACTTAAAAACGGTGAAAAAGTAAAATTACCATTTACCGATAAAGAATATAACGATCGAGTAAGTAAACTTAGATCAGTGATGGACCAAAATGGTCTCGATATGGTTATCTTAACATCTATGCATAACGTTGCATATTACACCGGATTTATTTATTGCTCCTTTGGTAGACCATACGGATGTGTGATTACTCAAAATAAAATTTCAACAATTTCAGCTAACATTGATGCAAGTCAACCATGGCGTAGATCCCATTGCGATAACGTTATTTATACTGATTGGAAAAGGGATAATTTTTTAAGAGCCATTGTTTCAATCATTGGGAGAGATGAACCTCCAAAAAATATTGGAATTGAAAATGATCATGTCACGTTAGATATGAGGGAAAAAATAGGGTCTATTTTTACTTTCTCAGTGTTTAGCGATGTTTCAAAAGATCTAATGAAACTTAGAATGATTAAATCGAACGAAGAAATAGAGATCATTAGAAATGGCGCAAGAATTGCAGACATTGGTGGTGAAGAAATAGTTAAAAATATTAGAGAAAATAATACGGAGATCGAAGTAGCAATAGCTGCAAGAGATAGAATGGAAAGAGAGATTGTTAAAAGTTATCCAGGCGCAGAGTACATGGATACTTGGGTGTGGTTTCAATCAGGTATCAATACAGATGGAGCTCACAATCCAAAGACTAATAGAAAATTAGTTAAAGGAGATATTTTATCTTTAAATACTTTTCCAATGATCTCAGGATACTACACTGCACTAGAGAGAACTTTATTTTTAGATCATGCCGATGATGCTTCTCTTAAAGCTTGGGAGGCAAATGTTAAAGTTCATAAAAGAGGATTAGAATTAATTAAACCAGGTGTTAAATGTTCAGATATTTGTCATGAGCTAAATGAATTATTTGCCGAGCTTGGTTATCTTCAGTATCGAACATTTGGTTACGGACATTCATTTGGTATGCTTTCACACTTTTATGGAAGAGAAGCTGGTTTAGAATTAAGAGAAGATATTGATACTGTTCTTGAGGAAAATATGGTGGTGTCTATGGAGCCAATGATAATGATCCCAGAAGGTAATCCTGGTGCAGGTGGATATAGAGAACACGATATTTTGGTGATTGGTAAAGATGGAACAGAAAATATTACAAAATTTCCTTTCGGCCCTGAGCATAATATTATAAAAAACTAATCTTTATGAGCGAGAATAAAACTATTGTTAATAGTTGGAACGAGTGGGATCCATTAAAACATGTAATTGTTGGAAGAGCGGATGGAACTTGTATTCCAGCACCAGAACCAGCATTAGATGCAAAAGTTCCAGAAGATAGTGATATGCGAGGTCAGTTTGGACCAAGAACAAAAGATACTGTCGATAAAGCAAATGAATTATTAGATAACTTTTCAAACATGCTTGAAAAAAGAGGCATTAAAGTTGATCGACCCACACCAATAGATTTTAATCAAAAAACATCAACACCTGATTGGGAAGCAGAAACCATGTTTGGCTGTATGCCTCCAAGAGATGTTTTGTTAACAGTAGGAAACGAAATTTTAGAAGCTACAATGAGTTATCGTTGTCGTTGGTTTGAATATTTATGTTACCGACCACTTCTAAAAGATTATTATAATCAAGATCCTAATATGAGACACGAGTCTGCTCCAAAACCAAGATTAACGGATGCAGATTACAGAAAAGATTATTTATCAGATAAAATTGGTGTTCAAAAAAGATTAGAGTGGACTGAAAAAAAATATTTTGTAACCACTGAAGAAGAACCATTATTTGATGCAGCAGATGTATTGAGATTTGGGAAAGACTTGGTTGTACAACATGGATTCACAACAAATTTAAAAGGAATTGATTGGCTAAAGAGACATTATAAAGATCACAGAGTTCATGCTGTTAACTTCCCAGGTGATCCTTATCCAATTCATATTGATGCAACTTTTACCCCAATTAAAGAGGGTTTAATTATCAATAACCCACAAAGAAGACTTCCTAAGGAACAAAGAAAATTATTTGAAGACAATGGTTGGGAAATCGTAGACAGCGCACAGCCAGCACATAACGAACCACCGCCATTATGTTATTCATCAACTTGGCTATCAATGAATGTTTTAGTTTTAGATCCTAAAACTGTATGTGTCGAAAAAAGTGAAAAATACCAAGCTGAACAATTAGATAAATTAGGAATGGAAGTTATACCAGTAGAACTTAGAGATGCCTACGCTTTTGGTGGGGGTTTACACTGTTGTACTGCAGATGTTTATCGAGAGGGTGAACTTAAAGATTACTTTCCAAAACAATAATTATGGCAAAAATTAAAATAAAAAGAGAGCGAGTTAAATTCGCTTCTGATAATGTTGCAGGTGCCTGTCCCGAGGTATTAGATGCAATTTTAAAAGCCAATGAAGGAGATAGTACTCCTTATGGAAATGATCCAATCTCAACAGAGTTACAAGATAAGTTTTCAGAAATATTTGAAAAAGAAGTAATTGTTTTTCCTACTGCCTCAGGAACAGCTGCTAATGCTTTAGCATTATCTACAATGACACCTTCTTATGGAAACATTTATTGTCATAAGATGTCTCATATAAATACCGATGAATGTGGTGCACCTGAATTTTATACAGGAGGAGGAAAGTTGGTTCCTTTAAATGGAATAATGGGAAAAATAACTGCAGAGGAGTTGGATCAATCGATAGGTGGAAAAGGAATTGTTCATCATACTCAACCTTCATCAGTTAGCATTACTCAGGTTTGTGAAACAGGTGAAGTTTATCAATTAGATGAAATAAAAAAAATTGCAGAAATCACCCATAAACATAATCTAAATTTACATATGGATGGAGCAAGGTTTGCTAATGCACTGGTTTCTTTAAATGTAACTCCTGCCGAAATGACATGGAAATCAGGGGTTGATGTATTGTCATTTGGAGCAACTAAAAATGGATGTTTAGCAGCTGAAGCAATTATATTTTTTAAGAAAGAATTAGTAGGGGACATTGCTTTTTTAATGAAACGAGCAGGGCATTTGTTATCTAAAATGCGTTTTGTCTCTGCACAACTCGATGCATATATATCAAATGATGTTTGGTTGAGAAACGCAAAACACGCTAATGCAATGGGTAAAAAGTTAAGTGACGGTCTAAGTAAACATAATGATATTGAAATTGCTTATCCGACTGAGGCAAATGAAGTTTTTGCAAAATTTCCAAGAGAAAAAATAGAACATCTAAATTCTGAAGGTTATAAAATGAATGAAGAAGAATTAGATGGTAAAGCGGTAAGATTAGTTGCTGCTTGGAATACTAAAGATAGCGATGTTGATGAATTGTTAAATACAATTAAAGCTAACTAGGATTTTCTTTTAAAAACTCAATATATTTTATCACTTCATCATATTGTTCGTCAGGAATGTCTTTATAACTTGCGTTAAACTTACTCTTCACACAAATAGCAACATGAGCATAGGGGTTTCTTCCTTTAGGGTGATTTGGGTGGTCAGGTAATTGCCCCACCAAATAATCGCCAGCTTCCTGAATAAATTTCCACAGTTTACTTGCGTTTTCTTTATTCAAACTACTTCAATCCTTGTTTTATCTCTTCTGTGTCGAGTTAGTGTCGAGTTATCCTATAAAATCCTATAATTAATCTAAAGCTTTTTTTAGCGTACTTATTTTTTCCTCAACTTCAGCAATTGCTTTGTAGATTTCTTCTTTTTCAGCTTTGCTGATGGATGCTCCACCCGGACTGTTTTCTTGCATTGCCTTTTCTGTTACACCCATTAGTTTTCCTAATCTTTCTCCCATGTTTAGTAAGGTTCTCGAAATATCTGGTTTTAAATTACTTCCTTCTATTGCTTTATCCATAATGGCTTGGTGTACATCAAGTAAGGGATGACCTTTGTTTTTCTTCATTAATGCCACATCAATATTTATAGAATCCAAGTGAGATATGTTTCGATCTCCCTCTTTTGGATTAGCATATCTAGTGAAATGAACCTTTTCTCTTTTAGTATTTTCTAAAATTTCATTTTCTGAAAGTTGCTCTAATGCATAGTTTAGAGCTTGTTCAATTGATAAAAACTCTCTTGTTTGCTTTTTTGGCATATTTTTTTTGTACATATAAAGTCATCTTATGTACAGCAATAAAATATACTTTTTAGTATTTAAAAAGTAAAACTAAATCATTCATATCTTGATACCCCCGGGCTTCTCTCCCCGGGGGTTTTTTTTACCTAAATAATTTAATAAATTTTCCGTACATACAAAGTCACTTTATGTACAGCAATAAAATATACTTTTTAGTTTTTTGAAAGTAGAAAGATTTCATATTGTTTTGTTTTTCTTTCTAGTTACCCCCGGGCTTATCTCCCCCGGGGGTTTTTTTTAGATCAAATTTTAAGCTTAATTTTTTGTACATAAAAAAATTTTTTATGTACATCAATAAAGTAGAAAGAAAATTTTTAATAAATATTCTGATTTCATAACTAATTAACAACAAAAGAAAGGAAATAGTTATGGATAGGCAAATAAGCACGTTAGAAAATGTGGATATAAGAAATATATGGAATAATGAAGCTTCTGACTTCACTCCATGGTTAGCAGAAAATATTGATAGACTGGGAGATGTTATAGACATGGATCTAACAGTTATCGAAGAAGAAAAACCAGTTGGAGTATTTAGTGCTGACATATACTGCAAAGATGAAAATACTGAGAATAATGTTGTAATAGAAAATCAATTAGATACGAGTGACCACAAGCATTTAGGACAACTATTAACCTACGCAACAGGTTTAAATGCTAAATCAATAGTGTGGCTTAGTTCCGAATTTAAAGATGAACATAGAGCAGTATTAGATAGGTTAAATGAAATAACTGATCCAGATATTAATTTCTTTGGTATTAAAATTGAAGCTGTTAAAATTGGGAATTCAGATATTGCTGTTAATTTCAAAGTTATTAGTCAACCAAATGAGTGGATTAAAACTAGAAGTAACTATGGCTATAGATGTTCTGGAAAATTAACTCCTAGTAAAATCTTAAAACAGGATTTCTGGACTCATTTAAATAATAAAATTCAAAGCAAAGGTAGTTTTTTATCTACTCGAAAGCCAAGAGCTCAACATTATCATACTTTTAAACTTGGAAATGGAAAATCACATTTGTCTGGTTTGTTGAATAAAAGAGAAAAGTATGTAGCAGCTGAAGTTTATATACCTAAAGATCAAAGTTTATACGAGGCATTAAAACGAAATAAAACTGAGATCGAAAAGGAATTTGGAGAACCTTTAGATTGGCAAGATCTAGATGATAGTAAAGCTAGCAGAATTAAGGTCTTCAAATATAACTTCAATATTGAAAATCAAGATCAATGGGAAAGTAATTCTGATTGGTTAATAGATAGAGTTGAAAAACTGTATAAAGTTTTTTCACCTAGAATTAAACAGATCAATAACCCTGATAATCAATTTAGCATTAACTAATATGAAAAAATTATTAATAATTGTTGGTACAATTGCCTTAGCTTCCTGCACGTATAAACCCGTTATAGATACTGCAGGAAGATCGGGTACATTTAATGAAAATAAAGCTGATCAGATAACAAACGATTTGCAGCATTGTAAACAGGTAGCCAAGGAAAATACTAATCTTGTAAGAAACGTTAGTTCTTGGATGTTAAGTGAAACAATGGAAAGTAGATACCAAGTTCTCTACAAAAATTGTCTGAAAAACAGAGGCCACAGCGTTTTAAACTAATGCAATTAAAATATTGTAAAAATTGTGGAGATAGTTTTGAGACAAAAAATTTAAGAAAAGTTTTTTGTAAAGATAAGTGTCAAAGACAACACTATAGAAAAAGTCCTCAGGGGAAATTGAAAGATAAAATTTGGCGTCAATCCACTGAAGGTAAAGAATGGTGGAAAAAATACAAAAAGAGCTCTACCTGGAAAAAATGTAATGAAAATTATCAAAATGGTGATGCCTCAAAAGCAAGATATAAAAAATATAGACAATCAAAAAAAAGAAAGGTTGTTTATATTAGATACTTAAATAGCAAACCAGAAGTAAGAATAGCTAAAAATCTTAGAAGAAGACTAAATAAAATTTTAAACTTACAAAATCAAACTAAAAAAGAACATACCCTGAATTTAATTGGATGTACTGTAACTGATCTGAAAATTCATTTAGAAAAAAAATTCAAAAAAGGTATGAGTTGGTCTAACTATGGAGTTCATGGTTGGCACATAGATCACTTAATTCCGTGTTCAAAATTTAATTTAAAAAATTTAGATGAGCAAAAAAAATGCTTTAACTATGAAAACCTTCAACCCTTGTGGGCAGAAGAAAATATAAAAAAATCAAACAAACTAATCAGTGAAAGGAAATGTTATGAGCAAGAAAAAAAAGCAGGTTAAATCAGATCAGGAACAAATTGATGATATTTATAAAAATTATGAACCTGATGGTAGAGATCTAGCAGAACATCTAGCGTCCCAGGAACAATGGGTTGCTGATAATCCAGATGTTAAAATGGAAGATGTTGCTGAATATCAAGCTGAGCTTCAAAGTGAAATTGAAAGAGGCAAGTAAATGATTTCTAGCATTCTATTTTTAGTGATACTTTCTATAGTGATCTTATCTGTCGTTTTATTTTTTATTAAAAAGAAAAATGATAAAAAATCTCTAGCATTAGAGAGAATACAGATAAGGGATTATGGTAGAAAAATTAACGAAAAAACAAGATCTAGAAATAGATAATGCTGGGAAGTTTAGAGATTAAGCCTATGAAAGCTGTTAAATATAAAAATAAATTTTATAAAAGTCTCTATAATCTTTACCAATTAAATAAAACAGAAGAGACCCCTTCATTTGAGACTTTTAGAAAAAAACTATTAAAAACAAAATCGATAAGCCTAGCATTAAAGAAATCTAACAAAAAAATTCGAACTGAATATTATCAAAAATTATATCAAGAAAACAAAAATGAAAAATCAGTAAGCGAAGCATTATTTATTAGAAGAATGAGAAATGGAGCTAAATTGAGTCATGCTTTAAATAGAAAAGAAAGCAAAATACTTAAATCACCTATTACAATTGATGGTTATTCATTTTATAGTTTAACTAAATTAGCCCAGCATTTTAATTTGTTACCAAGCACAGTTATCACTAGATACAACAGAGGCCTTAGGGGAAAAAGATTAATTAAATCAAAAAAATTATGTGGTTTAGGCGATTTAGAAGAGATTTAACCACTTAATAAAATTTAAATAAACAAACTTTGTTTTATCTCTTTTGTGTCGAGTTGGTGATCGAGTTTTTTAATTAAATTGATGAATCTTTAAGCGATTTATTCAATGTAAATTTTTGATTATCCGCATAAGTACTGTAGTTTAATGTAGCTTAATGTGGAATATGTTGTCCCTCTATTCCCCCAAATAATCGCCAGCTTCCTGAATAATTTTCCAGAGTTTACTTGCGTTTTCTTTGTTCATACAACCCAATAACGTGTTTTATCTCTTCTAGTTCGAGTGTAGTTCGAGTTATCCTATTAAATCCTATAATTAATTTTTATAATTCAACGCTGCATTAAATAAATGCCTTAATACCTTTTCATATTCTCTATCATTCAGTTTGCTTAAAATAGGATTGTCGAGAGTTTTTCGTGCAACAGAAACCCCTACTAAAATTGCACCCATTAAATCATAATTAATAGGTTTAATTTTTTTCTTTATCCCATCAATTACTGGTTTTCTCATTTTTTCTCTATGAAATTTTTTAACTATATGTCCAACTTCTGGATCACCAGAATTCATACACAGCATTCTAACAAGGTTTACATCATCTTTTGGATTTGAATTTTCCATTAGGCCTTCAACCATAAAATCAACAATATTATTTGGATTTACATCAACAAACCATTCTGCAACATCTTTTAATGTTTCTTCAAAAAGCTTTTTCTTACTGCCGAAGTACCTTGAGATAAGAGCGATGTCATATTTAGATTGTTTGGCAATATCTCGAACTGAAACATTTGAATAACCTTTCGTCCAGAAAAGCTTTTTAGCAGTATTAAAAATTATTTTTTTTGAATTATTTGAATTTCTCATCTTTTAAAAAAATATAACAAGTCACCTTATAATAAATACAAGGTGACTTATAGTTTTTTAGATCAATTCAAATAGGGTCTTAAAGATTGATCCGAGAGGAAGAATATTTAAGCAGTATTCCGAGCAAATAAACCTGCTGCTACTCCTAGAACTTCACCAGTAATTTTTTCACCACTTTTACTAGCAAAGAATTTAACCATTTCACCAATCTCATTAGGGTTATATGCTCCCATTGGAAGAGGGTTTCTCCATTGTTTCATTAACGTTTCTAAACCTTCCCATGTTGGGTTTTCAGGAGACATTGCTCCTAGAACATATTTATTGTTCATGAGTTTAGTTTTTACAACAGTTGGACATATAGCATTACAAGTAACGTTATGCTTTCCCATAATTAAAGCGGTACTTTTTGCTAATCCAATTACAGCCCACTTAGTACCAGAATAAACTGGAAACCACTCTTCACCCATACGTCCTAAAACTGAAGATAAAATAGTTATTCCCCCAGAATTTTGTTTTCTCATAACTGGTATAGAAGCTTGTATAGTTTTCACAACTCCAGTCACATTTATATCAATTACAGTTTGAATTTCTTTTTCACTGAAATATTCCATCATTCCAATTTGTGTTACTCCTGCATTTGCTACAACATGATCTAATGTTCCAAACTGCTTAACAGCCATACCAACAGCATCTGATAGGGCAGATCTATCTCTTACATCTCCTTTATAAGAAATACATTTAACACCATAAGACTCTACTTTACTTTTTGCATTTGCTAGATCTAAATCAGTGGCCAAAGGATAATTTACACCCTCTAAATCACTTGCTACATCAAAAAGAACGATATTTGCTCCTGCTTTTGCAAGCTCTTCAGCACTAGCCAAACCAATGCCACGTGCTCCACCTGTGATCAGAGCTGTTTTTCCTTCAAGTTCTTTTTTTGTTTTTTTTTCATTCGCTTTAGCAGTACTTGAAGCTGCTAATGCTGTGGTACCTAATGCTACTGCACCAATTCCCTTAATTGCTTGTCTTCGACTCATATTCTTATTTTCATTATTCATAATTACTCCTTTTTGAAAATAAAGTTTAGAATCTATCATTTAAAGAGTCAACAACTGTTGACTTATATTATTATTTTATCAACAACTGTTGACAAAGACTTATTTTGATATAAATTACTGTTTTGATTTATCTATTTTAATTCGAGTATAGTTCGAGTTTAAGAGAAGAAATTGATGAGTCTTAGTCTGATTTATTTTAAGTTAATTTTTAATTACTCGCATTATTACTGTAGTTTGATGTAGCTTAATGTGGAATAATGTGTCCCTCTAA
The DNA here is from genome assembly GCF_007833635.1 of Candidatus Pelagibacter sp. FZCC0015. NCBI lineage: Bacteria > Pseudomonadati > Pseudomonadota > Alphaproteobacteria > Candidatus Pelagibacterales > Candidatus Pelagibacteraceae > Candidatus Pelagibacter > Candidatus Pelagibacter sp. FZCC0015. The sequence continues at coordinate 909,180 of NZ_CP031125.1, forward strand.
TCCCCCAAATAATCGCCAGCTTCCTGAATAATTTTCCAGAGTTTACTTGCGTTTTCTTTATTCACACTATCCCATTTCTTGATTTATCTCTTCATTATCGAGTTATTATCGAGTTATCCTATAAAATCCTATAACCCAGAACTTAAATAACTAAAAATTTTTTCATTTATTTTTTTTTTTTATTATTTTTTCGATTTTTGAAATATTTTACTATGTAATAAGCAATAATTGATTGAATGGTTGCTGCTATAATTCTTAACAATATTTTATCACCAAAATCTTGTCCAGGATTTAATGATGAAGATATTACTTCTGCAATCAAACCTCCTAAAATCCCATATACTAAAATTGTTTTTTTATTTAGTAATAAAAAATTAAGAACAAGCACAATGACAAATATTATTGGATCTGCAGCCATAACTGCTATTGTGACTAGTAGAATCAGAAGAGTTGTCATTTTTTAATTACCTAAACACATTTTTTTACCTTCTTTTAAAGCTTTGTATACATTCTTTAAATTCCAAGAGTTTGTTAGTTCATCAAAAAATTCTTCTGCAGGAGCAATTTTTTTTCCAGAATCATCATAAACATTAATCAAATTTACTTTTAACTTTTCATGTTGATCTAGAAATCTTCCATGTTTTTCCAAATCATATAATCCATTTGTGAACCATACTAAGTGTCCTAACATTGCGGGATATACAGTTCTTATCTTTGAATATATCTCTACACCTAAAGTTTCGACTTTAACGGTTTTGCCAATAATTTTCATAATATTTGGATTATTTTTTGTTGTATAAAATACAAAATTATCCTCAACAGTTTTGCATACATTATTATTTCTTATAAGTAATTTGTATTCAGCACCATAAGTTATAAGCCCAGTTGTAGAAACTTGAGTATATTTATCATCTATAACTTTTTTAATTTCCCAATTTTCAATAGCATATGAATTTCCAATAAATAAAAGCCAAAGAATAGTTGTCTTTAAAATTTTTTTCATTTCTTAACTATTGTTTCGGTAATTTTATTTTTAATGACTTTTACAATTCGTAAGTCACCATTTGCTAAAGGGACAACTAGTTCAAATGTAGGTTTTTGACCATCAATATTAACTGGCCTGATGTACCAATCGTCTTTAGTTATATATCCCAAAACATATTCTCCCTTGTCATCAAAGACATCTAAAGCGCATCCATTTACACCACAATAATCATTTTGTTTTGTACAGCTGTCGTATGTAGAATAAACTATTTTTTCTGTGTCAGATGATCCTCCTAAATCTAAAATAATTTCTGGATTCAGATCTTTACAGTTTTCATCTGCTAATATTGGAATAATCCATATAAAACTTAGAAATACAATTCCTAAAAGCTTTTTCATTAAAATGGTGCCTCTGATTTTACTGAAAATCTTTTTACAACTTCCTCAATTACTGACTTTTCCATTCCTCCTGTGAAACTTTCTTTATCTTCAACATCTAGTGTAGCAATAAACCAATCTTTATTCTTAAGTTTAAAACCTAAGTTTATTTTAAGATCTTTTTTTGTTTTATTACCCGTAATCATTGCACCTATGATAGCTCCTACACCACCTGTAAGTAAACCCCCAACTAAAGCTCCACCTGTTTTCTTAAGAGCACTACTTGTTTTAAAAGGCTTTGAATTTTCGTCCAGAACCTTAAATTCTTTTACATCATCACATGCTATTTCGTAGTTTTTACCTATTCCTAATACTTTCCAACCAATAACTATTTTGTCTTTTCTAGCATTAAATATGAAGTCTCTACTAATATAATCTTTTTTATTTGATTGAGTAATTGTCAAAGGCATAAACTAGATTAGCAAATCCTGAAACCAGAGTCTATTTGCTTTAAAAATAGTTATTTGATTTATCTTTTTATTATCGAGTTATGGATCGAGTTTTTTTATTAAATTGATGAGTCTTTAAGCGATTTATTCAATGTAAATTTTTGATTATCCGCATAAGTACTGTAGTTTAATGTAGCTTAATGTGGAATGTGTTGTCCCTCTATTCCCCCAAATAATCGCCAGCTTCCTGGATCATTTTCCAGAGTTTACTTGCGTTTTCTTTGTTCATACAGTTTAGTTTTACCTAAAAAATAAACTTTTTCTAATATCTATAATTTCTCTGATTTGTTTGTCTTTAATAGCATTCCAAGAAACAAATAAAGTACATAATTGATATAAGGCAAATATCTCATTTTTTTGATTTTGAGACAAATCACCATCTGCCTCTACATAGTTTTCAAAATAAGAAATATTATTTCTCGCACAGTTTAAATAATATTTACAAGCGTCTGTTACTGTAGCAGTTGACCACCAGTTTGAATCTCTAAAAAGATTAGATATTTCTTGGTAGAAAGAACTTGTTTCAGAAATAGCTAAATCCTTTTGAACATTTTCTGAAAATTGATCTAATTCAAATTGGATTAAAGCTAAAATCTTTTTTTCGCTACTTCTCTTTACAAGTAGTTCAATGACGTTTTTATACGACATTGATTGGATTTTATTCCAATTATCAAAAAAATCGTTTGGTGCTTTATTTGAATCTGACATGTTTAATTATTTAAAGGTAACCAAGAATTATATAAAGGATTATCTTTATTGATTGGAAGTTTAATATTCTTATTTTGTCTAGAAGAATCATACACAGCGGTTACAAATTCTAGAGATTTTCTAGCATCTGATAAAGTTACTTCATCACTAGGAGATCCATCTAGTTTATTTGCAATTTCATCAAACATACCTGCATACCATGATTTTGGTTCTTTTACTTTTGATAGTACTTCATCTATTTGAGTTTGAGTTATAGGAGCTCTTGGTAAAAAGTCCCATTTATCATCAGCTGGATTATATGGTTTATCTGGTGATGCACCAGACTCAGCTGTTAACCCTTCAAAACAAAATCGAAGTCTACTCGTATCATTTGCTGCACCCAATGTAATTGAACTTGTCACTAGAGTTCCATTTTCCATTTCAATAGAAAGGGCCGAACAATCTTCAACTTCAATATCATTTACTCTAGTTGTTAATTTTGCAAAAACATTTGAAACAGGACCTAAGATCATACTAACTAAATCATGAATATGAATAGAGTGACTTAAAATTGCTCCACCTTGTTCACCTTTCCAAGTTCCTCTCCAAGGTTTTGAATAATAATCTTTACCTCTATTCCAATGAGTTTCTAAAGATGCAACCAAAGGGTTTCCTGCTAAACCAGATTTGATCAATGCTTTTAATTTTGAAAATCCTAGACCATATCGATATTGAAATACTGGGAAAATAATCTTACCAGTTTCTCTGCTAATTTTTTCTAATTCGTCTACTTCTTTAAGACTTGAAACTAATGGTTTTTCACAAATCACATGCTTTCCAGCTTCCATAGCTTTTTTACAAGCAGAAAAATGCAAATGGGGTGGAAGGCAAATATCAATGATATCAATTTCTTTAACTTTTAATACATCGTCAAAATTTAGAGAAACTTTTGTCTCAGTATTTGATTGTAATATTTTATCAATAGCCTCCCTAGTTAAACCACATAATGTGTGAACATTAAATCTCTCTGATACTTTTTGAAAATCTTCAAAATGTTTTGCCCCTATATTGGTTCCAATTATTGCTACTTGATACTTTTTCATTTTTTTTCAGCTTGCTCTTGAGCTTTAATAGCAAGTTCCATTGAAAGATAAGTAAGATCTTGAGGACATGCAGTTTCCGTTCTGTTTAAAACATCATTAATTAAATTACTAAAGTAAGGCAGCTTAACATTAGAACAATCAATATGTTTCACCTCATCATTATTTGCTAAAAATAAATGATTACCTTTTTCTGATTTTGCTAAATCTGTATATTTTCTTATTTCAATAAAACCTTTGTCTCCAAGGATTAACAATCTTCCATCTCCCCAGGTTGGGAGGGCATCTGGAGTAAACCAATCTAGGCGAACATAACCATGCCCGCCATTTCCAGTAAGGTTCACTTCACCAAAATCTTGAAAACCAGGCATATCTTTCTTTGTCGTATTTTCTATTAATGCATGGTTGATTTTTGCCTGATTTGAGTTTGTAAAAACTAAAAATTGATGAATTTGGTGAGAACCAATATCGGTAATGATACCTCCATAACTTTGACGATTATAAAACCAATCAGGTCTTTCATAATTACCCTGTCTATGAGGACCAGTTCCAATAGTTTGTTTTACTTTTCCTATTTTGCCTTCATTTACTAAATCTTCAGCTTTAGCAACTGCAGCAACGTGAAATCTTTCAGAAAAATTTATAGACCAGATCTTTCCAGTTTCTTTAACAGTGTTTTTCAAATTATTTAATTGATCTAAGGTAGTACAGCCTGGTTTATCTACCATAACATCTTTCCCAGCTTTTAATGCATCTATTGAATGACCAGCTCTATCTACAGGGATTGAAGATATTAAAATCATATCAATAGATGAGTCCTTTAATATTTCCTCTTTATTTTCTTTTCTTTTTATATTTGGATATTTTTTTTTAAATTCTTGAAGAGTTAAAGGATCTCCATCTGTCCAAAAAGAATTACAACTACAACCTTCTTTAATCATTTCATCTAGCATATCGAAAATATGACCATGATCTATTCCAATTACTCCTAGGTTAAGTGTTTCTTTCATAAACTAATAAGAACCTTTTTGTTTTGCACCTTTATAAAAAATTTCTTGCAAGTAATAATTTTCTTTTTTTCGAAGCAAAATACTTTCTTCACTCATTAAAGCATTAGTTCTATTTATAATTTCATGATGATAATATTTATCCTCACCTCTTGCAATTTGAACACTATTTTTTCCTAAAGTTTGTTTTACGTTTGTGCCTATATAACTTTGGATAACAAATCCTATTCTTCTATCATTACTTTTATTTATCCCTGATCCATGTACTACTCTTGGATGATGCAATGACATTTGACCGGCTTTTAGTTCTATAGATTTAACTTCATCTTCAGGTACATTCTCTACTGTTTGTCCTCTGGTAAGTAAATTTCCTTCATTAAATTTCTCATTATGGTCTTTAATATTTAAATGTGATTTAGGCCACATTTTCATACATCCATTGTTTTCGTTCGAATCTGTTAATGCCACCCATGCTGTGACCCAATTGTGTGGTTCTAATCCTATGTACTTTGCATCTTGGTGATAGCTTACAAAACCCTGTTCGTTAGGGTTTTTAATAAATAAAGTAGTGCTGCAAACTAAGATATTTTTTCCAATAATACTTTCTACTGCATCTAAAATTTTTGAATTATGAACAATCGAATCAAGTTTTGGTGAAATTAAATGAACATTATATCTTCCCGACTTATCTATTTCATTTGGTAGTTTTTTTTCAATTAATTCAATTTCCTTTCTTGCCTCTAATGCTTCACGACTAGACAAAACTTCAATAGGGGATATGTAACCTTGATCTTCATACTGTTTAAGTTGATTTGATGTTAGATAAGTCATATTATTTTAAAAAGATTATATGAGCTCAACTATTTCTTCAATAATTTATGGCCGAAGTATTTAAATTAGGAATTACCGCCAACAACAATCAACCAATTAAGGAAGTAAATTCAATTGAGGTTTTAGCAAATAAAGGAATAGTAGGAGATCGACATTTTCATGATTTTAATGATCCTTACAATCAATTATCTTTAATAGAGGCTGAGAATATTGATGAATATAATATTAAATTTGGGCTCGATATACCTTACATCAATTTTAGACGGAACGTTGTTACAAAAGGTATTCAGTTAAACGATTTAATTGGAAAAAAATTGAAAGTAGGAAATGTTGAATTAGAGGGAATTGAATTATGTAGACCGTGTCGACATTTGACCGAAATGCTTGATCAAAAAAATATTCTTAAAGAATTTATGAGAAAAGGAGGCCTTAGATGTCAAATTCTCACATCTTCCAAAATTAATGTCGGTGATAAAATAGAAATAATTAATTAAGGTTTTGCAGTTTCATTAACTGGATTTTCATCAAGTGTTGCAGGTGTATCGGGGTCTAGTTCTAGTCCAGCAGGTGTAATTGTTGCTGGTATAGGTGTAAAAGTTGAGTCCGGGTTTTCAACAGTTTCTCTAACTTTCATCCTATATAAACCAAATCCACCAATTATCGCATGCGCAATAATTAAAAAAACAAATAAACCATTTAATCCAAACCATTCCATAAACACAGAACATAAAATAGGACCACTAATTGCGCCTACACCAAAGATAAACTGCAAACCACCTCCAGCTGCTACGAATTTTGATTTAGGAACAAAGTCATTTGTGTGAGCAAGGTTAAGTGAAAACAAAGGAAGACATAAACTTGAATACAAACCTACAGCAATAAAAAAAATAATTTTTCTAAAAGCAAATTCATCCATGTAATAAATATTTTGAATAGGATCATTTGAAGTTAGAATTGAAATAAAGGCTAAAAAACAACTTCCAAAAGTTGTAATAACAATTACTTTTCTTCTATCAAATGTATCCGAAAAATAACCTATAGGTCCTTGGCCAATCACTCCCGCAATTGTTGCAATAAATAAAAGTATTGATGTTTCAACCAAAGAAAATTTTGCAAGTGTTGCGTAAACAGATATTAAAGAAAAAAATGCTGCATGAATGATACCAGTAAAGAATGAGCTCAATGAACCAAGTGGTGAAATCTTATACAATTCTTTAATACTTATCGTATCTATTTTTTTAAATTTAGGGGCAGGTCTTTTAGTTAATAAAATAGGAACAAGCGCAAGAGAAAGTAAAATGGAAACTAAAATAAATGGTTCGTAGTCTTCTGGTTTGCTAACATTAAGTAGCAACATACCTATAGCTAATCCAAAATAGATTACCATCATATAAGCAGACAATAGTTGTCCTCTATTTTTATTAGTCGCTCTATCATTTAACCAGCTTTCTGTAACCACATAACAACTGACTAAACTTATACCTGTTATGAATCTACTAATTGTCCACATAAATGGATTTACATAAACAACAGCGATTAAAGCACTTAAAGATGCAAGTGAAGCGAATGCAGCAAAAACTCTTATATGACCAACTTTTTGAACAAAGTTAGGTGTTGTTCTTGAGCCCACAAAGTAACCAACATAATATCCAGACATAAAGATACCAGTTGTAAAAACACTAAAATCTTCAAGTACTGATCGAATACCCATAACTTGCATTTGCAAACCATGAGCAATCATCATTACCCCTATCCCTATAAATAGAGCCCAAGACTTTTTTACTTCTTTTTGCATATATAGTTTTTAACTTTAATATTTTCTGGCTACGTAGTTTTGGTTTGTGTTTTTTTTATGGCCAGTAAAGAATGAATTGCTATCGTAATAATGATAACGATACCCCCATAGATAGTCTCGTTAGAGGGCTGTTCTTTAATAACCATCCAAACCCATATCGGTCCCAGGATAGTTTCTAATAGGAAAAATAGATTAACTTCAGCTGCAGTTATAAATCTTGGTGCTATGGTGACCAAAACAAATGGTATAGCTACACACATTACACACATTAAAGGTATATAAAAAAGATCATTTCCAACTAAAGCAAAGTCTTTAACAAAGAAAAAGGCAAATATAGCAACGCACGATTTTCCAATTACAGCAGCAGGTACTAAATCAATAGTTTTAGCGTATCTCGCAATGTTAGCATTACAAGCTAATCCAAAAGAAGTGATTAAACCAAACATATCTCCATAAAAATTGCCAAGACTTAAAGAGTCGTAAAAAATATAAACACAAGCAACAAAGGTAATTATTATAGCAACCCAAGTTTTATTATCTGGTTTTTCTTTTAAGAAAATAGCCCCTAAGATTGCTGAAAGCATTGGTGCAAGAGCCACCATTAATAAAGTATTTGCTACATTAGTATTTTGAATTGAAATAATAAAAGTAATATTACAAATAGAAAAACTAATTACATAAAAAATACCTGGATAACCAATTTTAAACAAAGCTTTTAAGAAATTATTTTTATAAAATAAAAGAAGACCAACTAAAACTACCATAAACGGTATTGCCCCTCTGTAAAAAAGCATTCCCCAAGTATCAATATTTGACAATCTTATGAGCAAAGAATCTGGAGTTATAAACATAACTCCTATAAAAGCCATCAATGAACCTTTTTGCTGATTGGTTAAATTTTTCACGCTTTAAGCTCTTTCCAAAAAGTTTTAGCTAAATTTTTTCCTGATAAGTCATAAAGTGTTTTAAGTCCAGTTGGAGAGGTAACATTTATATCTCCATTGAGTTTTTGATCTATAAAATCAATTCCTGCAAAAAAAATATTTTCTTTTTTTAAATCTTTTGCAATTAATTTTGAAATTTTAATTTCTTTACTTTTTAATTTTATATTAGTTGGTTTTGCTCCTTTACTCATATTACTTAAAATCGAACCTTTCTTTGGAACCCTTGAAATTGCACCACATACTTTTCCATTAATGATAAAAACCCTTTTATCTCCCTTACTTATTTTAGGAAGAAATTTTTGGCACATGATATGATCATGTTTTTTTATAAATTTATTAACTAATTTTGAATTAAATTTGGTTAATAAATGAATATCATTTCCACTGAAACTATGGATGGGCTTTAAAATAACTTTTTTGTTTTTTTTGAAAAATTTTTTAATTTCATCCATATTTTGAGTAAAAATAGTAGCTGGCATGTATTTTTGATATTTAGATGAATACAATTTTTCAGAAATATTCCTTACAGCGGTAGGGTTGTTAATTATTTTAACTTTAGTCTTAATTGTATCTAAAATGTAAGTTGTTGAAATATACTCAAGATTAAAAGGTGGATCTTGGCGAATAAGAATAAATTTACATTTTGTTAAGTCTAGATTTTGTTTTTTTGTAATTTTATAGAATTTTTTATTGCTATAGTTAAATTTAATAAAAAAACCCTTAGCTGTAACTTTTGAATTAACAACTGATAAGTCTTTTGGATCGTAATAGAAAATTTTATATTTTTTGTTCTGAATTTCGTTTGCTAAAAAAACACTTGTATCCGTTAAAGGTTTCAGTTTAGAAGGATGGTTTCCTTGAATAGCAACAATTTTATTTATCATATAATTCGTCTAAATTTTCGTTTTTTGAAAATTTACTAATCATATGATCTGCATTTGTTGTCTTATTATCAATTACTTTTTGTAGATGGTTTAGGAATACAGTCTCGTTATTACCTTTTTTACTTAAAACATCTCTATTCTCTAAACCTTTTCTTGAAAGGTCTAAAAGTGTAGATGACCAATAAAGAAGATCTTTACCCATTAATTGAGTGTTAAATCCCTTTTGTGGCGCCTCTAGATAAGCATTAATTATTTTATCGATCTCCCATGTTGAAATTAGTTCATCAACTTCATCTAAATTTCCATAAAGCATACCTATATTGAAAGCTGGTCCTGCACATAAACAATCCCAACCACAGGTATCCATCGATCTTAATTCAATGTATTTTTTAACTCTGTTTTCAGTAAATATTGTACTTAAGTGAGTTGTTAAGTCTGCTTCAGTTGGAAGCCTATTTCCAATTTCTTGAATTTTTCCTTCCATAAAATCCTTAAAAATATATTTCCTACCCGAAATATACTGATCTTCATTTTGTATAAATAATATAGGAAAATTAATTACAAAATCTGCATATTTTTCAAAATTCATATTTTCGAAAAATAATTTAGGCAATCCACCTCTAGAAGTGCTTTGCCAAACTTTAGATCTATAAGATGAATAGTTACTATTTTTTTTCTCAACAATTGAGGAATTAGCAAATAAAGCAATTGCAATAGGCACTATAGAATTTGCTACTCTGAACTTTTTAATAAAATCTTCTTCTGAACTATAATCTATATTTAATTGTGTGCCACATGTTCGATACATCATATCTAAACTAAGTTCACCACCTAAAGGCATATCCTTAGTCATCAATTCATATCGTTGTTTTGGATTGTTTGGGATTTCACTTAATTTAGATATTGGATCGAACCCTGCACTAACAATTTTAATATCTAATTTTTTTGTAACTTGTTTTAATTCAAACAAATAGTCTTGTGACTCTGCACAAGCTTCGTGCATATGATTTAATTTATCTCCTGATAATTCTATCTGATTGCCTGGTTCAAGCGTTATATTTTTACCACCTTTATTAAGTGCAATAATATTTTCTTTTTCAAAAACTGGATTCCAGCCAAATTCAAGTAAGGCTGTAAACATTTCTTTTATTTTTGAATAATTAATCCTTTTATTGTTTGAATTATTAAATAAAAACTTTTCATGCTCGATCCCAATTTTGAATTTTTTGGGATCTTTAATACCTGATTTAAAATAATTTATAATTTTTTCTTTTGAATCAATCATGCGCTGTAAGTAATGATTTATACCTAAATTTAAAGATAATAATAAGGCTCTTTTGCAAATATTTTTTTAACTAATGGCTTAAAATCATCCAAAGTCATACTTTTGTAATCAGGGTCAAAAGAGCATTGGTCATATTTTTCACAAAAATCTATAGTGTCTTGATAATATTTGTGGTCTTTAAATTTATCTCTTGCATTTCTGTCACCACCTAAGTGATGAGCGCTGTAGTAAGTTTGAAAAAGACCATGGTGTAGAACAATCCAATAAGTTCTTTCTGAAACATAAGGTCTTAGTATAGATGCAGCATATTGAGAATGATTCATTGGTGCTAAATCATCTCCAATATCATGAAGTAAAGTTGCAACAACCATTTCATCACTTTCTTTATTTTTAAAAGCTCTTGTTGCAGCTTGTAAGGAGTGTTCTAGTCTAGTGATTTTGTAACCTTCTAAAGTAGTGTTTTGTTTAGATAAATAATTTAAAACTCTATCAGCTGTTTGTCTTTCAAAGTTTTTCTCAAATTTTTCAAGAAGCTCATAATCTTCCTTAGTTCCATTTTTCATTTCAGTAAAATTTACTGTTTTCATAATTTAATTGTTCGATCCTGTGCTTAGTAAAGATAACTGAGTTATTTTATTATCTCCTAATTCATCCACTAATTTAACAGGGTATTCACCTGTAAAATAATGATCTGTTAATTGTGGATATGTTTCGTTTCTTTTTTCATAACCAATAGCTTTATACAATCCTTCAATTGATAAAAATCTCAAAGATTTAGCTCCAATATATTCACATATTTCATCATTTGTTTTATTTGCTGCTAACAATTCCTTTTTTGTTGGTGTGTCTACGCCATAGAAATCTGGGTATCTTATTTCAGGGCATGCAATTTTAACATGAACTTCTTTCGCACCAGCATCATAAAGCATTTTAACAATTTTGTATGACGTTGTTCCTCGAACAAGAGAGTCATCAATTAGAATAATTTTTTTATCTTTAATTGTTGTTTGATTAGCATTTAATTTTAATTTAACACCTAAGCTTCTAATTTTTTGGCTTGGTTCGATGAAAGTTCTTCCAACATAATGATTTCTAATTAACCCATGTTCAAAGTTCATTTTTAATTCTTGAGCAAAACCCATAGCAGCAGCATTTCCAGAATCTGGAACTGGAACCACTATATCGGCATCAGTATCATTTTCTTTTGCAAGCTCTCTACCGATATTTTTTCTATGCTCATATGCTGTTTTTCCTCCAATCAGGCTGTCTGGTCTTGAAAAATAAATATACTCAAAAACACAAGGTCTAACTTTTTTAGCAGGAAAGGGCTTAATACTTTTCAGTTCATTATTTTCAATTAAAACTATCTCGCCATTTTCAACTTCTCTTACAAATTTTGCACCAATTATATCAAAGGCACAAGTTTCAGATGCTAAGACATAACTATTGCCAAGCTTACCAATTACTAGTGGTCTAATTCCGTAAGGATCTCTAACGCCAATTAAAGAGTTTTGAGTTAACATCACTAATGCATAGCCACCTTGAATTTGAAAAATTGCATCAATTACTTTATCAATCGTTTTTGGTCTCTTTGATTTAGCAATTAATTGAACAATCGTTTCAGTATCTGAGGTAGTGTAAAATATAGCTCCATCCTCAACTAGTTTATTTCTCAAAGCTATTGAATTAGTAAGATTTCCATTATGTGAAACTCCAATTCCACCGGCATTGGTGTCAGCAAAAAAAGGCTGAATGTTTCTTAATATATTGTTTCCAGTCGTACTGTATCTGTTATGGCCAATTGCATAATTTCCCTTAAGATTGTTAAGTACCTTTTCTTTGTTAAAATTATCTCCGACTAAGCCAAATCTTTTTTCAGAATAATATTTTTCCCCATCAAAAGTAACTATTCCACAACCTTCTTGACCTCTGTGTTGTAGAGCGTGCAGTCCAAGTGCTGTTAGGGCCGAAGCATCTTTTGCATTGCTAATACCAAAAACTCCACATTCTTCCTTTAATCTTGGATTATAGCTCTGTAATTTTTTCTTTAGAATCTTGATATGTTTTTTCATTAGGAAATTCTTTTATCAGATAACTACTACCTTTTTCTAAATATGGAAAGACGTATGATTTGTCAAAATTTATTGGCCATTTATCATAATTATAAACAATATGAACACCTGAAAAGATACATACAGAAATAATGTAAGCTCTTATAAAACCAAAAAAGAATCCAAATGTCGTATCTAAACCACCGATTCCCGTATATCTGACTGCTTTACTAATTCCCTTATTAACCAATAGAACCAAAAAGATAACAACAACAAATATTACTATTCCTAAACCAACATCGAGTACATACTCATTATCAATTATGTCTTTTACATAGGGTTTAATTTTTGGAAATAGAATTAATGTAATTATGTATGCCAGCAACCATTTAGCCATTGAGAGAATGCTTAAAATGAAGCCTTTTTTGTAACAACTTATCAAAGAAAGGATTGTCAAAATTAAATAAATTAAATCAATTATTGATATTGCTTTATAAAAATCTTTTATGATTTCTAACATTAAGATGATTTGCCAAAAGGTTTAATAATTAAGATTAATGCAGGAAGTAGAGTTAATACCGATATCATTGCTAATAACATAGCTAGTCCTGTAAACACACCAAAATAAATTGTTGGGATAAACTTTGATAACACCAAAATTGAAAATCCAAAAACAATCGTTATTGAAGTGTTTAGTATAGCGACCCCAACAGTTGAATGACACGTTTTTAATGTTTTGTTGTAATCCTTTATTTTATTAAACTCTTCTTTAAATCTATAAATATAGTGAATACTGTTATCTACTGCGATACCTATTGTTATTGCTGCAATAGTTATAGTCATCATATCTAACGGTATTTCTAATAATCCAATTATTCCCAGTATAAAAAAAGCTGCAATAAAATTTGGAACAACACCAATCAATGAAAGTTTTATATTTCTAAATAAGATTATGAACATTGAAAATATTCCAATCATAACCAATCCTAATGTTAAAATTTGAGATTTAAATAAGCTTTGTAATAAATTATTAAACAATATTAATACACCTGCTAATTTATAATCCTTATCTTCTAAACCAAATTTATCTTTTAGATCAAAATTTATTTTGTTTATTAAATCATTTCTTCTTAAATCTTCTTGAGAGTCTATAATTCTTAAACTAATTCGAGCCTCATTATCTTTAATTGAAAGATAGGGATCAATAATTTCAGTTTTAATACTCTCAGGAATTTTTGAGTAAAGCACTCCCATTTCTAAAGTACCTAAAGGCTTATTATTATTTAATTGAGTAGCTACTTCAATAATTGATGAAAAAGAGAGAACTTTACCAATTTCTGGTAAACTATCTAAGTAATTATGAACAGATGTAATTAGATCAATTTTATCTTTGGTGAACCAGTATTTTTCATCATTAGTATCTTCTTCATCACTCCAATCCTCAAACTCGTCATCTTCTTCAGATTTTTGCACCTTTTCTTTCTCAGGAAATTTTATAATAACCTCTAAAGGAGTGGTTCCACCTAGCTCCTCATCTATAAGTTTCATACCTTTATAAATTTCGGTATTCTTATCAAAGTAATTTATAAAGCTATTTTCAACTTCAAGCTTACTAATTCCAATAATACTAAAAATTACAACTACTCCAGTTACTAAGAAGATAGAGTTTTTATTATTTATAGAAATTAAACTAAGTAAATTTGTAATCTTAGATTTCTGTTCTTTCTTCACTGTAATATTGTTTGTAGGTGCAAAGTTTAAAAGGGTAGGAAGCAAAGTAAATGTAATGATAAATGATGTAATTAAACCAAAAGTCATCATCCAGCCAAAATCAATAATAGGTTTTATTTCACTAAAAATTAAAGATAAGAATGCAAAAATTGTTGTTAAAACAGTATACAGAATTGGCCAAAACATTTTTGAAGTAGTTAGTGAAATAATTTCAAAATTATTTTTTGATGGAAAATCTTTTTTAAGTTGAAGAAACCTAGTGCTCATATGAATATTCATTGCCATTGTTAGAATTAACATCAGTGCAATAAAATTTGATGAAATAACAGTAACTTTCCATCCTAGCAACCCAAGTAATCCCATCATTATTATCACAGAAAAAAGACAACTGCTTACAGGAACCACAATCCAAAGAAGATTTCTAAAAACAAACCATAAAGTAGTAATTATAAATAATAGAACCCCTAAACCAAAAACAATTATATCGCTTTTGATAAAAGTCATCATATCATCAGCAATCATTGGTATTCCTCCAAGATATATTTTTCCAACATCGCCATAACTTTGAATCACTTGTCTAATTTCTAAAATATTCTGGTGGTTTTGTTTTTTGATTTGATCTTTAATTAGTTCAACTTCTTGTTTTGATTTATTTTCTATATCTTCTAATTTTTGAGACTGTTTAATGTTAACAATAATTCCACTAGTTTTTCCATCTTCGCTAATGACAAAATTTCGAAAAACAGGACTATTTAAAATTTCTTTAAAACCTCGATTTCTATCAACATCTTCATCTTTTAATGTTTTGAAGCTTTCTAGTCTTTCTTGAAGGGGAGCTTCTGAATTATTTAAAAGCGGAATATCTAATAATGTAATTACACTATGGACCCAATTAAGGCTCTGAATTTTATATTTTAAACTTAATAAATTATTAATTGATGAGTCAGTTGCCATTCCCTCATTTGGTGTATAGGTAAGAATTAAAAATTCTTTAGATCCATACCTTTCAGAGACTTCTTTCAAGTATGCTAAATCTGGGTCACCCTCTATTAATAAGGTTTCTGATGAAGCATCTAGCCTAAAATTTTTTGAATAATATCCAAAACTTAAAATAGCAATAACTAACAATACAAATATTGCTTTAGGATTTTTAAGGATAACGTTTTGATAAAAATGAGCTATCATTCAAGCTCTTTATATTGGAATTTAACTTAATTGAGTATCCTTAAATTTTGTAAATCTTTCTTCAAATTCAAGAGTTACATTGCCAATAGGGCCATGTCTTTGTTTTCCAATTATAATTTGTGCTAAATGGGCAACCTCATTCATTTTTGCTTGCCACTCCGCATGTTCCACTGTGGCTTCTCTTGGCTCTTTCCTTTGCAAATAATATCCTTCTCTATAAACAAACATTACAACATCGGCATCTTGTTCAATAGAACCAGATTCTCTTAAATCTGCCAACTGAGGCTTATGATCATCTCTCTGTTCTACTTGTCTAGACAACTGTGAAAGAGCAACCACAGGAACAGAGAGTTCTTTGGCTATTGCTTTAAGTCCTTGAGTAATTTGCGATATTTCTTGAACTCTCCCATCTTTGTTAAATGAAGTTCCTCTCATTAGCTGAATATAATCAACCACAATCATATCTAGACCACTTTTTCTTTTAATTCTTCTAGCCCTATTACTCATAGCAGCAATACTTATAGCTGGTGTTTCATCTATCATTAGAGGAAGGTCAGCTATATCTTTTGAAGTTTCTAAAAATTTATCAAATTGATCATCGGTAATTCTTCCTTGTCTTATGTCGTTTGAGCTAATTCTTGCTTGTTCAGAAATAATTCTTGTAGACAATTGTTCAGAAGACATTTCAAGTGAAAAAAAAGCTATCGTAGATTCTTTTCCACTATCCTGTAAGTTCTTTGCTGCATTGAATGCGATGTTAGTTGCTAATGATGTTTTACCCATTGAAGGACGTCCTGCTATAATAATCAAATCGGACTGATGTAAACCACCGAGTTTATAATCTAAATCACGAAGCCCGGTTGGAACTCCTACAATACCACCTTCATTTTTGTAAGCCGCAGAAGCCATATCTATGGTTTGTTTCAATGCTTGATCAAATTTCATTATATTTGAACTAGCTGAACCTTTCTCTGCTAAATCAAATAATGATTTTTCAGTTTTCTCGATGATATTTTGTCCATTTGTGTCAAGGTCGTTTACTTTAACATCATCAACAGTTTGTTCAGAAATTTTAATTAATTCTCTTCGCACAAACATATCGTAAATAATTTTAGAGTACTCTATAGCTTGCCTAACTGATGTAGAAAATTTAGTTACTTTTACTAAGTACTCAGGAACGTTTAAATCATCTTTTTCATCTTCAAAATAATTTTTTAGAGTAATTGGATTTGCTAAAAGCCCTTTGTAAATTAAACTTGAGATAGATTCAAAAATTTTTTGATGCATGGGATCATAGAAATTAGCAGCTTCAATGATGGTACTTATTTCATCGAATATTTCGTTACTTACAAGAATAGATCCTATTACAGCTTGTTCAGCTTCAATGTTGTTTGGCAATTCTTTAAATTGATCTTTGACTATACTTAAATTGTTTTCCATGAAGATAAATTTACATGAAATAGAATTAAATCAAATTGTATATTTCTACTGGGGAAAAGAATGTATAATTATTGAATTGTATCAGCTGAAGAAACATTGATTGTGATTTCAGCATCAACTTCTGAGTGTAAAGAAATTTTAACTTTAAATTTTCCTAATGCTTTTATTTCTTCAACTGGCTGGATCATTGAAGGTTTTATATCAATTTTATTTTGTCCTTGAATAAGTTTTGAAATTTCAGTTGGTTTGACCGAACCATACAATTCATTATTTTCTGTACTTAGTTTTTTGACAGAATACTCTTTACCATTAATTTGCTCAGCAATTTGAGATGCTTCTTTTTTCTTTTCGTTATCCTTTTTAGACAGCTCAGCTTTAATTTTTTCAACTTCTTTTATATTTTCTTTTGAAGCATATAAGGCTTTTTTATTTGCAATCAGAAAGTTTCTAGCAAAACCTCTTTTTACATCTATTACTTCACCAATAGATCCTATTCTTTTCACGTTTTCTAATAAAATTACTTTCATTCTATATTAGTGCTAAATTTCTAGCTCTTTTGATTGAAAGAGAGAGTTCTCTTTGTTTTTTTTGAGATACATTTGTGATTCTTGAAGGTAAAATTTTACCATTTTCAGATACATATTTTTTTAATAGTTTAATATTTTTATAGTCTACTTCTGGAGCACCTTTAATTGATAACGGACAAGTTTTTTTGAATTTATATTTATTTGGTTGAAAAATACTTAATTTTGCAAAGTTACTTTGTTTACTTTTTTTGTTTCCACTTTGTCTTTTTGGCATTAGTTTTTAACACTTTCCTTTTTTTCGCTATCTTCTTTTTTTCCAAAATAGTTAGTTTTTAAGTCAAACTTTTTTACTCTAACTGTTAAATATCTAAGTAATTTTTTATCAATAGCTTCATTTTTTTCCAATTCATCAATTACATTTCCTCTACCCTTTATTTTAAAGTGTATGTAACTTCCTTTTTTATTCTTTTTGATAAGATAAGATAGGTTTAACAATCCCCAATTCTCAGTTTTAACAACCTCTCCATCATTTTTTTCAACAATTTTAGAATATTTCTCTGTCAGTTGCTTTAATTCACTCGGTGAAGTATCTTGCCTAGCTATAATTGTATGTTCGTATAAATTCATTTAAGTTCTTTAATAAAAAGTGAGGATATACTATTATAAAAGTTCAATTACAATAGTTAAAAAGGCAAAATAATTAGTTTTTTTATATGTTTTCAGTAATTTTTCCAGGGCAGGGATCTCAAATAGTAGGTATGGGAAAAGAACTCTATGATAATTTTGATACAGTTAAAAATCTGTTTAAAAAAGCAGATGACACATTAAATTTTCCTATTTCTAAGCTTATTTTAGAGGGTCCAAAAGAAGAGTTAGATTTAACAGTAAATACACAACCTGCAATATTTTTAATTAGCTATTCAATATTTAATTTAACAAAAAATGAATTCAACTTAGATTTAAATAAAGCGAAATACTTTGCTGGACACTCTTTAGGTGAATATTCTGCTTTATCATGTGCAGGATATCTAGATTTTTCAGATACTTTAAAAATATTAAAAATTAGAGGGGATGCTATGCAAAATGCTGTGCCTAAAGGACAAGGAGGGATGGTTGCGGTATTAGGCTCAACAGTTGATGTGATTGAAAAAATTTTGATAGAAAATAAAGAAAATTTTAAAGTACAAATTGCAAATGACAATTCTGAAGGTCAAATAGTTTTGAGTGGAAAAATAGAGGATTTAGAAAAGTTAATTCAAATTTTAAAGAATAGTTCAATTAAAAACATCAAACTACCAGTAAGTGCACCCTTCCACTGCGATTTGATGAAAAATGCTACAAAAATTATGACTGAAGAGTTAAATAAACTTAATTTTAAAAATGGACAAAATAAATTAATCTCAAATGTAACAGCTAATGAAATCAAAGATCCAGTTGAGCTCAAAAATCTTTTGATTAAACAAATAGAGAATAGAGTTAGATGGAGAGAAAGTGTGATAAATATGATAGAAAATGATGTAAATCATTTTATAGAAATTGGACCTGGGAAAGTTTTGTCAGGTTTGGTAAAAAGAATTAATAGGAATATAAAAATTGACACAATTAATAGTCAAAGTGAAATTCAAGGTCTAAAAATATGACAGATTTAAAAGGTAAAAATATTATCGTTACAGGTGCTTCAGGTGGGATTGGATATTCAATAATTGAAAAATTAAATCAATCAGGAGCAAATATTTTAGCTTCAGGTACAAGAATAGAAAAACTTGAGGAACTAAAAAGTAAATATGTAAATATTAAAACATTAAAGTTTGATATTTCTCAAAGCAATAAAATTGAGGAGTTTGTTGAAAACGCAACCAAAGAACTTGGTGGTAGTTTAGATTGCATAGTTAATAATGCAGGTATTACTCAAGATAATTTAGCAATAAGAATGAACCTAGATGAATGGAGAAAAGTAATCGATGTTAATTTAACATCAACTTTTTTAATGAGTAAATCAGCAATTAAAAAAATGCTTAAAAATAAATCTGGAAAGATTGTTAATATTACCTCAGTTGTTGGACATACAGGTAATTTAGGACAGGCCAATTACACAGCTTCTAAAGCAGGTATTATTGCTATGTCTAAGAGTTTGGCAATAGAATATGCTAAAAAAAATATAAATATAAATTGTATTTCACCTGGTTTTATTAAAACAGCTATGACGGATAAATTAGATGACAAATTTAAAGAGGCTATAATATCAAAAATTCCTTCTGCCCGATTAGGAGAGCCAGATGATGTTGCAAATGCAGTGCTTTTTTTATGCTCAGATAAATCAAATTATATAAATGGTGAAACATTGCATGTTAATGGAGGCATGTATATGGCTTGACAAAACAAGTTTTTAAACTATTAAGAATTTATAACAAAAAGGATCAATATGTCAGAAGACGTTTCAAGCAAAGTAAAAAAAATTGTAGCAGATCACTTAGGTATTGACGAAGCTAAAGTTACTGAAGAGTCAAGTTTTATAGACGACTTAGGTGCTGATAGTTTGGATACAGTTGAATTAGTGATGGCTTTCGAGGAAGAATTTGGATCTGAAATTTCAGATAGTGAAGCTGAGAAAATTTTAACTGTAGGCGATGCAGTTAAATTTATCGAAGGTAAAGCTAACTAGAATTCTTAATGCCCTCACATAAAGATGGGGTAATGATTATTTTATCCTCTCCCTCAGGAGCTGGAAAAACTACTCTGGTTAAAAAGTTATCTGAAAAAGATAATTTTGAAATTTCAATATCACATACAACAAGACAACCTAGACCAAACGAAAAACAAAATAAAGATTATTTCTTTATTGATGAATCAGAATTTAAAAGATTAATAAAAAACGAGGAGTTTCTTGAATATGCAAAAGTATTTAATAATCTTTATGGTACAACAAGAACTCCAGTTATAGATAAATTAAATAAAGGAAAAAATGTTCTCTTTGATATTGATTGGCAAGGAGCTGATCAAATTAAGAATAAAAAATTAGATTATAAATTGATTACTTTTTTTATACTTCCTCCTAGTAAAGAAGTTTTGTTTGAAAGATTATCTAAACGACATTCAAGTGATAAATTAATAGCTAAAGAAAGGATGAAGCAATTTGAAAGAGATGTGTTGCACTGGATAAATTATGATTATGTAGTTATCAATAATCACTTGAATGAATGTTTTAATAAAATAACTAATTTGATTGAAGCAGTAATAAATAATGGATCTAAAGATTATGATCTAGATTACATCAGAAGACATATTGATAAATTAACATCTTAGATTTTCATATTCACAAACTAGTTTATAATAAGTTTCTAAGTTAATGTTTTGGGGCCTCTTTGTTAAATCAATTTTAAGTTTATCTAGAACTCTTTGATCTCCATTAAAAAGTTGATTAAAAGGTTTCTTTAACATTTTTCTTCTTTGATTAAAAAAAATTCTAGTAATTTTTTCTAAGTTGTTAGGATCTTTAATTCTTACAAAATTTTTTTTTGGATAAAAAAATAGTAATGAGCTATCTACCTTTGGCTTTGGAAAAAATGCGCTCGCCTTTATATAATACATTTTTTTTATATTTAATTTCCAGTTACAAATAATTGATAATCTTCCATAGTTAGATGTATTAAATTCTGCAATTATTCTATCTGCAACTTCTTTTTGAAACATTAATATTAGTGACTCAAACCAAAAATTTTCTTTTAAATTTAATATCCATTTACAAAGAATTTCAGTTGAAATGTTATAAGGCAAATTACCAAAAACTATAACTTTTTCCCCAAAAAGACTTGTTTCATCTACTTTTAAAACATCATCATTGATAACTGTTAGCTGATTTTTAAATTTATTTTCAAGATTAGCTGCAAGCTCATTATCTTTTTCAATTACAATCATTTTTTTTGGTTTTTTTCTAAGAATATATGATGTGAGATTTCCAGTACCTGGCCCAATTTCAAGAATTGATTTATTTTTAATCATAGTAATACTTGAAATTTTTTCTAGAATCTCTTTATCAATTAAAAAATTTTGTCCTAAGCTTTTTTTTGCTTTAATCAATTTTTATCCAAAAATTTTATTGCTTTAATTAAGCTTAATGGATTTGAGATATTTTTTCCTATCATTTTTTCATTCGGACCATGATCAGGTGACACTCTTAGAAATGGCAAACCTAGAGTAATATTAATAGCATCATATTCAAACAAAGTTTTTATAGGCGTTAAAACTTGATCATGATACATACCTATTATCACATTAAATTTTTTTCTGTTTTGCTTTAAAAAACAGGTATCAGCAGAATGAGGTCCAGATATATGAATTTTTTTTGTTTCAAATAATTTTTTGATAGTTGGTTTGATAATTTTTTGGTCTTCGTTAAATTTACTGACACTCTCACAGTGTGGATTTAATCCAAGCACTCCTATTTTAGGCTTAAAACCAAATCTTTTTCTATAAAAATTGTCTATTAATTTTACTTGGTTAATGATTTTTTTTTCACTAATTTTTTTAACTACATTCTTTAATGGCAAATGAGTTGTTAACGGACATACAGACAAATTTTTATTATAAATAAGCATCGCACTTTCTTTAATCTTATATTTGGATGAAATATATTCAGTTATTCCAAGGTATTTATTTTTTAAAAAATTTTTTTTTGAAATAGGACCATTGATAAGTTTATAAGAAAAACCACTATTGAGTATTTTAAAGGCAATTTTAAAAGAGTTACTAATATATGTATTCGATTTTTTGGAGATTTTTGAAAATATTTTTTTTTGATTATAATTTACATCAATTAAATTTACATATTTGTTATTAAGCTTATATTCTTCTAGTTTTTTATAATTAATTAATTTTATTTTTTTATAATATTTAAGTTTACTCATTTGTTTTTCTATAATTATTTTAGAAGCAATAAGTATTATTGGACTTTTAATTTTTTTTTTTAACGATTTAAAAAAGATTTCTAAAAAAATACTATTAGGTTCTCCAGCAACAATTATGATTGGTTTATAATTCATTAATTGAGAAATCTTTCTTGATTTTATTAAAATATATATTTGATAATTGATTTAATTGTTGGTTTCTTTTTTCTTTCAATATTTTATCAAATTCTTTTTCTAAATTAATTTTTTCTTTAATTATTCTTTTGTCCCCAATTTTTAGTATTAAAAAACCTCCAGGAACCACAATTGGTTCAGAAAAGTCTCCAGAATTAACATTAATTAAATTTTTTAAGATATTTTTGTTTATTAAAGTTTCTTTTATCCATCCAAGTTGCCCATTATTCTTTGCTGTATCTGAAATACTATAAATTAGAACGGCTTGCGCAAATCCTTTTTCGTTAATTGTTTTTTTGATCAATTTAAACTTTTCATCTAACTTTTCTCCTTCTTTTAAATCAAATAAAATTTCTGATAAAAATAACTCATTTTGTTTTTCATTAATTAATTTATTTTTAATTTCATCTATATTTATTTTAACTTTATTGTTAAATTTACTAAAAATTAATTGGTTCCAAATTATTTCAATACTTATTTTTTGTTTAATTAATGATGGTTCAATATTTTGTGTTAAAAAAAACTGATGAAAATCAGTCATCGATTTTATGTTTAAGTAATTAAAGTTATTTAAAATAATATCGTTTAATACCTTCTCATCTATTTTAATTTCATCTATGTATTTTAAAATTTCAATTTGTTTTATTTTTTCTCTTATAATTGAGTTTTTTGCAATTTCGTATGAAGTAATATTATCAGTATTGTTAAATTCTTTATTAACAATTTTTAAATAATTAATTTCATTTAACAAATCTAGACTTGTGATTATCTCATTATTTACTTTAAATAATATTTTATTTTCTTTAGCAGTTAATAAATTGCTAAAAAAAATACTAAAAATAAAAAAAATTAAAAAACCTTTCTTAAAGTAGATCTTGTGCATCATGTTCATATGTAGTTAGAGGGAATAAGGTTATTGTAAATAATAAGTTCTCAGTTGGTTTAAGATCCCTATCTTCATAATACGATTTCTTGTATTTAATTCCTGCTATTAAACAATCGTTTTTGTATTCATATACCAAATCATAATATTCTGTTAGGTTTAGTTTTCGATTTCTTCTTGTATTAAATGATATATAGTTTTGTTCATCAAATTTATAACTAATCTCATTTTCAAAAACATTGCTATCACCCATCTCTCCATTTTCTTCAATAAAATTAAAACTAGTAATTAAATTATTTATTGAAAAAGTAGCATTTAAATTATTATATTCAAAATTTTTATAATTGTTATCTAAGGCAAAATTATAATTTATATTTAAATTATCAGAAATATTACTTGTAATTGAACCAAATAAGTTGGAACTTTTTCTATTGATAGTACTTTTTGCAGGTATAAAGTTTTCCTCTTTATCTCTAAGTACGGTTGCTAATTTAAGCTCAAAATACCTGTTTATATTGTCTAGGTCATTCTTATTTTCTTTTTTATAATCTAACCCTAGAGTAAGTGATCTACCAGACTCAAACGTATCACTTAAACCAAGTCTGTTATTAGCAAAAATATTCCCTACATTTATTGTATTTGATGAATCTGAGTAATTTTTCATATCACTAGGATTTACTTTAAGTGAAATTTTTGGAGTTAAATAATTATTATATTTTTCAGTATTTTTAATTAATGGAAGGCTAGTATCAATATTAAACAAACTAATAAATTTTGATTGTGGACTAGATTTATAATTTTTAATTTTTTTGCCCATAGTATTCAAATTTTTGATGTTTATATTGTAACTAGTACTTAATCCTAAATCAGAGTAATAATTTAAACTATTAAAATTTAGATCATTAATTATTTCTGATTTTAGATTATTTGTATCTTGCAAGATATTGCTACCACTGGAATTTAAATTAAATGTGCCTTCATATCTATTTTTTAAAATTTCAGTATTAAAATTATAGTATGGGAGAATAAATTGGTATCTATCGCTTTTATTAACTTGCAAATCTTCATATACATCAATCCCAGTGTTAAAATTAAATTTGTCATTATTTAATATAAATTTCATATGACTATTCAATTTATTTAAATCATTAGGTCTAGCTTTAGACTTTGTAATTTGTTGATCAAATACTTTTAAATAAGTATCGTTTGAAACATTTTCTATTGATAAGATAAAATCACTTGTATCATAATTTTCTAAATTTAAATCATGATTTAATTTAAGAAATAAATGGGAAAGATTTTTTTTCTTTTTGGTTGTAGGTGAATCATAATTCTTAACAAAACCTACATCTGCAAGTAAATCATAATTTTTTTTTGTTTGTCTAAATTCGTTCTCTATCATAAAAATATTTTTATCAAAAACAGATGGAGTAAATGTATTATCTTTATTTTCAGAAATTTTTTTAAAATAAGGTAATGTGATTGAGCTTCCTAATACATTAGAATTATTTATCTCAGGTGTTAAAAACCCAGTTTGCCTTGTGACTGTCGGGTCCGGATGAAAAAATTTTGGAAAATACAGAATTGGTATATCAAAAATATTCAAATAAGCATTTTCATAAATTAACTCTTTTTTTATTTTGTTATGAACTATTTTTTTTGCGCTAATTGACCAAGGTGGACAAGTATCGTTAATTTTACAGCTAGTGAATATACCCTTATTTACAACAGTCAATTCACTATCACCTCTTGAAGAACTTCCAAGTAGTCTAGGGTCATTTTCAGGATTGCTAAATACATTTTTGTGGACTCTAATATCTATATCTTTGGCTATAAATTCTCTACTATTAAGATTAATCATGGCATTCTTAAAATAAAATTTATCACTATTTGGTAAACCTTCATTGGTTATGATTAATATTTTTTCACCTTTAAGTATTTCGTCATTAATTTGATAATGAAATTTTGAAAGATGGTAATTTTGAAAATTTCTATCTTTAACAATTGTCTTTTTATTGGAAATTAAATATTCTTTATTAATAAAATAGCTTACATCGGAAGAAATAATTTCATATTTAGATTGAATAAATGCTTTTGTATTTCCTATAGAGACAATTTTTTCCTCATTTTTATAATAAGTGATATTTTCACCTAAAATTTTATGGTTTTTAGTTGGGTCTATAATTATAACATTTTCTTGTGCATTCAAAATTTTTGAATTTTTATTAAATTCAAACTTTTTAGCATCAATTGTAAAATTTTTTTTATAAATAGCTTTTGAATTACCATATGTGTTTACTATTTCATTATTTTTAAAATAAATAATTTTATCTGCTAAAATTTGATATTCATTTTTTTCATCTAAAAAATTTACAGAGCCTTCAGCTTCTAGGACATTTGTTGATTTATTATAAATAAATTTATTTGCATTTATGATTATACCATCATTAGTAGTAACCCTTCCTTTTTTAGACCCAATAATCTTATTTCCCTCATCCAATATTTCTATTTCAGTAACATCAAAATTAAATTGTTCATTAGCATGTGAGTCAAAAAAAAATACAAAATAAATTAATAGTAATGACAAAAAAAAATTAATATTATTTTTCATTTATATTTTTTAACATTAAAATATTTATTAGAGCCAACATTGTTAATGGAGTAAATATTGAGGCCATTAAAGACAATCTTTCAGTGCTTCCCATTATAAAAAAGAAATTACTTATATAGTAAATAATTACAGAAAAAAACAATCCTATTGCAATTTTAATTGTAACACCGTCATATTTTTTTATTTTAAGCATGATTATAGACGAAAAAATTGTCATCAAAAGTAAATATATAGGATAAGAAATTAATTTCAAAATTTGTAAATCAATCTCAGTGAGAGAATAATTTAATTTTTTATAATTTTCCCTTAATTCATATAATAAAAAAATATTTAAAGATGATAAATTAGAATACAGACTTTGTATTCTTTTAAAATCAAAATTTGTTTTTAATTTTAATTCATCTTTTATGATGTAATTATTTTTTTCAAATACTTTTGCATTGTAAATTATCCACTCATTATTACTAATATCAATTTTGCTGCTTCTTATATTTTTTTGTACAATATAATTTTTATCAAAAACAGTTATAAAACTATTGATAAGTGAGTTTGGTTCAATTTTTGATGAATTAATTATAATTATTTCTTGATTAAGTTCATCTTTGATCCATAACCCATTTTGGGTAATTACAGCAAGATATTTTCCATCAGATGTATAATCTGACTTCAAACTAATGTAAAAATTCTTTAAGTTTGATGAAAAATTATAGAAAATAGTTATTAATGCAAGTCCAATTACAAAGGTTAGAAGACTTATAATTATTATTATTTTAGAATTTTTTAATCCTGAATATTTAAAAATTTCAATCTCTTTATTGTTGAAAAGTTTTATAAAAAATAATTGAGTAGTTATTAAAAAAACAAATGGAAACATGTCAAAAATCATTGAAGGTGTATTGAGCAATGATAATAATAAAGTGAAATATGTTTCTACTTTAATGTCTTTAAAAAATTCGAGCTCAGTAAGTAGATTTAATATAAATACTAAACTAAGAATTACAAATAAAACATACAATAATGATTTAGAATAGATTGTAACTAGAAATTTAATATAGGTTTTCATTAATTAAACTTTCTTATACTGAAATTTTTTAGAAAAAATAAATATAAAAATAAGAAAATTATTATTGGAATTATAGAGATAGTAAAATTAAATAAAAAAATCTCAGAGACAAATCTAATTGTAGTTTCTGAAAATATTATTGAAAACAACCCAATTAAAAATGTTAATAGTTTAATTTTATTATAGTTTGAACTTTCTTTAGAAGAAATAATTAATAATAAAGGAACAAGAGTTAACAATGGGATATAAAGTGGAACAATTAATCTTTTATAAAATTCTTTATAAATATTATTAAGGTTTTGTTTTGAACAATTTTCAATATTTGTTTTTATTATATCAGATTTAGTTTTTTGAATAATTTCAATACATAAAAATAAATTTTTTGTAGAGAGCTCTTGGGTTTTTGTGTATGTCATAGTATTAGTTTCAATATTTTTAAGTGGAAAATCTGATTTAGTAAAACCAATATTTGTAGTTTGACCATCTTTAACAGTTATAGTTTGCCCATCAAATAAAACTAAAATAGGAAATTTATTTATTTCTTTAAAAAAACCTTTTTTTGCGTAAGTAATTTGAAAATTATTAATATCTGTCTCTTTCTTTAAATACAGATTAAATAAATTGCCATCAGAATCTTTTTTTTCACTGTATATTGTTACATTCTTTATAGTATCGTTGAATCTTTGAGGTTTAATAAAGTTTCCAAAAAAATTTACGCTAGATGATCTTAAAAAAGATCTTGCTATGTCTTGAGTACTAGGAACAATTAATGAAGCTAATAAAATTTGAACAACCATAAATATTAATGAAATTTTCATGATAAAATTAATCAGTTCAATTTTATGAACTCCAAAGTTCCAAAAAATAATTAACTCATTATTGGTTTCGTACTTAGTTGTCACATAAAACAAGCTGAAAAATAATGCAAAAGGGTAAATTTTGTTAATAATTTTAGGTAAACTTAATAATGAATACTTTATATAAACTGTATAATCACGACCATCTTCAATCATAATATCTAGAAAATTAACAGCCTGAAAAACCCAGATAATAATACTTGCACTAAATAACGAAATAATAAAAAACTTTAAGTAGTCAAGTAACAGTTTTCTAAATAATATTTTTTTCATTGAAATATGCTCTTTTTATTCATATATAGCATTCATCTAGTTTAGAGTGTATTTAAAATTTATGTCAGTTCAAATTAAGTATAAAAATAATTCTTACAAAGAGAAACCATCAAATCTCGTTTTATTTGTTGATGAAAAGTTCAATATTTTAAGTTTAAAAAAATATATTTTAAACTCTGAATATGCATTTATTTCTGATTTATTAAAAGTTGAAGATAAAGAAAAAAAAATCATATCTTTTGATATTAATTCTAAAAGAAAAATTATATTAGTTTCTTTAAAAAAAAATATTTCATCATCAGATTTAGAAAATTTAGGAGCAAAATTTTATGATCTCTTTAAGAATTTGAGGCAAAAAAAATATAACGTAAACACTGATACACTTCCAAATAATTTTAAAAAAATTATCGGACATTTTTTGCATGGTATTAAACTTAAATCTTATTCTTTTGATAAATACAAATCAAAAAAAAATGATAAAGATTTTTTTATAACTGTATTTGGAAAAAATATTTTACAACCAAAAGATCAAATAAAATTTAAAGCTATTGAAGAAGGAACATTTTATACAAGAGATCTAGTATCTGAACCTGGGAATGTTTTGCATCCAGATGAATATGCAAAAAGAATAAATTCATTAAGGAAACTTGGGTTAAAAATAAATATTTTAGATGAAAAAAAATTAAAAAAATTAGGTATGAATACTTTATTAGGCGTCGGCCAAGGAAGCATTAGAGGATCATATCTTGTAACAATGGAATGGAAAGGTTTAAAAAATAACTCTAAGCCCGTAGCTTTTGTGGGTAAAGGAGTCTGTTTTGATACTGGTGGTATTTCATTAAAACCTGCCAAGTTTATGGAAGATATGACTTATGATATGGCAGGATCGGCTGTTGTGGTTGGATTGATGAAAAGTTTAGCTTTAAGAAAAGCAAAAATAAATGCTGTTGGTGTTGTAGGTTTAGTAGAAAATATGCCTGGAGGTAACGCACAAAGACCAGGAGATATAGTAAAATCTTATAGTGGCAAAACTGTAGAAATTTTAAACACAGATGCTGAAGGAAGACTCGTATTAGCTGATGCCTTAACTTATACAGAAGAAAAGTTTAAACCAAAATTTATAATAGATTTAGCAACACTTACTGGAGCAATTATTGTTTCTCTTGGATCTGAATATGCAGGTTTGTTTTCAAATGATGACAAATTATCAAATCAGTTAATTAATGCAGGTGAACATGTAGAAGAGAAAGTTTGGAGAATGCCATTAAATAAAAATTTTGACAAACTTATAGACTCCAAAAACGCTGATATGCAAAATATAAATTATGTTGGAGGTGCAGGATCTACAACTGCAGCTCAATTTTTACAGAGATTTATTTTAAATAAAACACCTTGGGCACATTTAGATATAGCTGGAATGGCATTTTCTAAATATGGAGGAGCTTTAAATTCAGGCGGCGCTACAGGTTATGGAGTAAGATTATTAAACAAACTAATAGAGGATCATTATGAGTAATTTAGAACAAACCTTATCAATTATAAAACCAGATGCAGTGGAAAGAAATTTAGAAAACGAAATTAAAGAAATGTTTAAATCTAATGGTTTTAAAATTTTAAAAGAAAAAAAAATCCAAATTGAAAAATCAGAAGCTGAAAAATTTTATAAAGTTCATGAAACCAAACCATTTTATAATGATTTATGTGCCTATTTATCATCAGGTCCGATTGTTGTAATGGTTCTTGAAAAAGATAATGCAGTTTTAGAAAATAGAGAATTAATGGGTGCTACAAATCCAGAAGATGCAGAAGAGGGTACTATTAGAAAAAAATATGGGATTTCAATAGACAAAAACTCTGTGCATGGATCAGATAGTGTTGAAAATGCTAAAATTGAAATAGATTTTTTCTTTAAAGATTAAAAACTTTTAATATAGCTTTTGGGTACAGTTTATGCTCTTGAACTAAAATTTTTTTAGCAAGTGAGATCTCTGTATCTTTTTTTGAAATTTTTACTTTTTTTTGTAGAATAATTTTCCCCGAGTCTAATCTAGCATTTACAAAATGAACAGTGCATCCTGAGTATTTTTCTTTATTATTTAGTACTCTTTGATGAGTATTTAATCCTTTATATTTAGGTAGTAAAGAGGGGTGTATATTTAAAATTTTTCCTTTAAATTTTTTTATAAAATTTTTTGACAAAATTTTCATAAATCCAGCTAGACAAATCATTTCAATATTATTTTTTTTCAAGATAGAAAGTAGATTATTTTCGCTTAATTTTTTGTTTTTAAAATTTAAAACTTTTTTTTTAATTTTAAATTTTTTGGCATAATTTAAACCTTTTGCCTTAGAGTTATTTGAAACAATAAATTCAATTGATATAGGAGATAATTTAGTTTTAGAAAATTTAACTAAAGATTTTAAATTACTGCCCGTCCCTGAAATAAATACAGCTGTTCTAATTCTATTGATACCAGTTGATAGAACCATTTAACTTAACTTTGTTTTTATTACTTAAAATTCTTCCAATAACATATGGCTTGTATTCTTTTGAAAAAAATTTACTTATTTTTTTTAAATTTTTACTTTCAACAATAAGACAAAAACCAACTCCACAATTAAATGTTTTCAGCATTTCTTTATCAGAAATTCCATTATTTTTAAGCCAATTAAATATTTTAGAAGTTTTAATTTTATCTAAACTTATATGTGCAGAGAGCTTATCTGGTATTATTCTTTTAATATTATCAGACAAACCTCCCCCAGTTATATTTGCACAGCCATTGATTAAGTTATAGTTTATCAAATTCATTATTTCTTTAACATATATTTTAGTTGGTTTTAGAAGCTCAGATTTTAAAAATTTATTTTTTTTAATATTTATTTTTTTTTGTTTTAATAAATATCTTACAAGAGAATACCCATTAGAATGTAAACCGCTGGAAGGAATTGCAACTATAAGATTATTTTTTTTTATTTTATTTTTATTTAAAATTCTATTCTTTCCTACAACACCTACAGCAAAACCTGCGATATCAAATTTACCTTTTTCATACGTACCTGGCATTTCAGCAGTTTCTCCACCAACGAGTTCACATTCTGATTCATTACAGCCTTTGTTAATTCCTTTGATAATTGATTTAAGTTTTCTAAGATCAATTTTATTTATTGAAATATAATCTAAAAAAAGTAAAGGTTTAGCTCCTTGAACAATTAAATCATTAACACTCATAGCAACCAAATCAATACCAATAGTATCAAATTTATTTAACATATTAGCAATTTCAATTTTAGTTCCCACACCATCAGTACAAGCAACTATTTTAGGTTGTTTAATATTACCTGGTATATTTGTGATTGAACCAAACCCTCCTATATTAGAGAACTTTTTTTTGCCTCTTTTTTTTGCTGAAACTGTAGAAATGAAATCAACAAACTTATCTGCAGCCTTAATATTAACTCCACTTTTTTTATAGGTAAATTTTTTTTTATTCATTAATATGTTTTATGAAATTTATTTCTCTACTTAGTAATTTAAAGCTTTTATATAATTTTTTTTTATTTCTTGCTTTAATAAATATTTTCTTTTCCACAGGAAAAAGTTATGCAAAGACATTTTCTATAAATGATATTGAAATATCAACACCTTTTGAAATAAATTTTAATAAAAATGAAATTATCGATGAAGGATTTGTAAAGGCATTTAATGAACTTATTTTGTCAATTGTCCAAAGTAAAGATCAGGTAAAATTAAAAAATACATCAATTAATCAAATAAAAGGAATGATAGAAACTTTCTCAATTAAGGAAGAAAAGTTTATTGATGAAATTTATTATCTTGCCTTAAATGTTTCATTTAATAAAAAAAATATATTTGATTTATTAGAAACAAAAAATATTTTTCCATCTTTACCTGTGAAAAAAGATTTTTTATTCATCCCCGTACTTGTTGATCAAAATAAAAATCAAGTTTTAATGTTCTCTGAGAATAAATTATTTTACAGTTGGAATTTAAATACTAAAAAATACAGTCTTTTAAATTATATTTTGCCCACTGAGGATTTAGAAGATTTTAGATTAATAAAACAAAATATTAATATTTTAGAAACTTATGATTTCAAAGAAATTATAAATAAATACAATATAAATGACCACATTATTATGATTGTGTTTAAGGATAATAATAAAATAAGAGTATTTAACAAAATTTTTTTTAATAAAAATAACAATTTAAAAAATTTAAATTATACTGAGGTTAATTTTGATGATGAAGAAGAGTTATTTGAATTTATTGATAATTTAAAATTAGTCTACGAAGATTTTTGGAAATCACAAAATCAAATCAATACTTCAGTAAAGTTGTCTTTAAATATTTCTATTGATAACTCTAATAATATAAAAATTAATAAATTTGAAAAAATTTTATCTGATATAGATTTGATATATAATTTTTCAATTTATAAGTTCGATAATCGAAATAATTTTTATAAAGTTATTTTTAATGGAACACCTGATAAGTTTTTAGAAGTTATGAATGATCAAAATTATGATTTTGAAATAAAAAATAAAATTTGGGTTTTAAATGAAAAATCTTAATCAGCAAATACTTAAATTTGATTATGATCAAAATTTTAAAGATCAGGATTTTTATGTTTCAAGCAGCAACGAACACTCTTTTAGCCTTTTAAATAGTTGGCCAAAATGGGATAAAAATTTTATAAACTTAATAGGTGAAAAGTTTTCAGGAAAAAGTCATTTAATAAATATATTTTTAAAAAAGCATAAAGGAATCAAAATTAATGCGGAAGATATTAATAATGACTTTCTTCAACAAATTAAAATATATGAAAATATTATTGTTGAGGATTTAACTGAGAAAATAAATGAAAACTTATTATTTACACTTATAAATATAATAGATCAGGATAATAAGTACTTAATAGTAACCTCAAAAATACCAATAGTTGACTTTAAATTTAAATTAAATGATCTTAATTCAAGATCTGCTAATTTTATATTATCTCAAATTGAAAAACCTGGTGATGATTTAATTTATGCACTAATTTTAAAAAATCTTTCTGATCGTCAAATATCAATAGACCAAAAACTTATTGAATTTATAATTAAGAGAATTGATAGAACTTATGGCAAAATTTCCGATTTCATATATAAAATCGACGAAATTAGTTTAAAAAGAAAGAAACCAATCGATTTTAAAATTATAAAAGAAGCATTAGAGGTTTAATTGAATAAATACAGGACACATAGGTGTAATGAATTAAGAAAAGAGGATGTAGATAAAAAAATTTCTCTTTCAGGCTGGATAAATAAAAAAAGAGATCATGGGAATTTATTATTTATTGATTTGAGAGATAATTATGGAATTACCCAATGTATAATTGATAAAGATAATAAATATTTTTCTGATTTAGAAAAAATGCAATTAGAAACAGTAATTAAAGTTGAGGGAAAAGTCGTTAACAGATCTAAAGAAACAATTAATTCTGAAATTGACACTGGTGAAATTGAAGTTGTTATTGAGCAGCATGAAGTTTTAGGTACTTGTAAAGAGCTCCCTATGCCAATTTTTAGTGATCAAGAATATGCAGAGGAAATAAGATTGAAATATAGATTCTTAGATTTAAGAAGAAAAAAAATTCATGAAAATATTATTTTAAGATCTAAGGTTATTTCATACATCCGAAATGAAATGACTAA
Organism: Candidatus Pelagibacter sp. FZCC0015; assembly: GCF_007833635.1. Classification (NCBI taxonomy): domain Bacteria; kingdom Pseudomonadati; phylum Pseudomonadota; class Alphaproteobacteria; order Candidatus Pelagibacterales; family Candidatus Pelagibacteraceae; genus Candidatus Pelagibacter; species Candidatus Pelagibacter sp. FZCC0015. The sequence goes on from NZ_CP031125.1 coordinate 943,001, forward strand.
ATTAGGTTTCTTAGAATTTCAAACACCAATTTTAACCTCATCTAGCCCAGAGGGTGCTAGGGATTTTTTAGTACCTAGTCGTTTAAATCCAGGAAAATTTTATGCACTACCACAAGCTCCTCAGCAATTTAAACAATTAATAATGGTTTCGGGCTTTGATAGATACTTTCAAATTGCACCTTGTTTCAGAGATGAGGATGCAAGAGCAGACAGAAGTCCTGGGGAGTTTTATCAATTAGATTTGGAAATGTCATTTGTTGAACAAGAGGATGTATTTAATGTTGTTGAAAAGTTAATGGTTAATACATTTAAAAATTTTTCAACTAAAAAACTGATGTTTGATAAATTTCCTAAGATTTCATACAAGGAAGCAATGCTTAAATATGGTACTGATAAACCAGATTTAAGAAACCCACTAATTATAAATGATATAACTGAAATTTTTACAAGAGAAGATGTTTCATTTGAAATATTTAAAAAATTAGTAAAATCTGGATCTAAAGTAAGATGTATTGTTACAAAAAATACAAAAGATAAGCCTAGAAGTTTTTTTGATAATATTGATAAATGGGCTAAAGAAGAAGGTGCCTCTGGTTTAGCTTATTTTACTTTTGAAAAAGATAAAGATATTTCAGCAAAAGGCCCTATAGGAAAATTCTTTTCTCAAGACGCATTGGTTGAAATCATGAAAAAAACAAACTGTGAAATAGGGGATAGTATTTTCATGGCTTGTGGAAAACAAGACGAATTAGAAAAAATTACTGCACTAGCACGAGATAAAATAGCAAAAGATCTTGATTTAATTGATGAAAATATTTTCGCATTTTGTTGGATTGTAGATTATCCAATGTTCGAAAAAGATGAATCAACAAAAAAAATTGAATTTAGTCACAATCCATTTTCAATGCCTCAAGGTGATTTAAGTGATAAAGATTTTGAAAACCCATTAGATATACTTGCTTATCAATACGATATAGTTTGTAATGGTATAGAATTATCTTCGGGAGCAATTAGAAATCATAAACCAGAACTTATGTATAAACTTTTCTCGATCGCAGGATATGATAAAAATCAAGTAGATGAAAAATTTAGTGGTATGATTAATGCACTTAGTTATGGCGCACCTCCACACGGAGGAATAGCACCTGGTATTGATAGAATCGTAATGTTACTAGCTAATGAGAAAAATATAAGGGAAGTTACTATGTTTCCAATGAACCAAAACGCACAAGATTTGATGATGAATGCACCATCTGAGGTAAATCCAGATCAATTGAAAGAATTAAATTTAGCTTTAAAAACTAAAAAATAATTTATTTTTTACCTTTTAAACTTATTTTTACATCTGAAAGATCAACTAGATTTTTTTTATAATTATTTCTCACGAAACCTTTGCTAGTAATATCTTTTACAATTTTTAATAATTGATTTTGATCCTCAGAATTTTGATCTTCTGTACTGATAGTGTCATTTCCTCCAATAGCCGGAGTATGGGCCAGATCTTCTCTATTTTGATATGAAATAGCTAATTCTCTGAAAATATAATCTAAAATTGATGTAGCACTTAAAATTCTATCATTACCATGTACTTTGCCTGATGGTTCAAATTTTGTGCCAACAAATGCACTTATAAACTCATCTAACGGAACACCATATTGAAGTCCTAGAGATACAGCAATTGCAAAATTATTCATTAAGGCTTTAACAAGCTCACCTTCTTTACTGGTATCAATAAATATTTCTCCAATTTTTCCGTCTTCATATTCTCCGGTATGTAGGTAAACTTTGTGGTCACCAATAGTAGCTTTTTGAATATATCCTTTTCTTCTGTCAGGCATACTAAATCTTTTACCTGACTTCTCGTTAGCTGTGTTTATACTTGTTATTATACTTTCTTTATTTATTGGGTTTTTTTTATCATTTTCAGTAACTACTTCTACTTTTTTGTTTTCAAGCACTTTATTGTTTTTAGGATCTAGACTTTTTGTTTTTCTGTTATCAAGTTTTACGTCTAAAACCTCAAATTTGCCATCATCTCTTTTCTCTAAATTTTTTAACTCTGCCTCGTTAATATCATCTAAATAATGATTTACTTTAAAAGTACAGGTATAATAAGTTTCAACTAAATACTTTGCCATTTGACCTCAACTTAAATTTTAATTTGAATAATGAATCAATTTATTTATATACATATTCATATTTTAGTCTAATTTAAATTTTACAATTTTTAATTGAATAAATAAAAAAATATTATGTTGACACTTTTAAGAAAAATTTTCACTTGGTGGAATCAAGATACTTTTGGAACAAGACTAAAAACTATTTTTTTTGGAAAACTAGTTGGTACTGATGAGCTAGGTAATAAATACTATGAGAGTAAAAACGGAAAAAGATGGGTTATCTATTCAAATACAATTGACGCATCAAAAATTCCAGTAGAATGGTATTCTTGGATACATTTTACACCAAATAAAATTGAGAAAAAACATACCTTAGAAAAATACGAATGGCAAAAACCACATCAAGAAAATTTAACCGGCACTGACGCAGCATATTATCCCAATAAAAATCAAGATGGTATTAAAAAGAAATACTCAAGTTGGAAAGAATAATTTTAAATTAATCTATTTAGTTTTTTTATTTTATTTTTGCTTAGTTTTAAACTTAAATGCAAAAAGTAATTTAGAGGGAACTTTTACTGATATAAAAATTTTAGATAAAATAAGTTCTAAAAACACCTTGCTTAAACTTAAAAATGGTGAATTAGTAAATTTTAAAGATTTATCAATTAAAAGTCTAAAATGTAAAAATTCAGAATTTGATGATAATCCAGAAATAACTGCCTATATACAAGTTCGAGATCTGACTAATAAAAATAATGATGAAGTTTTTGTTTTTAATGGTTGGATGTTTTCATCAAGTCCATCAATTACACCTTTTGATCATCCTGTTTATGATGTTTGGCTTGTAAACTGTTATTAAACAATTGAATCTTTATCTAGCCAACTAACGTTAAAATCCGAATTGATAAATTTTTTGTGGTTTAGTAATTTTTTATGCAGAGGTATTGTTGTGGTTATTCCTTCAATAACAAATTCATCTAAAGATCTATTCATTCTTTGTATTGCCTCTGTTCTGTTTCTACCATGACAAATTAACTTACAAACCATACTATCGTAATAAGGTGTTACTTTATATCCTTGAAATATTGCACCATCTACTCTGGTTCTAAAACCAGATGGTTGATGACACATAGTAATAACTCCAGGCGAAGGCTGAAAGTTTTTACTAGCATCCTCAGCATTTATTCTACATTCAATTGCATGTCCTCTAGGGTTTATATCACTTTGCTTCAAAGCTGTTTCTCCTGAAAAAGCGATCCAGATTTGTTCTTTAATTATATCAACCCCTGTAACCATTTCTGTCACAGGATGTTCAACTTGAACTCTTGTATTCATCTCAAGAAAATAAAATTTACCATCTTCATATATAAATTCAACAGTCCCAGCCCCCATATAACCAATTTTTTCAACCATTTTTACTGTTCTTTCAAATAAATCTTTTCTTATTTCATCATTTAAAACTGGACTTGGTGTTTCTTCTATTAATTTTTGATGTCTTCTTTGAACCGAACAATCTCTTTCGTGTAGGTGTACTGCTCTATTTTTTCCAGCTAATATTTGAACCTCAATATGTCTTGGATTTTGAAAAAATTTTTCAATATATACTTCATCATTACCAAAGTATTTTTGTGCTTCTGATTTTGCAGTTGAAAACAGCATTTCAAATTCTTCTTCCTTATAAACTATTTTCATACCTTTGCCTCCACCTCCACCTGAGGCTTTAATTAAAACAGGAAAACCAATTTTTTTACAAAGTTCTTTTGCTTCAGATATATCTTTTACTCCTCCTTCAGACCCTTCAATAACGGGCAATCCATTTTCTTTAGCTATTCTCTTTGCTTGGATTTTATCACCCATCATTTCTATATGTTTTGATGAAGCTCCAATAAAATTAATTTTGTTCTCTTCTAAAATTCTCGCAAAATTTGCATTTTCAGAGAGAAAACCATATCCAGGATGAACAGCATCAGCATTTGTAAGTTCTATAGCTGACATTAATGCTGGAATATTTAAATAACTATTTGCTGGTTGATGAGAACCTATACAAACACTTTCATCTGCCATTCTCACATGCATGCTTTCTCTATCTACATCAGAATGAACAGCAACAGTAGGTATTCCCCATTCTTTACATGCTCTAATAATTCTAACTGCAATTTCCCCGCGGTTTGCAATTAAAATTTTTTTAAACATTATTTATTCTAGGACAATAATAGTTTGACCAAATTCTACAGGCTGGCCATCTTCAACACAAATTTCTTTTACTACACCATCTGCTGTTGAGGGAACATGATTCATGGTTTTCATTGCCTCAACAATCATTATTGTATCACCTTTTTTAATTTTTTTTCCAATCTCAACAAATTTTTTAGCACCTGGTTCTGGAGCATGATAGGCAGTTCCAATTATAGGTGAAGTAATTTCAGTTCCTGATTTAATATTTTGAGTTTGAGTAGGTGATGAACTTGATGCAGGTGATGAGGACGAGATAACTTGAGGTTGATTACTTATTGAAACATTATTTTTTGATACTTTAATTTTTGTATCCTTTTCAGTTATCTCTATTTCAGTAAGATTAAATTCTTTTAAATAATCACTTAATTCTTTAATTATTTTTTTATCTATTTTCATTATGCAAAGCCTTTTGTAATGAAATTATGGCCAAAATATATCCTTCAGCACCCAATCCAAAAATTCCTCCTGTTACGACACCACTTATAAGTGATTTATGTCTAAATTCCTCTCTTTTATAAATATTAGATAAATGTATCTCGATGATTGGTTTTTTAAATAAATCTAGAGCATCTCTTATAGCTACAGAAGTATGAGTAAATGCAGCAGCATTTATAATCATACCATCAAATTTTTTCCTAGCATCTTGAATAATATTAACAAGCTCTCCTTCAACATTAGATTGAGCAAATTCAACATCAAGACCAATTTCTTTTGCTTTTTTAGAACAATTCTCTTTAAGCTGGTCATACGTAGTTGATCCATATTGTGATTGTTCTCTTTCTCCTAATAGATTAAGATTTGGACCGTTAATAATAATTATTTTATTATTCATTCAGCACTTATATACGATGAAAAAAATAAAAAAAATAAAAATTAAAATAAATGGTAAAATCAAATCTATAAATCAAGATTCTAACCTTTCTGTAGTGTTAAAAAATCTAAAAATTCCATTAAATAAAGTAGCTATTGAGCTTAATAAAGAAATAATAGATAAAAAAAAAATTAATAAAATAAAATTAAATAAAAATGATAAAATTGAAATAGTTCATTTTATTGGAGGTGGTTAATTTGAAAAAAGATAGTCTAATTATTGCGAATAAAAAATATAATTCCAGATTAATCGTTGGAACTGGAAAATATAAAAGTATGACTGAGTGTTCAAAAGCAATTAAACTCTCAGGAGCAGAAATTGTAACAGTTGCCGTAAGAAGGGTTAATATTTCAGATAAAAATAAGCCTTTGCTTATGGATTATATTGATCCAAAAAAAATTACATATTTGCCCAATACTGCTGGATGTTTTAATTCAAAAGAGGCTTTGAGAACTTTGAGATTAGCAAGAGAAATAGGTGGTTGGAAGTTAGTTAAATTAGAAGTTTTAGGAGATAAAAAGAATTTATTTCCCGACATGATTGAAACTTTAAAATCTACAGAAGTTCTCGCTAAAGAAGGTTTTAAGGTAATGGTTTATTGTAATGATGATCCTTTAATGGCTAAGCGTTTAGAGAATTCAGGTGCTGACGCAATTATGCCCTTAGCTGCACCAATTGGATCAGGACTAGGTATACAAAACAAAATCAATATTCAAATAATTAGAAAACAAACCAAACTTCCATTGATTATTGATGCTGGTTTGGGTCAAGCTTCAGACGCTACAATTGCAATGGAATTAGGATGTGACGGAGTGCTTGTTAACACCGCTATAGCAAAAGCAAAAAAACCATTTGAAATGGCGCTTGCTTTTAAAAATGCTGTTATCGCTGGTAGACAATCCTACAAGTCTGGAAGAATAGATAAAATTTTAATGGGTAATCCATCCTCACCATCAAAAGGAATTATTTAGTCTTTTTATAATACCTTTTTTTATTATATTTTTTTTTATTAATCTTTTTATTTTCTTTTTTTTCTGAAAATTTATCTTCTTTATTTTGTGTTTCTAAATTTTTTAATTTTTCATAATTTTCAATTAGCTCTATTGTCTTTTTTGATTTATTTTTAATATCTATAATGTACTCAGGTATAATTAAAGAATTATCGCTAATAATATCTATTTTCATTTTATTTTTTTTCTCAAAATAAGTTAAGTCATTAACAAAATTTTCTTTAAGGAAATCTGAAATTTTTTCACAAACTTTTAATTCAACGAATTTAGCTTTGTTAATTACAGCTTTTAACTCAACAATTTTTAAAAGTTTTTGAGCAAAAGACTCGTCTGTTAATGTAACCTTCCATTTTATTGCGCTTTCCCTCAGTCTTTGTCTTGACATCTCCAGAAGACCAAAATTACTTATTCTTCCAATTTGAATTCTAGCTCTATCTGACCTGCATTTTTCTTTAAGTTTTCTTTCTACTAACCTCCTATTTCCATAACTTAGCATATCAATAAAATCTATAATGATTAAACCAGACAAATCTCTTATCTTTATTTGTCTTGCAATTTCTTCTGCAGCTTCAATATTCGTATCTAGAGCAGTGCTTTCAACATTTTTTCCTTTTATTGAACTTCCAGAATTTATATCGATAGAAACTAAAGCTTCTGTCGGGTTAATAACCAAATATCCTCCTGACTTTAGTTTAATTTCAGAGTCAAAAATTTGATTTAACTTTTGTTCGATATTTTCTTGAATAAATAGTGGAATTTTTCCTCTATATTTTTTTACTTTTCTGACATTTGATGGCATCATTGTTTTCATGAATGATTGAGCTTTTTTATAACCCTCGTTACCTTCTACAATTATATTTTGGGTATTTTCGTCAAACATATCTCTCAATGTTCTTTTTATTATTTCACTTTCTTGATGTATTAAAGAAGGAGCAATAGAGTTTATTGCATTTTCTTTTATTTGACTCCAAGAATTAATCAAAGTTTCTAAATCACTATTTATTTCATTTTTTGTTTTATTGCTTCCAGCAGTTCTGACAATTAATCCCATCTCTTTAGGTATTTCAATTTCATTTAAAATTGATCTTATTTTTTTTCTATCAGAAGGATTAAATATTTTTCTTGATATGCCACCTCCTTTAGGAGTGTTAGGCATTAATACTATATACTTACCAGCAATAGAAATAAAAGTGCTTAAAGCTGCACCTTTTTGACCTCTCTCATCTTTAATAACTTGTACCAGAATTACCTGGTTAGGTTTAATTACTTCCTGAATTTTATATCTTTTAAATTTAAATCTATGCTCTTTCTTTTTTTCTTTTCCATCATATAAATTTTCTTTTTCAGCATTATTTTCTTTATTATTTGAATCTTCTTCTATTTGTTCTTCTGATATCTTTTCTATAGGATCATCAATTTCAAGTTTTCCTTCAGCAATATTTTCCTCTTCTTTAGCCTCAACTTCTCTTGAAAGTTCTTCTCTAGCTTTTTCCTCCTCTTCTTTAATTCTTTCTAAATCTGCTTTTGGTATCTGATAATAATCCGATTGAATGTCATTAAAAGATAAAAACCCATGCCTTTCTCTTCCAAAATCAACAAAGGCTGCTTGCAAAGAGGGCTCAATTCTACTTACTTTGCCTAAATAAATATTATTTTTAATTAAGTTGTTTTTTAAACCTTCGTACTCGTAATCTTCAATATTTTCACCTGATTTAAGAACAACTCTAGTTTCGTTAGGATGCGAAGCATCGATATATAAATTTTTTTCCATAATTTTGTGAATGTTAATTTCATTAGTAATTTAGTTTTTAAAATTTTGTTTAATTTTCTTGCCATATCTTTAACAAATTCCAAGATATAATGAAATTAAAATGAATAAATTTTTTAGAAATATCTTTATTTTAATTACTTCTTTTATTCTATTATCAACGATTTCGATAATAAGTGTTTTATGGACTTATTCTAATGATTTGCCCGATTATAAATTTCTTAAAAGTTACAAACCTCCTGTTTCCAGTAAAGTTTACTCTGGTAATGGTGATTTGGTGGCAGATTTTTCACAGGAAAAAAGAGTATTTGTTCCATTTAATTCAATTCCAAAAAATGTAATTAATGCATTTTTATCTGCTGAAGATAAAAATTTTTTCAAACATCCGGGTGTTGATGCTAAAGGTGTTATTAGGGCTGTAATAAATAATATTTCAAATATTTTATCATCTAAAAGGTTAGAGGGAGCATCTACAATTACTCAACAGGTAGCAAAAAACTTTTTATTAACGAATGAAATAAGTTTAAATAGAAAAATTAAGGAGGCAATTCTAGCTTTTAGAATAGAGAGAGCTTTATCTAAAGAAAGAATTCTAGAACTTTATCTAAACCAAATTTATCTTGGAAGTGGAGCATATGGAGTAGCTGCTGCAAGCTTAGAATATTTTGATAAATCTATTAAAGATTTAAATTACTCAGAAGCCGCTTTATTAGCAGCTTTGCCAAAAGCACCTAGTAGATATAATCCTTATAGAGATCCAGATATAGCAAAATTTAGAAGAAATTTAGTTTTAAAAAATTTGCTAGATAATAATTATTTAACCTCAGAATGGTATGAAAAACTTATAAAAGAGAAAATAATTTTAAAAAAAAATAAAAAAATTTTTTTAGAAGATGCTCAATATTTTATTGAAGATGTGAGAAAGAGCGTAATTGAAACTTTGAGCTATGATAAAGTTTACAAACAAGGTTTTAATATCAATACTCCAATAGATTTAAATTTACAAACAATTGCAACAAAATCACTTAGAGATGGATTAATAGCATATGATAAAAGAAAGGGATGGAGAGGACCACTTACTAACAAGATTTATAATTCAGAATGGAAAAAAGATTTAGAAAAGTATAAATTAGAAAATTCAATTAATTGGAAATTAGCAATAGTCAAAAAGATAAATAAATTTTCAGCAGAAATAGAAACAGAAGATAATATCGAAGGTGTTATTGAATATCAGAGCATTTCTTGGACAAAAAAAGAATTTAATAAATTATTAAAACCTGGTGATATTGTTTATGTTAAAAATCTTAAAGAAAATATTTTTAACTTACAACAATTACCAAAGGTGAATGGTGGAATTGTTGTGATGGATCCATTTACTGGAAGAGTTTTAGCACTAAGTGGTGGTTTTAGTTTTAAACAAAGTGAATTTAACAGAGCAACTCAAGCTAAAAGACAGCCTGGATCAGCTTTTAAACCATTTGTTTATGCATTAGCCTTAGAGAATAATTTTACACCAACATCATTAGTTCTAGACGCACCACTGGTTTTAGACCAAGGAGATGATTTAAAAATGTGGAAACCAGAAAATTATGGAAAAAAATTTTATGGGCCGTCGACTTTAAGGGTTGGTTTAGAGAAATCTAGAAATTTAATGACAGTAAGAATAGCCCAAAATCTTGGTGTAGAGAAAATAGTTGATTTTTCAAAAGCATTAAAAATTTATGATAATCCAGAAGAACTTTTATCCATATCTTTGGGATCCGCTGAAACAACTTTATTAAAACTTACATCTGCTTATTCAGTTTTTGTTAATGGAGGAAAACTTGTTGAACCAATACTGATAGATAGAATTCAGGACAGTGAGGGAAATACTATTTTTAATAATGATAAAAGAAAATGTATTAATTGTGATCAAATTTCTTATTTAACCAATGATTATCCAGAAATTAAAAATAACTATACACAAATTTTTTCTCCACAAACAGCTTTTCAAATGACATCAATTTTAGAAGGAGTTGTTCAAAGAGGTACAGCTAAAAAACTAAAAGACTTAAATTTAAATATTGCAGGTAAAACTGGAACAACAAATAAAAATACAGATACTTGGTTTATAGGTTTTACCTCAAATGTACTAGTTGGTGTTTATGTTGGTTCAGATAATCCAACTCCATTAGGAAAATATGAAACAGGATCCAAAACGGCTTTACCAATATTCAAAAGTTTTATAAGTGATTCTGTTAAAAAATATGATGCGAGACCATTTAAGGCTGCTAAAGGTACATTGATGATGGTTGTTGACCCTTTAACAGGTCAAAAAGCAAAATTTAACTCAAAGAATACTATTATTGAGGTTTTTAAAAAAGAAAATGTGGTTAATGGAAAAGTACTTTATACAAATTCAGATAGATTAGATTCAAATAATATATTAAAGTTTTACTAATGGATAATAATTATCAAAATTTTAAAGAAGAAGTTGAAAAGATAAATCAAAAAATACAGGAGTATCTTTGAAAAAAACAATATCCATTCAAAACTACAATCTTTAAATTCACAAATGCTGAGTGCCGATTTTTGGCAAGATAAAAATAACTCTCAAAAAGTAATCAAAGAAAAGAAATTTTATGAAGATTTAACTAACTCTTTAAATAATAATGTTGAAAAACTTAAAGATCTAGATGATTTAAATCAACTGGCGCTTGAAGAAGAGAATTTACAGGTCCAAAAAGAAGTTCTTCAAAATATTAAAGACTTAAGATGTGAAGTTAAAAAAAATGAAATTAAATGTTTTTTATCTAATGAAGCAGACCCTTTAAATTGTTACATAGAAATACATGCTGGAGCTGGAGGCACAGAAAGTCAAGATTGGGCCGATATGTTAAGAAGAATGTATTTAAAATGGTCTGATAAAAAAAATTTTAAGTCAAGTTTGATTAGTGAACATAGAGGTGACGAGGCTGGTATAAAGTCTGCAACAATTAAAATAGATGGTGACTATGTTTTTGGATGGTTAAAAAAAGAGTCGGGAATACATAGATTAGTTAGGATATCTCCATTTGACTCCGGAGCAAGAAGACACACAAGTTTTGCAAGTGTTTGGATTTATCCAGTTGTAGATGAAAATATAAATATAGAAATTTTAGAAAAAGATTTAAGAATAGACACATATCGTTCTAGTGGAGCAGGTGGTCAGCATGTTAACACCACTGATAGTGCAGTTAGAATAACTCACATTCCATCAAAAATTGTTGTTCAATGTCAAAATGAAAGATCGCAACATAAAAATAAAGAAACATGCATGAATATGTTGAAAGCAAGATTATATGATTATGAAATAAAAAAAAGAGAGGAAGAAAATCAAAATGTTGAAAGTTCTAAATCTGAAATAGGGTGGGGCCATCAAATTAGATCATATGTTTTACAACCTTACAGACTTGTAAAAGATAATAGAACTAGTTTTGAAAGTACTAGTCCTGATAAAGTATTAGATGGTGACATCGATGAATTTTTAGAACAATCGCTTTATAAATTAAATGAAAAATAATATTTTAAAATATTTTATTCTGCTCCTGTCGGTGTTAGTTATTTTGATAGTTTACCTCAGCACTGTAGGTATAGAGACAGATAAATTTAACGATCAAATAAAAAAAAGAATTACACTAATAAATAAAAAGATAGATATAGATTTAAACAAAATTAAATTAACTCTAGATCCTTTTAAACTAAAAATTTATGCAAAAACAGTTGGTACCACAGTATATTTTTCAAAAAAACCTTTAGCATTAGAAAGCATTAAAACGCAAGTTTCACTCAGTTCTTTAATTAAAAATAAGATTTCATCATCAAATATAGAGGTAAAAACGAAGTCTATATTATTAAATGATTTAATTAAATTTATTCGTACAACAAATAACAAACATGAATTATTTATATTAGAAAAAATTGTAAAAAAAGGTCACGTAATTATAGATCTGAGTTTGAACATCGATGAAAAGGGTAAACTTAAAAATGATTATATCATTGAAGGTTTGATAAAAGATGCAAGTATTAATTTTTTAGATAGGGCTAATTTTAAAAATATAAATTTTAATTTCAATTTTCAAAAAGATAATTATCATTTTGATAAAATAAATTTTAAAGCAGAAGAAGTAGATTTTATTTCAAAAAAACTTAACGTAAAAAGAAAAAAAAATAGCTTTTTAATTGATGCTGTTGTTGAAAACGATCAATCAAGTTTAAATTCAAATATATTAAAATTATTAAATTTAAGTTTTGAAAATATAATTGTTGATGATACTAAATTTAAAACAAATAATGAATTTTCTTTGGAAATAAATGAAAAATTCAAAGTTAAAAATGTTATTTTAAATTCTGATATAAATATTACTCAGCTAAAATATAAAAATTTAAAAATAATTAATAAATATTTTCCAGAAGTTGATGATCTAATTTTACTAGATAATCATAAATTAAATTTAAATTATAAGGACAAAAATTTATCAATTAAGGGTGAGGGACAAATTCAGTTTAATGCTGAAGAAGTAGATGATATTAAATATTTTATAAATAAAAAAGATAATGATTTAAGCATAGATTCAGAATTATTTTTAAAAAATATAGTTTTAGAACAGCAAGACTTTTTAAAAATTTTCTTCCCTCAAACAAATAAAAATATTAATTTTAATAATCAAAAATTAAAAATTAATTTTAAAAATAATAACCTTACTTTTTCAGGGTATGGAAAATTCAAAATCGATAAAGATTTTGAAGATATTGATTATTTAATTGAGAAAGAAAAAAATAAAATAAGTTTTAATACTAATTTAAATGTAAAAAATACAAAATTCATAATTGATAATATTAATTATGAAAAAAGAGATGATAGCCAAATGTATCTTCAAATTAATGGAGAAATAAAAAATAATAAAAATCTAAATATAAATAACTTTATTATTAATGAAGAAAATAATAACATTAAAATTAAAAATTTATCTCTTAACGATTCTAATCAAATAATAAAAGTTGATGAGGCAAATTTCAATTATGTAGATATAGAAAATAAAAAAAATATTTACAATATAAAAAAAGTAGAAGGAAAAAAATATTTAATTGATGGCACTTTATTTAATGCAAATTCTTTAATTTCGAATTTGCTAGATGCCGATGATAAAAAAGAAAACAATTTTTTTGAAAATAATATAAGTATGGACCTAAATTTTGATGAAGTTTACTTGGATAAAGTATACTTTGTTAAGGATTTAAAAGGAAAGATAAATATTATTAATAACAAAGTAGAGGAAGCCGATATTTTAGCCTTTTATAATAATTCACAAAATATAAAGTTTACAATTAAAACAAATAATCAAGGTGAAAAAATTACTACCCTTTTCTCATCTAAGGCAAAACCCCTAGTAGATAGATATAAATTTATTAAAGGATTTAAAGATGATAGAGAGGGATATTTAGACTTTTACTCTTTGAAAAAAGATGGAGTATCAACATCTAAATTAGTAATTGATAATTTTAAAGTTAAAGAAATTCCAGCGCTAGCCAAGTTGTTGGCTCTTGCATCTCTTCAAGGAATAGCAGACTTACTTACAGGAGAGGGAATTAGATTTACAGATTTTGAAATGAATTTTACTAATCAAGATAAACTAATGAAAATTCAAGAATTATATGCAATTGGTCCAGCAATATCTATTTTATTGGAAGGATACATTGAGGAGGATAAATTAATTAGTTTAAGAGGAACCTTGGTTCCAGCGACAACAATTAATAGATCTATCGCTTCAATACCTTTGCTTGGAGATTTATTGATTGGAAAGAAAGTAGGTGATGGTGTTTTTGGAGTCAGCTTTAAAATTAAAGGTCCCCCTAAAGATTTAGAAACTACTGTAAATCCTATAAAAACTCTAACACCCAGGTTTATTACTAGAACTTTAGAGAAAATTAAAAAAAATTAATTTAATTCTATTTTAATATGTCTTTTTTTTCCGAGGGAAAGTTTAAGATAATTATCTTTAAATAAGTTTTTATTAATTTCAAATTTTTCATCTGAAATAACATCGTCATTAATTTTTACCGCATTCCCTTTTATAAGCCTTCTGATTTCGCTTTTCGAGTTTTCTAGTTTAGATAATAAAACAAGGTCTACTATATTTATTTTTTCTTCTATTTTATTTGATTGAATATTAACTTTAGGTAAGTTCGAACCTAGAGTGTTTCCGGAGAAAGCTTCTTTTGCTGCTTGCTCAGAATTTTTAGCTGCTTCCTTTCCATGTAACATTTCTGTGGTTTTATTAGCAAGTAGTATTTTTAATTCATTTATATCTTTATTTTTAATTGTTTCTATTTCCTTAATTTCAATTTCAGTAAACATTTTTAAAAATTTAATTACATCTCTATCATCTACGTTTCTCCAAAATTGCCAATAGTCATAAGCTGATAAGTATTTTTCATCCAACCAAATAGCCCCGCTTTCAGTTTTTCCCATTTTAGCACCAGTTGCTAGTGTAATTAAAGGTGTTGTTAAACCAAAGGTTTGATTATTAGAATATCTTTTAATTAGCTCAACACCATTAACAATGTTTCCCCATTGATCTGAACCCCCGATTTGCAAGACACAATTTTCTTTCTTATTTAATTCAAGAAAATCATATGCTTGTAAAATCATATAATTAAACTCCATATAGCTTAGAGATTGTTCTCTATCTAATCTGAGTTTTACACTATCAAATGTTAGCATTCTATTTATCGTGAAATGTTTTCCGATATCTCTCAAAAACGAAATATAATTTAAATCTTTAAGCCAAGTATAATTGTTTACAAATATTGGCTTTGTATTCGGATCATCATTATCTAAAAATTTTTTTAAAATATTTTTGATATTTTTAATATTTTTTTCAATCACATCCTCACTTAATATTTTTCTAGTTTTATCTTTACCAGATGGATCCCCAATTCTTGTAGTTCCTCCACCAAGTAAAACTATTGGTCGATGTCCATTTTTTTGAAGTAGTCGTAAACACATTATTTGAAGTAAGCTACCCACATGTAAGCTTTCAGCTGTACAATCAAAACCTATGTAGCCTTTAATCTTTTCTTCATCTAATTGTTTGGATAGTTCATCTTCACTTGTACATTGATAGAAAAAACCTCTATCTTTAAATTCTTTTAAAAATTTATTCATAAGTTTATAGTTACAATATACAAATTTTTTTTAAAAAACATATCAATGAAAAAAAAATTATATACTGCAATTGGACTAATGAGCGGAACTTCTATGGATGGTATTGATTTATCTATAATTAGTTCAGATGGATGCGATGAATTTTCAAATATTTTAGATGATTATTATGAGTATGATAAAAATCTTCAGGATAAGTTAGTTCGATTAAGAGATTTAGTTTTAACAAAGAAAGATCTTTTACAAAATTTAGAAAAATTAGGAGAATTAGAGCGTAATTTAACTCTTTTTCATGCCGATGCAGTTAATCAATCATTAAAAAAATATAGAGACCCTATTGATTTGATAGGTTTTCATGGCCAAACAATTTTTCATAACCCAAATGAGAAAATTACCAATCAATTAGGAGATGGAAAATTGTTATCTCAAATGATCAAAAAAAAAGTCATATATGATTTTAGACAAGCGGATATTCAAAATAATGGCCAAGGTGCACCTTTAACACCAATTTTTCATCATATTTTATCAAAAAAATTTAATCAAAATTTTAATATTAATTTTCCAATAGGTTTCTTGAATATTGGTGGTATCGCAAATGTTACAAAAGTTATTAATGACTCTAATAATTTTCAAAATAACCTTTCTGCTTTTGATATAGGCCCTGGTAATTGTTTAATTGATGAATGGATAAGAAATAATTCTAATAAAAAATTTGATAAAAATGGTGAACTAGCTAATGCAGGTAAGGTTGATCAATTAATTCTAAATCAGGCAATAGATAATTTTAAAATAAATTCTTACTCCCAGTCATTGGATATTAAAGATTTTGATGTGTCATTTGCAAGAGGGTTATCTTTAGAAGATGGTTGTGCTACTATAACAGATTTTACAGCATATTTGATTGCAGAAGGATTAAAATATATTAGCCAAAAAAACAGTATTAAATTTTTACTCTGCGGTGGTGGAAGAAAAAATAGTAATTTAATTAATCGTATAAAAAATTACATATCAAATGAAAATAATATTACTTTGGAAATTATAGACAATTATAATTTAAATGGTGATTACATTGAATCACAGGCATTCGGATTTTTGGCTATAAGATCTTTTTTAAATTTACCAATTTCTTTTAGCACAACAACTGGATGTAAAGAATTTACAGTAGGTGGAAAATTGGTAGAAAATTTTTAATAAAGTGCTGTTTCTTTTTTTATATACTTATCAAGATGCTTAACTAAAGCATCACTTGTTTTTGAAAAGAAATGATTAGCCTCTGATATTGCATTAAATTCTACTTTAATTCCTTTTTGAGCACTTAATCTTTTATCTAATTCTGTAATGTATTCTACTGGTACCAATTCATCTTTTTTACCATAAACAACCAAGCCTGAAGTTGGACATGGAGATAAAAAAGAAAAATCATAAACATTTGGTTGAGGTGAAATAGCTATAAATCTGTTTATTTCTGGTCTTCTCATTAATAATTGCATTGCAATCAAAGATCCAAATGAAAATCCCGAAACCCAACATTGTGAATTGTCAAAATTTTCTCTTTCCAACCAATCTAAAGCTGCTGCTGCATCGGCGAGTTCGCCTTGACCATTATCAAATTCTCCATCGCTTTTACCAACACCTCTGAAATTTACTCTGCAAACAGAAAAATCGTTATCCATAAATGCATAAAAAGTGTCTACTACTACTTTATTATTCATAGTTCCTCCATATTGGGGATGAGGCTGTAATACTAAAGCAATTGGAGATGTATTTTTTTTACTTTTATAATATTTAGCCTCAAGTCTTCCTGCTGGACCAGGTATAAATATTTCTAAAATCTTATTATCCATATGCGATATTGATTATTATTCTCAAAAAAAATGTACGTTTATCACAAGTCAGCGACAATATGTTAGTTTTTTTTTATACTCTAAACTTGACCATTTTAGTCAAGTATGTATAAAAACCCACAAATTAAGGGTAAAAAATGAAACTTACATCAAAAGGTAGATATGCTGTAATGGCATTAGTTGATTTAGCTAGGTTTGATAGTATCAATCCAGTATCGCTAAGAGATATATCATTAAGACAAGGTATATCTTTAGATTACCTAGAACAGATTTTTTCTAAATTAAAAAAAAATGAAATTGTAAAAAGTATTAGAGGAACTCAGGGAGGATATGTTCTTAATAAAAACCCAAACGATATTAAATTAACAAATATTTTCCATGCTGTAGATGAGAAAGTAAAAACTGTTCAATGTAAAAAAGAATCAAAAAGAGGATGCAACGGTAAAGCTACAAAATGTATAACTCATAATCTTTGGGATGAATTGGAGACACATATAAACACATTTTTTGAGAACAAAAGTTTAGAAGACCTAATAAAAAATAATAAAGAAACAAGAGTTTAAAATGGATAGCAGACAAAAAGAAATAGAAAATTTAAAAGACTATAAATACGGTTTTTCTACCGACATTGAAAATATTCGAGCACCAAAAGGTTTGAGTGAAGAAGTAATAAAATTTATTTCTAAAATAAAAAAAGAACCTGAATGGATGTTAAATTTTAGATTAAAAGCTTTTGAACGTTTTAAACAATTAAAAGAACCAAATTGGCAAAAACCAAAATATCCAAAAATTGATTATCAAGACCTTTATTATTATTCAGCACCAAAAAGTATGAAGGATAAGCCAAAAAGTTTAGATGAGCTAGATCCTAAACTTTTAGAAACATATAAAAAATTAGGCATACCTCTACAAGAACAAGCAAGATTAAATGGTATAGCAGTGGATGCTGTATTTGACTCTGTTTCTGTAGCCACAACATTTAAAGAAGAATTAACAAAACAAGGAATTATTTTCTGCTCAATGTCAGAAGCAATTCAAAAACACCCAGAATTAGTAAAAAAATATTTAGGAACTGTTATTCCAACAACTGATCATTTTTTTGCAACTTTAAATTCTGCAGTTTTTACAGATGGGTCATTTGTATATATTCCTGAGGGCGTTAAATGCCCAATGGAACTTTCAACTTATTTTAGAATAAATGCATCTGAAACAGGACAATTTGAAAGAACTTTAATTATTGCAGACAAAGGAAGTTATGTCAGTTATTTAGAAGGTTGCACAGCTCCAATGAGAGATGAAAATCAATTACATGCTGCAAACGTTGAATTAATTGCACTCGATGATGCAGAAATAAAATATTCAACAGTTCAAAACTGGTATCCAGGCGATAAAGACGGTAAGGGAGGAATTTATAATTTTGTAACCAAAAGAGGTTTATGTAAAGGTAAAAATTCTAAAATTTCATGGACACAAGTTGAAACAGGATCAGCAATAACATGGAAGTATCCAAGCTGCATTTTAAAAGGTGATAATTCAGTTGGTGAGTTTTATTCAATAGCAATAACAAATAATCATCAAAAGGCTGACACCGGAACTAAAATGATCCACCTTGGAAAAAACACAAAAAGCAAAATTATTTCTAAAGGAATTTCGGCTGGACAATCTGATATGATGTATAGAGGTCTTGTAGATATCTCATCAAAAGCAGATAATTCAAGGAATTTTACTCAATGTGACTCCTTATTAATGGGAAATAAATGTGGAGCTCACACAATACCTTATATAAAAAATAAAAACCTTAAATCAAACATAGAGCATGAAGCAACTACATCAAAAATAAGTGATGAACAGCTATATTATTGCAATCAAAGAGGATTAAATCAAGAAGAGGCAGTAAGTTTAATTGTTAATGGTTTCTGTAAAGAAGTCTTGCAACAGTTACCAATGGAGTTTGCCGTTGAAGCCCAAAAATTAGTGGGCATTAGTCTAGAGGGGAGTGTCGGTTAAATGTTATCTATAGAAAATTTAAAGGCAAAAATAGATGAAAAAGAAATTTTAAAAGGTTTAAATTTGAATATTAAACCAGGGGAAGTACATGCAATTATGGGTCCTAATGGGTCAGGAAAAAGTACTTTATCAAACATTTTATCAGGAAAAAAAGGTTATGAAGTAAATGGAAATATAAAATTTGAGGGAGAAAATCTTTTAGAGCTAGAAACTGAAGAAAGAGCACATAAAGGAATATTTTTAGCATTTCAATATCCATTAGAAATACCTGGGGTTAATACAAATACATTTTTAAAAACTTCAATTAATGCAATCAAAAAGGCTAGAGGAGAAAAAGAATTGGATGCAATTGAATTTTTAAAATTAATCAAACAAAAATCTTCAGAATTAAAGTTTGATCAAGCAATTTTGAATAGACAATTAAATGTTGGCTTCTCAGGCGGTGAAAAAAAGAAAAATGAAATACTCCAAATGTCAATTTTAAATCCTAAATTATCAATTTTAGACGAAACAGATTCAGGTCTTGATATTGATGCGTTAAGAATAGTTTCTGAAGGAGTAAATTCATTAAGAAACAAAGATAATTCTTTCTTAATAATTACTCACTACCAAAGATTATTAGATTATATCAAACCAGACTTTGTACACGTTTTAAAAAATGGACAAATTATTAAATCAGGAAACTTTGAATTAGCTAAAGAACTAGAAAAAGTAGGTTACGAGAATTTTAATTAATGGAAAATCAAATTAAATCAAACTTTAAAAAAATAATTAGTAAATTGGATTTTACTAATGCTCAAAAAGAAATTAAGGAAAAAAATATCGACAATTTTTTAAAAAAAGGATTTCCAAACAAAAGACTTGAGGATTGGAAATTTTCTGACTTAAAGCAGATAATTTCAAATAATTTTGAAGATTTAAATTTTTTAAATGAGAATAATACTGAATTAAAAAAAGGTGAGATAATTGAGGACTTAGAAGCAAATAAACTAATTTTTGTTAATGGTGTTTTGTCTAACATTGACTTTAAATACGAAAATCTTGAAAAGATTGAAATTGAAAAAAATGCTGATCTTAATGAAGAGGTAAATCAAAACGCTTTACTAAACTTAAACTCTGCATTTGTTTCAAATTGCATTAAAGTAACTATTAAAGCCGGATATCAATTTAAAAAACCATTGGTATTGTATAATTATTTAACAGAGGGGTTAAACTCATCAGGAATAAACACTAGACTGGATTTAGATTTAGAAAATGATGTTGCGTTAGATATAGTTAATGTTTCTAACAAATCATCAAATAAAAATTTTCTTAACTTTAGACAAAAAATTAATATTGGTCAAAATTCAATACTAAAAAATTACAGTTTAGATATAAACCAAACAGACAGTATTAAATATATGCATAAAGAAATTAATCTTAGTAAAAATAGTCATTTAGAATATTTCATTTTATCAGCTGGTTCTAAATTCTTAAAACATGATATCAATTGTTCATTAAATAGTGAGTATGGATCAATTTCATTAAATGGAATTATCAATTTGAAGAATGACCAACATCACGAGATCAAAACAGTTATTAACCACAATGAAGAGAATTGTAAGAGCTATCAATTAATCAAAAGTGTATTGAGCGATGATTCAAAAGGAGTTTATCAGGGCAAAATATTTGTTGATCCAAAAGCTCAAAAAACTGACGGTTACCAATTAAGTAGAGCTATTTTACTAAATGAAAATGTAGAGTTTAATGCAAAACCTGAATTAGAAATTTATGCAGATGACGTTAAATGTTCTCATGGCTCTACATCAGGAAATATAGATGAAAATTCAATATTTTATTTAATGTCCCGGGGACTTAGTTATTCAGATTCAAAAAAATTATTAACAAATGGTTTTTTAAATGAAGTTATTGAGAAAATTACAAATGAAAATATTAAAAATTTCGTAAAAAAAATTACAGGTATAGAAGTATGAACATAGATTTAGTTAAAAAAGAGTTTCCAATTTTCGATGAGAAAATTCAAAATAATGATTTAGTTTACTTAGATAGTGCTAATTCTTCACAAAAGCCTAAGGTAGTAATTGATAGAATTAATGAATTTTATACGAAACAATTTTCTAATGTTGGAAGAAGTGTTCATTATCTTGCTGTGGCAGCAACTAATTTATATGAAAATACTAGAACCTCAGTTCAAAAATACATAAATGCTAAAGATAAAAATGAAATTGTTTTTACCAAAGGTGCTACAGAAGCATTAAATCTTGTTGCAAATACTTTAGGACAAAACTATTTACAAGAGGAAGATGAGGTTTTAATCACTGAATTAGAGCATCATTCAAATTATGTTCCATGGCATTTTTTAAGAAAATCTAAAAATATAAAAATAAATTTTGCTGAAATAAATGAAGAGGGTGAAATTACGTTAGAAGAAATAGAGAAAAAAATTACACCAAAAACTAAAATTATATCTATTACTCACTTATCAAATGTTACAGGTGCAATTTTACCTGTTAAAGAAATTACTGATCTTGCACATTCTAAAGGAATAATAGTCGTTGTTGATGGATGCCAAGGAGCGCCACACTTAAAATTAGATATGCAAGATTTAGATTGTGATTTTTATGCAATTTCTTGTCACAAAATGTATGGGCCTACAGGTTTAGGAGTTCTTTATGGTAAGAAAAAGTGGTTAGAGGAATTGCCTCCATACCAGGGTGGTGGTGGAATGATAAGTGAAGTTAAAAAAGATAGAATTTCCTATGGTGATTTACCAAATAAATATGAGGCTGGCACCATGGCTACTGCGCAAGTAATTGCTTTTGATCAATCAATTAAGTTTTTAGAAAGTATTGGAATTGAAAATGTTATGAAACATGAAGCAGAATTAGTTGAGTATGGGCAAGAATTATTAAAAAAGAATAATTCAGTTAAACTGATTGGTAATCCAAAAATTAAAGGAGGAGTGTTATCTTTTATTTTAGAAGGAGTACATCCTCATGATATAGCAACAATATTAGATGAGGATGGTGTAGCAATAAGAGCAGGCCATCATTGTTGTCAAATTTTACATGACAAATTAAATATTCCTGCGAGCGCGAGAGCATCAATTGGAGTTTATAATACAAAAGATGATTTAGATCAGCTAAATGAGTCGATTAATAAATGTAAAAAAATATTTAATTTATAATGAATTTAAAAGAATTATATCAAGAAATAATATTGGAGCATGGAAAAAATCCAAGAAATCTTCGTAAGACTGAAGATTTTAACAAAGATGCTAAAGGAAATAATCCTTTGTGTGGAGACAATGTTCATGTTTATTTAAAATTAAACGGACAAAGAATTGTAGAGGATATTTCCTTTGAAGGTAGTGGATGTGCAATTTCAATGGCATCAGCTTCTATAATGACAGATTTAATCAAAGGTAAAAACGAACATGAGGCCAAAGAAATAGTAGAAGACTTCCTAGGCATGATTAAAGAAAATCCAGAATTAGAGTCAGAAAATTTAGATGAAGATGAAAAGACTAAGCTGATGAGTTTATCTGGAGTAAAACAGTATCCAATGAGAGTTAAGTGCGCAACACTATCATGGCATACTTTAGTTTCTGCTTTTGATGAAAATAAAGAAGAGGTAAAAACCGAGAATTAAATATGTCTAAAAAAGAACAGATTATAGAAGAGATAAGAAAAATTTATGATCCAGAGCTACCTGTAAATATATACGAATTGGGATTAATTTATGATATTAAAGTAGAGGAGGATAAGTTTGCTAAAATTAAAATGACTTTGACTACACCAAATTGTCCAGTAGCAGAAAGTTTACCTAAAGAAGTAAAAGATGGTGCAATGCAAGTTGAAGGTATAGAGGATGTTGATCTTGAGTTAGTTTGGGATCCACCGTGGAACAAAGATATGATGTCAGAAGCAGCAAAATTGGAATTGAATCTATAATGAACCCGATAATTAAATTAAGTGATAACGCAGCATTAAGAATAAAAGAAATAATGGCTAATGCTGAAAAAGATTCTATTGGTGTCAGAGTATCAGTCAAATCAGGTGGTTGTGCAGGGATGTCTTATGTAATGGAGTATACAAAAGAGTTAAATCCTAATGATGAAATTATTGAAGATAAGGGTGTGAAGGTATTCGTTGATTCAGCTGCTATTATGTATCTTCTTGGCACTGAAATGGATTATAAAAAAGAAGAATTATCCTCGTCATTTGTATTTAACAATCCAAATGAAACTGAGAGATGTGGTTGCGGAGAGTCCTTCAAAATATCATAAGTTGTATTATCCCATTCCTTGCATATCTGTATTGCATCATATGCATATCTAGTATATAGATTCTATATGAACAAATTTGAGTTTAAAAATCTTGTTAAAAACTTAAAAGATTCTTTAAAGGAAAAAACATTCTTTAAAGAACTTCGTAAAGAAGTGGAAACCGGTGCTAACGGAACACAAGATTACGTAGTCAAAAAAGGTGTTAACAAAGATACAATTGCTACAACTAGACAGTAATTAAGTTTATTAGCTACTGTAATACATCTCAAACTCTACAGGATGAGGTGCATGTTCGAATTTGTGAATTTCTTCAAATTTCAGAGCAATATAAGCGTCAATTTGATCATCAGTAAAGACACCACCTTGAGTTAAAAATTCTCTGTCTTTATCTAAACTCTCCATTGCTTCTCTTAAAGAACCACAAACTGTTGGGATAGCTTTAACTTCTTCAGGTGGTAATTCATATAAATCTTTATCAAAAGACTCACCTGGATGAATTTTATTTTTTATTCCATCAATTCCAGCCATTAACATAGCTGCAAAAGTTAAATACGGGTTTCCTGCAGCATCTGGGAATCTAATCTCACATCTTGCACCTTTTTTACTTAACGTGATCGGTATTCTACAAGAGGCAGATCTATTTCTTGCTGAATACGCAAGAAGAACTGGAGCTTCAAAACCAGGAATTAATCTTTTGTAACTGTTTGTTGTAGAGTTAGCAAAAGCATTAATTGCTTTAGCATGTTTTAGAATTCCGCCAATGTAATGTAGTGCAGTTTCACTTAATCCAGAATACGCATCACCTGAAAATACTGGCGTATCACCTTTCCAAATAGATTGATGGATGTGCATCCCTGAACCATTATCACCAGCAACTGGCTTTGGCATAAATGTTGCAGTTTTTCCAAATGAATGTGTAA
Source organism: Candidatus Pelagibacter sp. FZCC0015 (assembly GCF_007833635.1). Taxonomy (NCBI): domain Bacteria; kingdom Pseudomonadati; phylum Pseudomonadota; class Alphaproteobacteria; order Candidatus Pelagibacterales; family Candidatus Pelagibacteraceae; genus Candidatus Pelagibacter; species Candidatus Pelagibacter sp. FZCC0015. The sequence goes on from NZ_CP031125.1 coordinate 967,250, forward strand.
CCATTTGAACAACATATTTATATAATTGTACGTTATCAGCTTGATTTACTAAAGTTCCAAAATACATTCCAAGTTCGTGCTGACTAGGAGCAACTTCATGGTGATGTTTTTCAACTTTAATACCAACTTCTTTCAAATTTTTAAGATACTCACCACGCATGTCTTGTTCACTATCAACTGGTGGTACTGGGAAATATCCTCCTTTAATTTGAGGTCTATGACCCATATTTCCATTTTCGTATTCTTTACCTGAATTGTAAGGACCTTCTTTACTATCTAATTTAAATCCACACTCATTCATATCATTTTTAATTCTTACATCGTCAAAAACAAAAAATTCTGGCTCAGGTCCAAAAAAAGCTTTATCACCTATACCTGAAGCTTTTAAATATTCTTCAGCTTTTTTAGCAACACCTCTTGGATCTCTTTCATAAGGATCTTTTTTAATTGCATCTAGAATGTCACAAAACAAAACCACAGTATTATGAGACGTAAAAGGATCCATGAACATTCTTGCAGTATCTGGTTTTAAAATCATGTCAGACTCATTAATTGCTTTCCAACCAGCTATAGATGAACCATCAAAAAAGACGCCCTCATTCAACATATCTTCATCAACTATAGAAGCATCCATAGTTAAGTGTTGAAGTTTTCCTCTTGGATCTGTAAATCTTAGATCTACAAATTCTGCTTCTTTTTCTTTGATAAATTTTAATACGTTTGCTGCACTCATTTTGTCTCCTATGTAATTTTGTTTGGACTAATTAGCAAAAAAATGCTTAAAAATATTGCTTATTTAATAAATAACACCTATGCAATTTTCACATAAGTAGTGTAATTAGTCACTAAAATATTAAATTTATTAAACTTGTGAATTCAATACTAAATAAAGAACCAGTTTTAAGAGCTGAAAAATCATTGAAACAATTTAGCCCAGATCTAAAAGTGATTGTTTTAGAACAAACCGCAAGAACAGCAAAAGATGCAGCTACAGCTTTAGGTTGCAAAGTCGGAGCTATTGTTAAAAGCTTACTATTCAAAGCAGGGGACAGTTTTGTTTTATGTTTAGTATCTGGAGACAAAAGATGTTCATTAAATAAATTAAAAAAAATTTTAGATGAAAAAGATGTTTCAATGGCAAACCCTGATGATGTTAAAAAAATTACCGGATATACAATTGGTGGAGTATCGCCAACAGGACATTTAATAAAAATAAAAATTTTTATAGATGAAACCTTAAGTAGATTCTCTTCAATTTTTGCAGCTGCAGGCCATCCTAATGCAGTTTTTGAAATAAATTTTGAAAATCTAATTGCTTTAACTTCTGGTGAAATAAAAGAAATAACAGAATGAGAAAACCACAATTAGTTGATTATTTATTGTTATCTTTGTTGTCATTAATATGGGCTTCTGCTTTTTTTAATATAAAGATTGCTACATACTCATTTGGACCCATTACAATAGGTTTTTTAAGATCTTTTTTAGGAGCTATACCAGTTTTAATTTTATGTTTTTATAAAAATATTAAAATTGAAGCATTTTCAAAGGATTGGAAGTGGTTTGCAATCATTGGATTGGTAAATTTAGTTATTCCATTCATACTAATATCTTATGGAGTGAATTTTGTTCAAAGCAACTTAGCAGCTATCTTGATGTCTACGACACCATTAAGCTCAACAGTTCTAGCTCACTTTTTTTTAAAAGGAGAAAAATTTAATCTTTTAAAAACAATTGGATTATTAATTGGATTTTCAGGAATAGTATTTTTGTTTTCAGATAACTTTTTAATTAATGAAAATAACTTTATTGCTGCACTTTTGATTCTTCTTGGATCTACCTGTTATGTAATCGGAGGAGTTATAACTTTAAAAATAAGCAACAAAGAAAATGAAAATGTTACGGGTTCAATTTTAATTTGGTCTACAATTATACTTCTTCCATTCACTTTAATTTTTGAAAAACCTTGGATGTTAAATCCTTCAACAGAATCTATTATATCTGTAATATATTTAGGAATTTTTCCTACTGGGATAGCATGGTTATTGAGATTCAGAATTTTAAAAACAAATGGTCTCATATTTCATTCACAGGTTTCATATATCATTCCAATATTTGGAATTATTTTAGGATACATATTTCTTAATGAAATAATTACCTCAAAAATTATTGTTGCATTAATTGCTGTATTTATTGGAATATATTTAGCAAGAAAAGCAGATTATAAAAACGTTACTTAAGCTTTGCCATTGCTTTTATGTGAGCAGGACCAGTTTCACAACAACCTCCAATAATTGTTGCTCCATTTTCTTTAAATTTTTTTGCAATTTCATGAAATTTATCTGGTGTAAGATCATGTCTTTTTCCTAAAAACTCATTTGGATTTCCCTTAGTTTTTAAATAATTAGCTGTGTATCCGTTTTTTGGTTTAGTGGTCATAAATCCATTTAATTTAAATCCAAATGGTACGTTTAATTTTTTGATTTCTTCAAGATTTTGCTCATAATTTTCAGGTGAAACACAAGACAACATAACGCCTAAAAGATTTCCATCAATAATACTTTTAATATCCGAAATTTTTTCACCACTAGGTAACTTTGTACCTTCTGAAATATGAATTCCTATTAAATAAGGTTTTTTGAATTCTTTAATTGCCTCAATACCACATTTAAACTCTCTAATGCTGCTCCAAACATCAAAGTAATAAAAATCTACGTATTCATTTAATAATCTAGCCTGTTCATTAAAGTCTTTAGTGATTTCAACCTCACTTCTTATATCCTCTTCATAAGTTAAACGTTGAGGTGGCAAACCTCCAGCAATCATTATATTTGGATATTCATTTTTTACTTTTAAAGCAATTTCTCCTGCTTTTTTATTAAGATATTCGAATTTACCTTCAATGTTGTTTTCACTTAGTCTTTTTCTTCTTGTGGTAAAAGTTGTTGTAACAATTACTTCTGCCCCAGCTTTTACAAAATCTTTGTGAGTACTCTCTACCAATTCATGATATTCAGAATTTAGTATCGCATTAGCGCTCCATAAAGTTCCATTAGGCTTCATACCTCGAGCCAAAAGCTCTTGACCCATTCCACCATCCAATATTCTCGTTTCTTTAAAAAAATTAATATTCATTGTGTCCTCACTTTTTTAGTGCTTTAGCTTAATGCTAGGTGCACAATACAGTTCAACTACCTTGCTTATTTGATTATTTTGGGATTTCCATTTTAGCAGTTTATGCCCGCAATAGGATCAAATCGGCAATTACCCTTTTAAATGATAATTAAATATTTGTAAACTATCTATTTAAAATAATTTTAGCATTAAAAGAAAAAGATCTTCTTTCAGCATTAATATTAAATGGATAAGCAGTATGCATTAAATAGTTTGGAAAAATTATTAAGTCTCTTTCTTTTGGCACAATATTATAAATACTTCTGCTCAAAAAACCTCTTTGTCCGTTAATAAAATCAATTGTGCCGTTAGTCTTATCTTTTTTGTTTTTTAAAAATTTATTTTTAGTCATATTTTTTGGTACTTTTAAATAACCAACACCAGATAAATCTCCATCATGATAATGGATTGGGTTATATTCATCTTTAAATTGACTAACTACCCATAAATTTAATATCTTTATATCTTTAACTTTTTTAATCTTTTCATTTTTAAGAAAATTTTTGATATTCTTTTTTATTTCTCTTTCTAAATTTTTTTTTATAAAATTATTTGAAATTTTAATTTCTTTTTTAATCTGACTAGCTAATTTAGAACTATAATCATTATTTTTTGTTAAAACTCTATTATCAATCTCTTTATTTAAGATATCTAAAAATTTCTTTGAAATTTTTGTCTTTCCTATGGATGGACCAAAGGGTTTTATATTTTTCATAATTCTCTAAATATCTTAAAAGCAAATTTATTCAATATTAAGCTATAAGTTTAATTCCCATTCTTATTGCGACAAAAATTACAAGAAAAGAAGTTAGTATAGCTAATATTTTGTTCGATAAAAATTTAATGTTTAATAAGCTACCAATTTGTCCTCCAATAAGCACCGTTAAAAACAATGGCCAATAGTTAGTAACCTGATCTAAAACCTGATCTTTTGTAAGCTGTCCAGCTATTCCAAAGATAGAATTGATTAAAATAAATAAAGATGCACTGCTGGTTATATGTCTTGGGTATCCAGCTTTCATTAAAAATAGAAGGGGGCTTAAAAAAATTCCTCCACCAATTCCTACTAACCCTGACATAAAGCCAATTATAGATCCAATAGAAATTGAGATTATTCTTGGTATTTGGTTAATTTTAATTTTCTCTTTATTAAAAGATTTACTCTCAATTAATAAAAAAATGCCTGCAACCAACAAAACACAAAATAATAAAATCTCAAATAAACTTTTTTCAATTGTTATTGATCCTCCAATAAATGCAAAAGGAATAGAGCCAATTAAATAAGGAAAAAGTAAATTAAAGTTTATATTTTTAGATCTTATAAAATTAATAGAATTACCAGATACAACAATAATATTACATACAAGGGCTATAACGGGAAATATTGCGTAAGGTACACCCCAAATTAAAAGTATTGCAAGATATGTTGAGCCTCCCCCAAAACCAACACTTGAGTATATTAATGCAGTTACAAAAAAAAGAATTGATAATATAATCATTTTTAAATTATGGATGTAAATATAGCTTTATTAACTGTAACAGATACAAGAACATTTGATAATGATAAATCGGGTGCAATCTTAGTTGAAAAAATTAAAGAAGCTAAACATCAATTAATTGATAGAAAAATTTGCAAAGATAATAAAGAAGATATTGTAAAAATTCTAAAAGAATGGACTAATCAAAAAGATATAGATGTCATTATAACTACGGGAGGAACTGGTCTTACAGGAAGAGATATAACCCCTGAAGCGATTGACGAAATTGCAGATAAACATATACCTGGTTTTGGAGAGGTTTTTAGAACAATAAGTCTTAAAACAGTTGGAACATCGTCTATACAATCTAGAGCTTGCGCAGTTTTATCCAATGGTAAATATATATTTGCATTACCTGGATCTTCTGGAGGTGTTACTGATGCATGGGAAGGAATATTAAAACATCAGCTAGATATCAATCACAAACCTTGTAATTTTGTTGAATTATTTCCTAGACTTAAGGAAAAATAATTATTTTTGATATTTGTCTTTCCATTCAGAGTAAGGCATTCCGTATACATGCTCTCTTGCATCAGGATCAGAAATTTCAATCCCCTTTTTTCCAGCCTCTTCTCTGTACCACTTGGAAAGACAGTTTCTGCAAAAACCTGCAAGATTCATTAGATCTATATTTTGCACATCTTTTCTTTCTCTAAGGTGAGATATAAGTCTTTCAAATGCTGCAGACTGTAATTCTTTTTTTGTATTTTCGTCCATAATTTATTATATGTTTAATTTATGAAATTAACAGGATCTTATAAAATTAATTTAGAAAAACAAAAAGTTTGGGATGCTTTAAATGATCCAGAAATATTAAAACAAGCTATTCCTGGATGTGAAGAATTTAATAAAAAATCTGATACAGAATTTTCTGCAAAAGCCACAAATAAAATCGGACCTTTTAATGCTACATTTTCTGGTGATATAGAATTGAAAGATTTAAATCCTCCTAACAGCTACAAGATTTCAGGATCTGGAAATTCTTTGGTTGGTTTTGCTTCAGGAGAAGCTAAAGTTAAACTTGAAGATACAGACAAAGGAACAAATTTAATTTATTCTGTTGAAGCACAAGTAGGTGGTAAAATTGCACAAGTAGGTTCAAGACTTATTGATATGACAGCAAAAAAGATGGCAGATATTTTTTTTGGTAAATTTTCGGAATTAATTTCTTCTGAAAAAGTTGAAGAAAAAGAAAACTCATCAATAGCTGATCTAAAAACCCCTGAAAAAAAAATTGATTATGGTTATTTAACTGCCGCAGTAGTTCTTGGAATCTTCTTAATTTATTGGATGTTTTTAAAATAAAATTCTAGTCTAAGTAGTGTTCAATTTGATGCTTGCCTTCATATTCTCAAAATGATTAAATCCTATTATTATTTATAAGGAGAGATTATGGGTAAAATTTCATTAGAAGTTAATGGAAGAAAAGTTGAAAAAGAAGCTCCTGATAACACTTTACTATCTACATTTTTAAGAGAGCATTTACAGCTAACAGGTACACATATTGGATGTGATACTAGTCAATGCGGAGCATGTGTAGTTCATGTTGATGGAAATTCTTTAAAAAGTTGTACTGCTTTAGCAGCAGATGTTAATGGATCAAAAGTTACAACTATTGAAGGTTTAGAAACAAATGGAAACATGCATCCAATGCAAGAAGCATTTAAAAAACTTCACGGTTTACAGTGTGGTTTTTGTACACCAGGAATGGTTATGAGTGCAATTGATCTTCTACAAAAAAATAAAAAACCATCAGATACAGAAATTAGAGATTGGTTAGAGGGAAATATTTGTAGATGCACCGGATACCAAAATATTGTTGCCGCGGTTAAAGAAGCAGCAACAAAAATGTAATTTTAAGGAGGAAAAAAGAAAATGGCAAGTTTAGTAGGTTCTAGAGTTGAGAGAAAAGAGGATAAAAGGTTTTTAACTGGTAAAGGCAGATATACAGCAGATATTAATTTAGCAAATCAAACTTACGCGATTTTTGTTAGGTCTCCACATGCAAGAGCATCAATTAAAAAATTAAATATTGATAAAGCATTAAAATCATCAGGTGTAGTAAGTATACTTACTGGTAAAGAAATAGCTGATGATAAAATTGGAGGTTTGATTGCGGGTTGGGCAATTAGAAGTGAGGACGGTACAGAAATGAAGTGTCCTGGAAATCCACCATTAGCTAAAGACAATGTAAATTTTGTTGGAGACCCTGTTGCTGTTGTAATTGCTGAAAGTTTAGCAGAAGCAAAAGAAGCTGCGGAAAAAGTTGAAGTTGATTACAAAGTATTAAAAGCAGTAACAAGTACTGCAGACGCTATGAATGGAGATACTATCCATGAAGGAATTGATAAAAATCTTTGTTTTGACTGGCTATTAGGGGATAGACAAAAAGTTAAAGAAGCATTTGATAAGGCTGACAAAGTAATTTCTATTGATATCATTAATAATAGATTAATTCCAAACGCAATGGAGCCAAGAGCATGTGTTGCTGATTACAACGCAGCATCTGAAGAGATTACTTTATATACAACAAGTCAAAATCCACATTTATCAAGATTGATAATGTCTGCTTTTGGAAATGTAGCTCCTGAACATAAGTTAAGAGTTGTAGCTCCAGATGTTGGCGGTGGTTTTGGTTCAAAAATTAATGTCTATAACGAAGATATTGTTTGTAGCTGGGCAGCTAAAAAAATTAATAGAGCTATTAAGTGGGTTGCAGAAAGATCAGAATCTTTTTTAACTGATATTCATGGAAGAGATCATGTTACTCATGCAGAATTAGCGGTTACTAAAGATGGAAAGTTTCTTGGTTTTAAAAATGAAACTATAGCAAACCTTGGAGCTTATGCTCGAGTATTTGGCACAGTGACACCAACTTATTTATTTGGACCTTGTGCAACTGGAGTTTATGAAATTCCAGCAGCTTATACAAACGTCAAAGCTGTATATACAAATACAGCTCCAGTAGATGCTTATAGAGGTGCAGGTAGACCTGAAGCTACATACACAATTGAGAGATTAGTTGAAAAAGCTTCCATGGAACTAGGGATAGATAAAACTGAACTTAGAATTAAAAATTTCCCTACGGCATTCCCTTTTAAACAGACTTTAGTTCATACAGTAGATTCTGGAGATTATGTTGCTGGAATGGAAAAAGCTAAACAGATGGCAGACTATAAAGGTTTTGAGGCAAGAAGAAGAGAGTCTGAAGCTAAAGGCAAACTTAGAGGTATTGGTGTTACCTCTTATTTTGAAGCATGTGGTATTGCTCCTTCTGCTGCAGTAATGTCTTTAGGATGCGGAGTGGGATTATGGGAGTCTGCAGAAGTAAGATTCAATCCAACGGGACAAGTCACTGTTTACACAGGTTCACACAGCCATGGACAAAGTCACCAAACAACTTTTGCTCAAATAGCTGCGGATGAGTTAGGTGTACCAATAGAAAATATAGACATTGTTCATGGAGATACAGATAAAGGAACATTTGGAATGGGAACCTATGGTTCTAGATCTTTAGCTGTGGGTGGTATTGCTATTGTTAATGCTTGTAAAAAAATAGTTGAAAAAGGTAAAAGAGTTACAGCAAAAATGTTAGAGGCAAATCCTGAAGATGTTGAGTTTAAAGATGGTGAATTTATTGTTTCTAAATCGAATAAAAAGAAAACAATAGGAGAAGTAGCTTTTGCTTGTTATTTACCTGGTGTTAGAGATGAAATGAAATCTCCATTACCAGAAGGTGACGAACCTGGTTTAAAAGAAACTTCTTTTTATGACCCTTCAAACTTTTCTTTCCCAGCAGGAACACATATTGCAGAAGTTGAGATAGATCCTGAAACAGGACATGTGAAGCTTGAAAAATATACAGCTTGTGATGACTTTGGAAGAATAATTAATCCAATGGTTGTAGAGGGACAAGTTCATGGAGGTCTTGCTCAAGGTATAGGTCAAGCATTGTATGAAAACGCAGAGTATGATGAGACTGGTCAGTTGATGACAGGGTCTTATATGGATTATACGATGCCACGTGCAGATAATTTTCCTGAGTTCAATATTGGATATACTTGCACACACGCAACCACAAATCCTTTGGGAGTTAAAGGTTGTGGAGAAGCTGGAGCTATAGCAGCACCACCAACAGTAATGAATGCTGTAATTGATGCTTTAGGTGGACAAGAAGTTACTATGCCAGCTACGGCTGAAAAAGTGTGGAAGGCTTGTAAAAATCTAAAAAAATCTAACTCAAAAGCAGCATAGGAGGTTTATGAAAGATTTTAATTATCATTCAGCAAAAGATAGCAAAGAAGCATCTAAACTTGCTTCATCTAGTTCTGCTTTTTTAGCAGGAGGGATGACTACTATTCCTTCAATGAAGTTAGGTTTAGCCACTTATAAGGATTTAATTGATATAAAAAATATTAAAAAATTAAGTGGAATAAAAGTAAGCGGTAAATCAGTTACAATAGGAGCTGCAACTAAACATGTTGAAGTTGCTAATTCTAAAGATGTTAAAAAAGCAATTCCGTCATTGTCTAGTTTGGCTGAAGGAATTGGCGATCCACAAGTAAGAAATAGAGGAACGATAGGCGGTTCAATCGCAAATAACGATCCATCAGCTGATTATCCATCAGCATGTATAGCTTTAAACGCTACAATACATACTAACGAAAGAAAAATTGAAGCGTCAAAGTTTTTCAAAGGAATGTTCGAAACAGCTTTAAAAAAAGGTGAGTTAATTGAAGCTGTAGAATTTCAGATACCAGAAAAATCAAGCTATCAAAAACATCCTAATCCTGCATCCAGGTATGCAGTTGTAGGTGTGTATGTCGCAAAACATAAAAGTGATGTAAACGTTGCTGTTACAGGTGCAAAATCATGTGTTTATAATGATAAAGAAATAGCAAAAGCACTTTCAGGCAATTTTTATTCTTCATCAATAGACGGAATGGATCTTGATAGTTCTGATATGAACTCAGATATCCATGCTTCTGCAGAGTATAGAGCTAGTTTAGTTGTCACGCAGGCTAAAAAAGCCGTTGATGCTTGTTAGTTAAAAACTATATTTTATCAGATGAAAAATTCATTTGATGAGAAAATTTTAGACGAAGCTCAAGATTGGATAAAAGCTAATCAAAAAGTAGTTTTAGCAACGGTAATTCAAACCTGGGGATCATCACCGAGACAAGTTGGTAGCAGAATGATTGTCAATGAAAAGGGAGATTTTTCAGGTTCTGTTTCTGGCGGATGTGTTGAGTCTGCAGTTGTAAGTGAATGCCTGTCATTAATTAAAGACAATAAGCCTTGTAAAAAAATAGAATTTAAAGTTTCAAACGAGAGTGCATGGGAAGTGGGACTCGCATGTGGTGGAGAAATTGCAGTATATATTGAGCAGATACACTAATGAAATTTAAAACACTTGAAGAAATTTTAAAAAAAAAATCATCAAAAACTGAGTTTGCAATTCTTACAAATTTAGAAAACGGGAATAGTGAGATTTATATACCTGGGACTTCTCCAGAAGGAGAGTTTTCAAAATACACAAATGAAATAGAAAAATTTTTTAAGTCAAAAAAAAATGGGGTTATAGAAAATTCAGAAATATTTGTTGAAACTTATATAAAACCAATAAAAGTAATTATTGTCGGTGCTGTACATATTGCACAATACTTAGTTGATTTTGCAAAAAGTTTAAATTTTGAAATTAGTATCATAGACCCAAGAGGATATTTTGCATCTGAGCAAAGATTTCCTGATATTAGAGTTATTAATAAATGGCCAAAAGAGGCTTTTGAAGAAATTGAAACAAATTCAAATACAGCCTTAATAGCTTTAACACATGACCCAAAAATAGATGATCCTGCTTTACAATTCGCTCTAAAGAATAAATTTTATTATATCGGAGCACTTGGTAGTAAAAAAACTCATGAAAACAGATGTCAAAGATTAAGTGAAGCTGGATTTACTAATGATGAAATCAATTCAATTCATGGACCAATTGGAATTAAACTTGGAGGTAAATCTGCTCCAGAAATTGCTTTATCTATTATAGCTCAACTAGTTTCTGAAACTTATAAAAAGTGATTAGACCAATTAAAATAGAAGATAAAAAAGATTGGGAAAAACTCTATAAAGGCTATGCGGATTTTTATAAAGTTGAAATGAATGATGAAATATTAACAACAGTATGGAAATGGTTATTTGATGAAAATAATGAAGTAAGTGGTGTAGTTTATGAAGAAAATTCTAAAGTAATTGCACTGGCTCACTATAGAAAAATGCCAAGTCCATTAAGAGGAAAATACATCGGTTTTTTAGATGATTTGTTTGTGGATCCAGAGCATAGAGGAAAAAAAATAGGAGAAAAAATAATAAATGAGTTAAAAAATATATCTGTAAAGAATGGTTGGGGATTAATTAGATGGATAACAAGAAACGACAATAAAATAGCTAAAAGCTTATACGATAAAGTCTCTGAAAAAACTACTTGGGATACCTACGAATTAAAATGATTAAAATTATATTGCTTGCCGCTGGTTTGTCCAAAAGAATGAAATCAGAAAATAAACTTATTAAATTATATAAAAATAAACCTCTAATTAATTATTCACTAAATGTATTAAAAAAAAGTAAAGCAAATAAAATCATTATAGTTCTTGGTCATCAATATAAAGAAGTAAAAAAAATAATTAAAAAAAATAAAAAGATTATTTTTACCTATAACAAAAACTATAAAAAAGGAATGGCCTCTTCTATAAAAATGGGATTAAAAAAAGTATCTAAAAATGACGACGGCTTTATTGTAGCTCAGTCTGATATGCCATTTGTTAAACAATCAGACATTAATAAAATTTGCAGATCTATAAAAACTAAAAAATTTTTAGTTCACGCATTAAAATATAAAAATAGATTAGGTAATCCCATTGGTTTTGATATTTCTTTGATAAAAAAATTTAAAAATATTAAAGGTCAGTTTGGAGCAAAGTTTATGGTTAAAAGGCTTAAAAATAGAACAAATTTTATTAATATAAGTAGCCTTAAATCCTTTAAAGATTTCGATAAGGTTTCAGATTTTAGAAGCTGATTTAGTAATTTTAACCCTAAAAAGTAAAAGAATTATTAAAAGTATTAAAAATATAAGTGGCTTAAAAAATATTGTTTTTGATAGCCAAATATAATGAAGTACGCCAAAAATCCCAATTATATAAATTAATCTATGAATTTTTTTCCAATTTTGCTTCAACAGTCTAACCATTTTTTCAGATGATGTTACAGCAAGAGGGATTAATAAAAGCCAAGCTGAAAAACCAATAAAAATAAACTTCTTTTTTAAAACATCATTTATCAATGGTTCAAAATCAAATCTGTAATCTAGACCAACGTAACTCAGCATATGAACAGATGCATAAAAAAACGCGAACAAACCAAGCATTCTTCTAAATTTGATCCATTCTAACGATTTAGTTATTTTCCTAAGTGGTGTCATTGAAAGAGTTAAAAAAATAAAAATTAATGTCCATTCACCAAAGTGATTAATAATTCTATCCACAGGCTCTGGACCTAATTGGTTAAAAACTATTTGATAAGTAATTAAGTAGATTGGCCAAAGCGAGAGAAAAAAAACTATAATTTTAGAATAGCTTCTCAATTTAATTTAATAATTTTTTTTTAAATCCATACCACTATAGAGACTTGCAACTTCATCTCCATAACCATTAAACATTAAGGTCTTTACTCTAGGCGCCCAAACACCTTCACCAATTATTCTTTCAGTTGCTTGAGACCATCTTGGATGATCAACATTAGGATTAACATTTGAGTAAAACCCATATTCTCTAGGAGAAGCCCACATCCAGGACGAGGTAGGCATTTTTTCTACAAATTTAATTTTAACAATTGCTTTGGCACTTTTAAAACCGTACTTCCATGGAATAAATATTCTAAGTGGTGCTCCATTTTGATTTGGGAGTTTTTTACCATATAAACCTGTCACAACTGTTGTTAAAGGATGCATAGCTTCATCAATTCTTAAACCTTCTTTATACGGCCAGTTCAAAACAGGATATCTTTGACCTTTCATCTGCTCAGGATCGTATACACTTTCAAATTCAACAAATTTTGCATTATTAGTTGGATTAACTTTTAATAGTAACTCGCTTAGAGAAAAACCCATCCACGGAATTACCATTGACCAACCTTCAACACACCTTAAACGATATATTCTTTCCTCAGAAACAAACATTTCTGAGATTTCTTCCATTGATAATTTAATTGGTTTTTCAACTTCTCCTTCAATAGCTATTTCCCAAGGGGTTGTTTTAAATATTTGAGAATTTCTATGAGGATCACTCTTTGATGTTCCAAACTCATAATAATTATTATAAGTCGTAATATCTTTATAACTTGTTAATTTATCTCTCTCGCTTGCTAAAGATTTATTTACAAATGGTATAGTAGACATAGCTAGTGAGCTTGCTCCAAGACCTATAGATTTTATGAAAAATCTTCTTTTTTTATAAATACTTTCTGGTGTAATTTCTGAATATTTAAATTTTATCATTTTAATTATTTAGAGATACTCCTTTCAACCACTCACTATCCTCATTTTGATAATGTTCTTTTTTCCAAATCGGAGATCTTTTTTTAATTTCCTCAATTATATATCTAGATAACACAAAAGCTTGATCTCTATGTTTGCAAGCCACACCAATAATAATGCTTTTTTCTTTTAAACTTACATAACCTTTAACATGTTCAATAAATACTGCTTTTTCTTTAATATTTAACTTGTTATCTGCTTCCTCATAAATTTCTTCAAAACTTTTTATAACCATACTTTCTTTGGCATCATAGGTAATACCAGTAACTGATTTATTTTCATTTAAATCTCTTACAGTTCCAACAAAATATATTACAGCGCCAAATTTAGATTGATTTAAAAAATTTTCTGCTTTTGAAATCTCAATCTTCTCATTTTTTGAAGTATCAATAATTTTGGTATGTAGCATTAACCGCCTCCTATAGGAGGTATAATGCTAAAGTTTTGTTTTTTAACTATTTTATAATTGTCTGAGACAATTTTATCATCAGACGAACAAAAAGCTGATGATTTTATAATTTTTTTGAAAGATTCATTTCCTTTAAATTTCATATCAATAAACTCTATCATTTGGTTTCTAAGATCTTTTATTGAGGAATTTTCAATTAATTCAAAATCTAAATGTGATTTAGTGCTAAATTCTCTAGCTGCGCCAAAAAGTTCAACTGATATTTTCATTAAAAAATATTTTCTAAAAAATCTGGAAGCCCATCAGGATTTTTCCATAATCCACTTTTTCCACCTTCTTTAATTAATAATTTTACGTTATCAATTTCAAGATGTGGATTTACTATTTTGCTTAAATCATAAATTGTAATTAAGGCTGAGTTAACTCCCATTATAGCTTCCATCTCAACACCTGTTTTTGCAACTGCAGAAACTACACAAAAAACTTCTAATGAATTGTCTAATTCATTCATAATTATTTTAGTGGCCGTATGGTCAATTGGAAGTGGGTGACACAAAGGAATAAGCTCGCTTGTTTTTTTTACACCCAATACAGCAGATACCTCAGCTAAAGTAATAGGGTCTCCTTTAGGCATCTTCTTATTTTTAATAAGATCGAAAACCTCTTTTCCAACATAAATTTTACCTGACGCAAGCGCTCTTCTAAAAGTTTCTTTTTTTGAAGAAACATCAACCATATTGAAAGAATTTTTTTGAAATATTTCTTTAGCCCAATCTTTAAGATCTTCTTGATTTATAATTTTTAATTTTGACATTAGCCGCCTGTGGTAGATAAATTTTTAGTTAAACCAGTTTCACCAAGTTCCAAATGGTGAGATTCTTTTTTAAATTTCATTTGACCCATTATAAGATCTTGCAATTCATCTATTTGATTATCTTTTTGCAATAAATGTCTTATACTTATTCCAGTATTTCCAAATAGGCATAATCTCAAATCTCCTCTTGATGTAATTCTTAATCTATTACAGCTTCTACAAAAATCTTTAGAGTAGGGCGCGATAATTCCAAATTTCCCTTTGTATTCTGGATTGATATAATTTAGTGACGGCCCAGCATCTTTACCTAAGGTTTGGTAAATCCAATTATTTTTATTTAAATATTCTTTGAAGATTTTTGAGGATACATGGTATTTTTTAAAATAATCTAGGTTATCACCTGTTTGCATTAATTCTATATATCGAAAATCTACTTTGTTGTTTTTTATAAATTCTCCCCAAGAATCAAAATCTTTTTCTGATGCATTTATTCCATTTAAAAGAACTGCATTAATCTTAATATTTTCAAAATTTAAATCTTGTAGGATGTTAATTCCTTTTAAAATCTCTGGTAATCGATCATGACCTGTAACATTTTTGAATGTATTTCTATCCAAACTATCAATGCTAATATTAATACCATTTATCCCACTATCTACTAACATCTTTGCTTTTTTGTCTAAATGATAACCATTTGTGGTAATCACAACTTTTTTTATTCCAGCTTCATCTTTTAAGATTTTAATTATTTCAAAAAAATCATTTCTTACTGTTGGTTCACCGCCAGTAAGTCTTATTTTATTTACACCTAGTTTTGAAAAAACTTTTGCGAGACGTCTTATTTCATCAAGATGAAGAAATTTTCTATTGTCAATTTTATCAATTTGATAACCATTAGGTAAACAATACCCACACTTAAAATTACAAACATCTGTAATTGAAAGTCTTATATATGGAAATGTTCTACCGAAACTATCTATAAGCATGTTTTTTTTATTATTTTTTTATCTTAATAAAAAAAATTACCAACTTCTAGTCTTAGAACCTTTCATTAAAGTTTTATTTTCCAACTGGTCGATAAGAAGATGCAGCTTTTGCAGCTTTTTCTGCTGCTTTGTTAAAATCAACAGCTTCCATGATATTCATGTCTTCAATTGTGCCAGTTGATTGCATTAACATCTTCATACCTGCCATAGTTTCAAAATCTGATCCTTCAATAATAGCTATGAAATCATATGCTCCTCTAAGAGTCATCATTTCTATAAGTTTTCCACCAGCAGCTTCAGTTATTTTTTTTGCAGCTTCTTGTCTATTATCTGAAGGGTTCTTAACGAAACCAGCAAGACCTTGAGTTGAGTATTTACCTAGTACAACAAACTTCATTATTCCTCCTTTTTTATATTTAAATTATAACAAAATTCTCATTTGTTAAAAATGATTTAGGATTAATATGGTTTGAAAATTATTAACTAATTTTTACTTAGTCTATCCATCTCTTTTAATTCAACTTCAAGTTTATCTAGCTCTTCTCCACCAGCCATCATTCCTAATAGCTCTTCTCGGCTAATATCTTTTTTATTAAAAGTTCCTAAGCTTTTACCTCTATTAAGAACAGTAAAACTATTTCCCACAGGATATGCGTGGTGAACATTATGCGTAATTAAAATTACAGCTAAACCTTGTGAAGCCGCTTTTACAATATATTTTAAAACCATTGATGCTTGATGAACACCAAGTGCAGAAGTTGGTTCATCTAAAACTAAAACTTTTGCACCAAAATATATAGCTCTTGATATAGCTAAACATTGTCTCTCACCACCAGACATTGTACCAACTGCTTGAGAAGGATCTCTTACATCAATTCCAATTTGACCCATTCTTTCAGCAGCAATTTGATTTGCCTTTTCAATATCGAAAGTTTTTAAAAAAGGTAGTCCCTTTAATGGCTCTCTTCCCATAAAAAAGTTTCTTGTGACACTCATTAATGGAACCAGAGCTAAGTCTTGGTAAACTGTTCCAATTCCCATATCCAAAGCATCTTTTGGTGAGTCAAAAACAGTTTTTTTACCTTCGATTACTATTTCACCTTCATCAGGTTTATGAACACCAGCTAAAGTTTTTATTAATGTAGATTTTCCAGCACCATTGTCACCAAGTAAACACATGATCTCACCTTTTTTTAATTTCATAGTGACATCTTTAAGAGCAATCACTTTTCCAAAAAATTTACTAATGTTGTTAAATTCAATTAAATTTTCTGACATTATTTTGTCTCTGTTACTCGTTTTCTAATGTAATTATTAAATACTACAGCAATCAACATCATTGCTCCTAAAAAAACTTTAAACCAATCAGTATCAACATCTGTATAAAATATTCCCATCGAAACAGTTCCAAATATTAATGCACCAAAAGCTGCACCAATTGCGGAACCATACCCTCCGGTTAACAAGCACCCACCAACGACTGCTGCTGCAATTGCTTCTAATTCTTTTAAATTTCCTCTCATAGTATCTGCAGAACCAGCATCTAAAACTTGAATAGTTGCAAAAATAGTTGCTGCAACTGCTGTCCCAATAAATAAACTTATTTTAACTCTTCCAACAGGCACACCAACATTTGTTGCACCATTCTTGTCTCCTCCTGATGCAAAAATCCAGTTCCCATATCTAGTCTTCATCAATATCCATGTTGCAAAAAGCGTAGCTGCAATAAACCATATTACTGAAGGAGGAATGCCAGTAGCTAATGGAGTTCCATCAGTTCTTAATGCGATTAAATTCATTGAACCTAACCAAGTAAACAACCATTTGAAAGTGTCAGTTGCAAACATCCACGCGATTGGATCATTCTCAATTAAAACTCTTAAGCCTGGAACTTGTGTTCTTCCTGTAATTAATCTTGTAATTGCTAATGTTGCTCCTCTTAAAATAAACAACATTGCAAGAGTTACTATAAAAGATGGAAGTCCTGTTCTAACAACAAGGATACCATTGAAATAACCAACTAGTACTGCCATAGCAAAAGCAAAAATAATACTTATCCATAAAGGCCAACCCCAATAAATTGCAGGTATTGCTATACAAATTCCTGCAAAACCAATCATTGATCCAATTGATAAATCAAATTCACCACCAATCATTAGCATCGCTGCTGCAATTGCAATTATTCCTAAATTTGCGGAAACATCTAAAAAGTTTAGAGTTCCGTAAGCACTGAACATGCCAGTATCACCTGCAACTATCCCAAAAAATATAAATACTAAAATTGCACCACCAACAGCGCCTAATTCAGGTCTATTTAAAAGTAATCTTAGTTTTGATACTTCTTTAAGTCTTTCGTCTTGACCAGAAGTTTTTTTTGATGCGATACTTTTAGCTTTATCTGACATTAATTTGAATTTTGTTTAGAAAAAAGGCCTAACTAAAAGTTAGCTAGGCCTTTTAAAGTATTTTTTATCTGTAACCTTGAGCTGCCCACTTAATTACTTTAGCTGCATTATCAGGAGTTACGAAACCAGGACCAGTCATAACTACTCCAGCTGGCATAGTTCCATATCTCATGTACTGACCAAAAATTGCTATTGGTAAGTAACCTTGTAGGTATTGTTGTTGGTCAATTAAAAACTCTACTTTACCTGCAGCAGCAGCTTTTAACATTCCTGGTGACATATCGAATGTACCAAGTTTAACAGAACCAACTTTTCCTGCAGCTTCTAAAGCTTTAAGAGCAGCTTCACCTGCAAGACCAGCACCTAAAGTTAGGATAGTATCATATCCACCACCTAATTTAGCAGCAACAGCTTTTTGAATTTCTGTTGGGTCATTAGAAGTTCCTAAGATGTCAACTGATCCACCAAAACCTTTTTTGAATCCAGCACATCTTCTATCTAGCGCAACGTTTCCAACTTCGTGGTTAACACATAGTGCTTTTTTACCACCAGCAGCTTTCATTTTTTGTCCGCCACCTACACCAGCTTCAAACTCAGTTTGTCCAACGTGAGCACTGATACCTAGTGAAGCAAAGTCATCTGAACCAGAGTTCATTGAAATTACTGGAATACCAGCAGCAATAGCAGCTTTAACAGATTTTCCTAAAGCAGCAGCATCTGGAAGAGTAATCACAATACCTTTTGGTTTTTGTGAAACTGCGTTGTCAATTAATTTAGCCATTTCAACCATGTCGAAAGTAGCAGGTGCAGTGTACTTGCAAGATATTCCCATATCTGCACATCCTTTATCTACACCATTCTTAGCAACAGACCAAAACGGGTCGTTAGCTTGTCCGTGAGATACAACGATCACATCTACCGCTAAAGCAGACACTGAAAGCATAACCCAAGCAACAAAAGCTAATAACGATTTATATAATGTTTTCATTATTTTTTCCTCTCGTTTAAATAAAAGTTAACTTTTAATGCGCGGACGTTAACATAAAAAAAACTAGGTTGTAAAGATGACAACTTTAAAATGTATAGGTTTTATACACAGTTTATAATTATTGTAGATTTTCTATTATTAGTTGTATTAAAATTTTATTTTAATTTGTTTTTTTTGTTTCAAAGAACTTGATGCAGCATTAGCGATGATAAGAGCTCTTCTTCCATCTTCAAAACTAGATATGGGTTTGTTTTTCTTAATTGTATATCTAGCCAGTTCATCCAGTTGAAGCTTGTATGCATCAACATATCTATCAATAAAAAAATTAAGAAGAGGTTTTTTTTGAGAAGTGTTATTTTTGGTAAATATTTCCGTCTCGTTTTCTTTTTTATTTCCAGAAATCAACATTCCTTTAGATCCAAACAACTCTACTCTTTGATCATAGCCAAAACTACAATGTCTTGAATTAGCAATTATACATTGCACACCTTTTTTTGATCTTAAAATGCATGAGGCAAGCTCATAATCTTTAATTTTATCAAATTTTTTGTCAGAAATATTGCTTCCTGTTGAATAAATTGACTCTATCTCATCTTTTTCCAAATAAAATCTAGCTAAATCAAAGTCATGTATCATCATGTCTTTAAATATACCTCCCGAAACTTTTAAATAACTTAAAGGAGGAGGGGCAGGATCTCTACTTGTTATTATAATTTTTTCTAGCCGTCCTATTTTTCCTTTTTGAAGCTCTTTTTTTAACGAACTATGACCCGGGTCATACCTTCTATTAAATCCTAACTGTATTTTTGGATTTAGTTTTTTTATTTTTCTTAGGCATTTGTTAACTTTATCAATATTTAAATCTAAAGGTTTTTCACAAAAAATTACCTTTTTGTATTTAGCTGCTTCCTCAATTAATTTGATATGCGTTGGTGTACTTGAGGCAATAAATATTAGATCTATATTTTTATCTTTGAAAGCAATTTGAGGATTGTTAATAGATGTTGAGTTAAATTTTTTCGATAATTTTTGATTAAGTTTTGTATCGATATCAAAAGTATATTTTAATTTAAAACTTTTATGAGAAAATAAGTTCTCAGCATGCATTTGACCAATTCTTCCAAGACCAATTAACGCAACGTTAATCATAGTTTAACCCATTTTTTTGATTTACTAGATTTTTTACATGCATGAATAAATTTAGCAGTTTCATATCCATCATCTTCATTAGGATAAAAAACTCTTTTTTTTGATTTTAATGACTCAGCAAACTCTCTATAAATGTTAGAAAAAGCATCCAAATAACCTTCAGGATGACCAAATTTTATTCTAGAAAATTTTTTTGAAAAACTTGCGTCATGAAATCCTCTTTCTAATATTCTGACAGCTCCTTTTGATGGATTATATTTTAAATAAGTTGGATCATTTTGTACCCATTCTAAACTTCCTTTAGATCCAAAAATTCTTATTCTTAAACCATAAACTCCACCTCTTGCAGTACAACTTGTCCAAAACATTCCTTTAGCACCATTATCAAATTCAATTAATACTTTAGCGTTGTTATCCATTTTAACTATTTTTGATACTTGAGTGATATCAGCAAAAACTTTTTTTGTTTTTAATCCAGACATATAACCGGCAAGGTGACAAGCATGAGACCCAAGTTCGTTTAAAACTGTAGAGACGCCTACAATTTTTTTATCAAGTTTCCAACGAAACATTTTTCTAGAGTTTTTTTTATTTATTGTTTTTCCTTCACTCCAGTCTTGAACATACTCAAAATTAATATCTTCTACTTTGCCAATTTTTCCTTTTTCAATTAATACTTTGGCTTCTCGAACCATGGGGTAGGCTGAATAATTATGTGTTAGAGCATATTTAATTTTTTTATTTTTTTTTATTTTATTAAATAAACTTTTTGCTTGTTTCAGATCAGCGGCAAAAGGTTTATCAGAAATTATATGAATGTTTTTATCGATAAACTTTTCAGCAATAATTTGATGACTTCCTGGCGGTGTCATTATTGACACAACATCAATTTTATCTTTTCGAAGACTTTCTTTGTTGGCCATGGTTAAATAATTTGAATAACATCTATCTTCACTCACACCGATGCTTTTTCCAAACGAAGTTGATTGTTTTGAATCTCTTGAAAAAACTCCTGCTACAATTTCATATTTGTCATCAAACCTTGATGAAATTCTGTGCACGTGACCAATCCAGGAATTAGGTCCACCTCCAATGATACCTAGTTTTAATTTTTTAGATTTCATTTTTAAAACTTATATATATAAGACTTATTTATGTCAGTAAAATTAGGAATAGCGCCGATTGCATGGAGTAATGATGACATGCCAGAATTAGGAGGTGATACTTCTTTAGAACAATGCTTGTCAGAAGCAAGTAAGGCAGGTTTTATTGGAATTGAGTCTGGAGGAAAATTTCCCAAAACATCTGAGGAGTTAATACCTAAATTAAAAGAGTTTAATTTAAATCTTTGCTCAGGTTGGTATGGAGCAAACTTAAGAAAAAATAGTATTACAGAGGAAAAAAATTTAATTCAAGATCAGCTAAAATTATTTAAAGATTGCAATTCACCTTGTATGGTTTTTGCTGAAGTTTCAGGATCGATCCAAGGAGATCCAAACAGAAGACTTTCCACAAGACCAAAAATGGATCTTGATGAAGCTAAAGAGTACTATTCAAAAATTTCTGAAATGGGAAAATATTTAGAAGATGAAGGAATGCCTCTTGCTTACCATCATCACATGGGAACAGTTATAGAAACTGAGGAAGATACCATAAGATTGTTAGAAAATACTGATGACAGTGTTAAACTTACTTTAGATACTGGCCATATGTTGTTTGCTCAGGGTAATTCTCTAAAAATATTAAAAGATTTCAGTGAAAGACTTATTCATATGCACTGCAAAGATATTAGAAAAAATGTTTTAGAAAAATCTTTGAAAGAAGATTTAAGTTTTAGAGGAGCATTTTTAGAGGGTGCTTTTACAGTACCTGGAGACGGCTGTATTGATTACAAGCCACTATTTGATGTATTAAAAGAAAAAAATTATTCAGGTTGGTTGGTAGTTGAAGCTGAGCAAGATCCAGCAAAAGCAAATCCTTTTGAATATGCAAAGATTGGTTATAAATATTTAACTGAAACCTTAAATAGCAGTAATATAGAGATTTTTAAAAATTGATTATCTATAAATAGAAGTAAGTTCGTTGTTTCCTGCTGCAACACAAGGTGATTTAAAACAAGTACCAACAATCCACTCTGAACCTGGATCAGGTAAAAAATTCGAAGACATTACAAAGATCACTCCCATTTCAACGGCTTGACCAGCTTTACCTTCAGCTTTTATTCTTGGATCAGGATCAGTTTTTACTTTTGAGTCATCAGAAAATGGATTTTCAATTTTTAAATTTTCATTGATATAATTAACAACTTTATCAGCTATCCATTCACCATTACATGGATCACCCCAAACAGTGAATTTACCTTCATCGTTATTACCACATTTGTTAATTTCATCATTAATTAGATCAACGACTTTGTTATGATTTTCTTTTACTAAATTAGCTTTAGCTTCAACTGCAGGTCTAGTACTTGCCGTCCAAATTAACATACCAACTACAAAGATTGCAGATGCTGATACTAAAAATTCTAAAAAACCAAAATTTTTGAAATTAATTTTCATTTTATAATTTTACAGTCTTTGATTTTTCCAACTTTTTGTCAAAAAAATCAATAATATTTTGGATTGTTTCTTTACCCATTCTTGTCATGCATTCCTCTGTGAACGCAGCAGTATGTGGACTTAAAAATACTTTATTATTTTTTAATAAAGGATTATTTGGATCAGGTGGCTCGATCTCAAAAACGTCTAAACCAGCTCCAAGAATTAAATTTTCATTTAAAGCTTTATTTAGATCAATTTCATTTATAACTCCACCTCTTGCAGCATTAATTATAATGCAATTTTTTTTCATATTTTTCAGCAAGTTGTAATTGATAATATTCTTTGTTTTTTCATTAAGAGGCACATGAAGAGATATAGCATCCATGTTTTTTGAAGCTTCTTCTAAACTATCTACTTTTGTACCACCATGCTTTTCAATTATTTCTTTGGACACAAAAGGATCATACACAAAAACTTTCATTTCAAATCCCTGACATCTTTTTATTAAAGCCTGTCCAATACGACCAAATCCAGCAATCAATATATTTTTATTCCACAATTCAACAGTTTTGGGTAATTTATTTCGGTCATTGAATTTACCACTTTTAACAGTTTCATCGTACATATTTCCTTTTTTGGAAATATTTAGCAGCATAAACATTACATGCTCAGCTACAGCCACTGCATTTGCGGTTGCTGTAATTGCAAGAGTAATGTCATTTTTTTTTGTGCTTTTTAAGTCTATATTGTCATAACCAACACCATGTCTTGAAATAATTTTAAGTTTATTTGCACTATCAATTACTTCTCCAGCTAGTTTTGCAGTTCTAATTGAAACGCCATCACAATCTTTTATTTTTGTTTTAAGAAATTCGTTATCTGTATTTTCTATAACCTCAAATTCGTAATCTGGATTATTTTTTATAAGCTCTATCCCAGCTTCATGTATAGGTTGGATTACTAATATTTTTTTCATAAGCACTTATACACAAATATAAGTTTTATAAAATATTAATTATTAAATTAAATTAGATAAATCTCTTTTATTATTTTTGAAAGTAGGCAGAGGATATTTAAAAGCAAATTTTCTTGGAATACATTTTTCTTTAGCTTTTTCCCAGAGAGCTAGCCATTGTTTAAAATTTTTAATTTTAAGATTTTTTTTATTTTTACTTCTAACGTAAAAATTGGGAAGGGGCTCTCGTCCTGATGGCTGTCCAGCAACATTATATCTAAGATCAGCACTTATTCTAAAATCATTTGATCTATTTGGTAAAGAACAGTGTATTGAATGTTTGTGCAGAAGTATCACATCACCAATGTTAGCCTCTAAATAAATATGTTTCATATCATCTAACAATTCACTATTTTTTAGTTCTACTTGTCCCCTGTATCCTGAAACGTGATTTAGTAATCCTATTTTATTGATTTTTTTAACAGTAATCATACATCCATTTTTTTTTGTAGTTTTAGTAAAAGGAATCCATACAGTAACCATGTCAGTTAATTTTTGTCCTTTTGTATTTAATACAGCCGCATCCTGATGCCAAGGCGTTCTTCCGCTTAGACCATCATGAATTGAACCTTTTGGTAATTTTTTTTCGGGCTGTTTAATTCTAGTATTTTGAACAGGGTTAGACATTATTTCTTTGCCCAAAATATTTTCTACAACATCCAGAATATTTTTATTAGTAATTAAATTCCATAATGATTGAGTAGCAAAATAATCACTATCTTTTTTTACGTGGTCTCTTGGTAATCGAGTATTAAAATATTGATCCAAATCATTAATATTAAGTTTAGAAATATAAGAGTATTTTTTTTTAAAATCGAAATTAAGAACTTTTTTTACGTCTCTCTTTTTTGCATATTTTTGGATGAGACAATCCATAACAAATTCCATATCATTAAGAATTGGTTTTAAGTCTCTTCTAAAGTTAAGTACATTTTTAATAATCAAGTACCCATTCTCATATAATTTTTTTTGAAGACTATTTGTCATCATTAAAATTTATTTTATCATTCACAATATTTCAATGTTTTGGTGCTGTGGTTAAATAGTTCGCATCATGAAAAGAGGTTAACATTCTTTTTTTGGTACTAATTATGTGAGGATAATATGAGATACCTTTGTAATTCCATATAACTGGTTTATTTAATGCATAACTTCCATAAATAAAAAAACGCTTTGGACAGTTTTTT
This sequence comes from Candidatus Pelagibacter sp. FZCC0015, assembly GCF_007833635.1. NCBI lineage: Bacteria > Pseudomonadati > Pseudomonadota > Alphaproteobacteria > Candidatus Pelagibacterales > Candidatus Pelagibacteraceae > Candidatus Pelagibacter > Candidatus Pelagibacter sp. FZCC0015. The sequence goes on from NZ_CP031125.1 coordinate 992,045, forward strand.
TCTACAAAGCGCTTAACTCCATGATAGGAGTTTGGAGTAGATTGGAAAAAAACAACAGTTCCTTTCTTTGGGGTGAAAGCTTTGACTACTTCCAGTTCACCTATTTTTGGAAATCTTCTGAAACTTTTTCTTAAATTTTTCTTAGATTTTTTTCTATAAATTGTAAGTGATCCTCCATTTTTTTTTGGAATATCTGTCAGGTAAATTAAGAAATTATATAATCTAGTTATATCATCTCTATGAGGACGTAATCTATATCCTCCTTTAGAAACTGAAAAATCAATATCTAAATTAACTTTTGGGTTAGTGTAATTATTTCCTAACAATTTTTTTAATTCGCTTGAATTTAGTTTCTTTTTAATAGTAAATTTTTTTTGATTAAATATTTTTGGTTTGTGAGTGTTTGTCCAAGATCCATCTTTAAAATTTTTAGAAAAAAGAGTTTCAATTTTTTTATAAAAAGTTTTGCTATTAAAAAGTTTAAATAGTTTTGCAGAATTATTTGAAGATTTAATATAGTTATTAAAATTTTTTGAGCCTTTGTTAATTCTGCTTCGACCACCCATAATCATGTCGTCAAAGGCTTTAGATTTACTAATCTCATCAATTAATAAATTACAAGTATTTTTCTCAACAACTTTATCTCCAACCAATACAGGAAAATTACTTTTAATTTTTTTTAATCGATTGATTTTAAGCATTAACTATACATACCTTCTTTAACCTTAATCATTTTATACATCAGGTCATTTAAAGGTGTTTTTACTCCATGTTTTTTTCCTATTTTAGAAACCGCTCCACTAATAAAATCAATTTCAGTTTTTCTTTTGTACTGAACATCAAAAGCCATTGAAGATTTGTTAGTTTGCATAGAATCTACAATTTTATTGAACATAAATAGACATTCATCTTCAGAAACATTAACTCCATCAGCAAGTGCCACTTCTCTTGTCTCTAAAATGATTTCTTTACCAAGTCCTCTTGAAACATCATTAGCCTTATTATTTACGTAAAGATCAGTGTGATGTAGATCAAATATAGCTGAAAGAGGACCTATTGCTGTTAGAGCAAAAAGCTTCATCCATTTTCTTTTTTTTACATCTTCAGCTGCAATCATTTCAAGATTATGTGCAGTAAAAGTATCAGCTATTTCTGTAATTCTCTTTGTTATTCCTCCTTCATATTCTCCAATCCATGAAGGTAATGCGCCATGGTTCATTATATGACCTGGTCCTAAAATATTTGAAGCTTGCGTCGTTGTTCCACCGATTACCTTTTCATTTCCAACGATACTTTGAATTATTGCCTCATGACCAATCCCATTTTGAAATGACATGAAGACTGTTTTTTCACCAATAATATTTTTAATACTTTTTAATGCTGGTTCTAATGCAGTTGCTTTACACATAACAATGACTGCATCCATTTTATCTAACGATGATGGATCTGAAGTAGCATTAACTTTAATTATACGATCTCCTCCATGACCATCCATTTTTAAACCATCTTTATTAATCGCATCAACATGTTCTTTCCAAACATCAATTAAAGTTACATTTAAACCTTTTTCAGCTAGCAACCCTCCAAACAGACATCCCATTGCACCTGCACCTAATACTGCTACTTTTAAATCTTTATTTATCATCGTTACCTTTTTAAAATTATTTATGTATAGAAATTATATATATTATCTATAGACAATATGCAAAATAAATTATAGCCTATTAACATTATGCAATTAAAAATAGAAAAAGGAACTTTCACAAATCATTCACTTGAAGATATAGCGAGTGCATTAAAAAAAGGACTTTCAGAAAATTTTAAAAATGTTGAAGTAGAAGTTGTAGTTTGTCCTAATCTTCGTGAATGGGATTGTCCATCTGAAGGAATAAGCGGTAACCAAAAAATTATAGATGTTGGTGGTGAGCCATACATGCATGATCCTAATTTTATTGGTGCAGAATTTGATTATGAAGAAATTTCAAAAATGATCGGATCAGAAAAATCTTATGCTTTAGGCGCAGGATCTGGTGCAATGTCGTGTTTGGATGGTCACTGTGGTGAATTAGTAATTAATGAAAATTTAATTACTAATGAGTCTAGATCTATAATTGCAAGAGTAAGTCCTGATAAAAAATGTATCGTTGAAAAATATAGCGCAAGAAAACATGGTGGACTTGGAAACATTTATTATACCGATGGTAAACAAGGAAAAGTAATTAAAATAAAAATCAAAGGAAGATCAGGAGATCAAGGTTCATTGCCACAAGCAATGAGGTCTTCATTGTCAAATAATTTAAATCTTAAAGCAAATGAACAGATTGCTCTTGCAGGTGTATTTAGAATTCTAGAGGGAAAAGTAAGATCTCATGTTCAACCAGATTATAAAGATATCAAACATGAATACTATGATCCAAAACAAATGAAGTGTGTAAAAGATTTTCTTCAATTTTATGAACCTGTTGGTCCAAAGTTACAGTGTTATACAGTTCTTTGGACTGGAGATCCTACAGGAGGGGAGTTAAATTTAAGAGAGTCTGGTGAACATACTCACTTTCATTCTTATGAACATGATAAAGACGCTGGACATTATCATTTTGATGTCACACCTGAAGAAATAGAATATGAAGGTTATTTTAATACTGCTACTGAAGTACATAGAGTAAATAACATTTATAAAGAACTATTAAGTAAAAATAGTATTGAATAGAAAACTCAATGAGTTTAAATTTATTTAAATGAAAAGACAGTTCAAGTATCCTAAGCACTTTGAAGAACAAAAAAAAATTCCAAAACTTACTCAAAAAAGAATTCAATTAGCAGAAATATCACTTGGAGATTTTGAAGGAAGATTAGCTAACGAGTTATTGAATTGGTTTTCTTTAACCCCACAACATTGGATAATGTTGCATATGGTGATGCTTGCTTATTACAAAAATAAATCAATTACAAAAAATCAATTACTTAAAGTGATAGAGAAATCATATTTAACCTCAAATGTTTATATCGATACTGCAATAAAAAAAGGTTATTTTAGAATTATAAGAAATGAGCGAGATAAAAGATCTATATTTATATTACCATCAGTAATTACCATTAAAACCTTCGAGGAATTTATTGATAGGAGAGATATTCTTTATAAAGGTGTTAAATAATGAAGAATATCTATACTTGGGCTGCTAAACCGGCAAAACGAACTTTGACTGTTGGGGATTTAAAAGCAGCAAAAGGAAAAAGAAAATTTACACAAGTTACAGCGAATAGTGTTGAAGAAGCCGAGGCAGCTGAAAAGGCAGGATTCGATATGATTATATCAAATGCAAAAAATGTAATTCCTGTAAGAGAAGGTTCAAAAAATTTATTTTTAACAGCTGCTTTAGTTTTAAATGAGTTTGTAACTGCAGAGGATGTTATGCGTGGAGCTTTTAAAGCATTGGAGAATGGTGCGGACGCAGTCATGACTCCAAGAAGTATGGATATAGTTGAAATGCTGGCTAAAGAAGATGTTCCAGTAATGGGGCATTTAGGTTTAGTTCCAAGAAAATCTACTTGGATTGGTGGCTTAAGAGCTGTGGGTAAAACTGCTGATGAAGCGTACGAACTTTTTCAAAAATTTAAAAGATTAGAAGATGCAGGTGCTTTTTCGGCTGAGTGTGAAGTAATACCTGAAAATGTAATGGGTGAAATTTCAAAGCGTACAGATATAGTTACTGTTTCATTAGGTTCAGGTAAAAACGCTGATGTAATGTATTTATTTATGGAAGATATCTGTGGCGATACAGAAAATCCCCCAAGACATTCAAAAGCGTATGGAAATTTATTGAAACTTAGAAATGAAATAAAACTAGAAAGAGTAAAAGCTCTTAAGGCTTTTAAAAAAGATTCAATGAATGGAAAATTTCCAGGAAAGAAACAATCTTCAAATTTAGAAAAAAAACAATTTGAAGAATTTATAAATCAACTAGATTAATAAGCTTTAGACTCTTCTTTTTTTGAAGAACCTTTCATTTTTTCTACAACTGCTTTTGCACCAGCACTTAAAGCTCTCTGATCAGCTCCAATAGTTACAAAATTAAAACCTTTACCTATCATTTTTTGTGCATATTCAGGTGTACCATTATGAATACCTGCAAATATATTGTTCTTCTTTGCGTGCTCTAATATTCTTAATATTTCCGAATAAGCCTTTGTGTTTTCTGCTCTATCAAAACCAGGCTCTTCACCTATTGCTAAACTTAAATCAGCTGGTCCAATATAAATTCCATCAACGCCTGGTGTTGACATAATTTCATCTAGCTTTTCTAAAGATTCTTTTGTTTCTATCATTGCTAGTTTAAGCATTTCATCATTTGCATGTTTTGCATAATCTGAACCTCCATAGATTAACCCCCTGACAGGACCAAAACTTCTATAACCATGAGGAGGGTACATGCAAGCTTGAACAAATCTTTCTGCTTCTTCTTTATTACTTACCATTGGACATATAATTCCATAACAACCCGCATCTAGAATTTTCATTATTTGACCTGGTTCATTCCAGTTTACTCTAGCCAAAGGGGTTACATCTGTTGTTGAAATTGTTTGAAGCATTGGGAGTGCATTAGTGTAATCAACTAAACCATGCTGCATATCAATTGTCAGAGAATCCCATCCTTGGTGAGCCATTACTTCTGCTGAAACGGTACTAGGTATTTGAAGCCAACCATTGATAACAGGTTTCCCCGCTTTCATCATTTCTTTAACTTTATTTTTTCTCATTTTTAGATTTTTAAGCCCATGTGAGTATATTTCACATTTAGATAATCTTTGATAGCACCTGATCCACCTTCACGACCATAACCAGTTTGTTTTATTCCTCCAAAAGGTGCTTCAGCAATAGCAACAACTCCAGTATTAACTGCAACACAACCAGACTCTAGTTTTTCAGATCCAATATGAGCTTTATCCATAGAATTTGTATAAAGGTAACTGCATAAACCTAAGTCGTTATCATTTGCTCTTTCAATTACTTCATCAAAGGTTTTAAAAGTTAATATTGGAACTAGTGGACCAAAAGGTTCTTCCTTCATTATTGTAAAATTATCTTTTACATCATCAAAAACAGTTGGTTCGTAATAATATCCTTTATTAAAACCAGAAGGTCTTTGTCCACCCATCAATACTTTAGCTCCTTCTTTTTTAGTTGTTTCAACCAACTTTTCTATTTCTTCTAATCTCTTAGCAGTAGTTAAAGGTCCAAGATCCACACCTTCATCCATACCGTTTCCAATTTTTAATTTTTTTGCCCTTTCAATAAAAGCATTAACAAAATCTTCTTTTCTATTTTCTTGGATATAAAATCTATTAGGTGAAATACAGACTTGACCGTTATTTCTAAATTTACCAGTTATTGCTATATCAGCTACTTTGTTCATATCTACATCTTCACATACAATAAAAGGTGAATGTCCGCTAAGCTCCATAGTAACTCTTTGAACTTTATCAGCTGCTTTTTTTAAAATAATTTTACCAACTCTAGTAGATCCAGTAACTGATACTTTTTTAATTATATCAGATTCCATTAATTCATTTGATATTTCAGCAGGATCACCTGACAAAAGACTTACAACACCATCAGGCACGCCAGCTTCTTTACAAATGTTTACTAATTCCATTACAGCACCAGGGGTAATTACGTCTGGCTTACAAATTACAGAACATCCTGCAGCTAGAGCAGTAGAAATTTTTCTAGATGCTAAAACTATTGGGAAATTCCAAGGAACTAAAGCTGCAACAACTCCAACTGGTTGATAATAAACATGAACCCTTGTATCTGGAAATCTACTTTGTTGAGTTTGACCATAAATTCTTTTTGTTTCTTCAGCATTCCACTCAAAAATATCAGCTCCACCACCAACTTCACCAACTGCTTCCGCAAGAGGTTTTCCAACTTCAAGAGTTAACCATTTTGCAATAACATCTTTTTTCTCTCTCATCATGTCTGCAATTTTTCTAAGCACATATGCTCTTTGCCAAGGCGCAGTGTTTTTCCAAACTTCCAAACCTTTTTCTGCAGACTTTAATGCTTTTTGTACTTCAATAGATGAAGCTTTTGATGCTTTTCCAATTACTTCTTCTGTTGCAGGGTTGATTACGTCGTAAGTTTCTTTTTTTTCAGCTTGTTGCCATTTACCGTCAATGAATTGTCCAAATTTTTCGTACATAGAATTTATTTTTAAGTTTACTTAATTAGGTTTTTTAATTTATAAATAGAATTATATATAAACATTATACATATTAAAAGATAAACATATTTATGAAAAAAATTACCCTCACATGTGCTCATGCGATAGTTAAATATTTAATTTCTCAGAAAATATTAATTAACGGTAAAAAAGAACCTTTATTTCCAGGTGTCTTCGGAATTTTTGGACATGGAAATGTAGCATGTTTAGGTCAGGCACTAGAGGAAAATAAAAAAGATCTTCCAACATATAGAGGGCATCACGAACAAAATATGGCACTTACAGGAATTGGCTATGCTAGAGCAAAAAGAAGACAACAAATTTTTGTAGCAACATCTTCTGTTGGACCTGGGGCAACAAATATGGTTACAGCTGCTGCAGTTGCTATGAGTAACAGATTACCAATTTTATTTTTACCTGGAGACACTTATGCAAATAGAATGCCAGATCCAGTATTGCAACAAGTTGAGCATTTTAATAATCCTGGTATTACAGCTAATGATGCGTTTAAACCTGTAACAAGATATTTTGATCGAATAACCAGACCAGAGCAGATTATTCAATCATTTCCAGCGGCAGTTCAAACTATGTTAGATCCTGCAGATTGTGGTCCTGCATGTATCGCTTTAAGTCAAGATATACAAGGACAAACTTTTGATTACCCTGAAGAATTTTTCAATGAAAGAGTCCACGCGATTAGAAGACCAAGACCAGATGAATTTCAAATTAAAGAGGCAGCAGAAAAAATTAAGTCATCAAAAAATCCAATTATAATTTCTGGTGGTGGAGTTTTTTACTCAGATGCAATGGATGAGTTAAGTCAATTTGCAATTAAACACAACATACCAGTTACTCAAACAGTAATGGGATATTCTACAATGAAAAGGGACCATTCTCATTTTGCTGGTCAGATTGGTGGTTTAGGTGGAAAAAATACAAATACATTAGCAAAAGAAACAGATTTAGCAATTGCAGTTGGAACCAAACTTGCAGATTTTACAACTGGATCATGGGCAAATTTTGAAAACGAAAATTTTAAACTGGTTTCAATAAATGTATCAAGATTTGATGCTAACAAACATTTAGCGCGAGCGGTCATTGGAGATGCTAAAGTTTCATTAACAGAGCTTTCACAAGCACTAGGTAGTTGGAAAGCTGGAGAAGAATGGAATAAAAAATCTCTAACTGAACTCAAATCATGGAATGAACATATAGATAAAGAGAGCGCGCCAACAAATCAAGAAGTTCCAAGTTATGTTCAGGTAATTGGTGCAATTTACAGAAACTCTGACCCAACAGATATTGCTGTTACTGCAGCAGGAGGTTTAGTTGGTGAAGTTGTTCAAGTTTGGAGGCCTAGAGAATTAAATACTCATGAAACAGAGTGGGGCTTTAGTTGTATGAGTTATGAAATTTCTGGAGCGCTTGGAATAAAAATGGCTAATCCAGATAAAGAAGTAATTTCTTTTGTAGGAGATGGCTCTTATCTTTTAAATAACACAGATATATATTCATCAGTTATTACAAAAAATAAATTAATAATTATAGTTTGTGATAACGGTGGGTTTGCAGTTATCAATCGACTTCAATTATTTAAAGGTGGTAAAGAATATAATAATTTATTAAAGAGCTCTAATACTCCTGGACTAGTTGATGTTGATTTTGCAAAACATGCAGAAAGTATGGGAGCTAAATCTGAACATGTTAATTCAATTTCAGATCTTGAAGCTGCATTTAAGAGAGCAAAAGCATCCGATGTAACATACGTTATTTCGATAAAAACCCATGCTTACAAATGGGTTGAGGGATCAGCTTTTTGGGATAGCCCTACACTAGAAATTCCGACTACTAAAGAAAACGAAGAAGCTTTAAAACTTTACAAAGAAGGAAAAGGCAAACAAAGACAAGGTGTATAAACCTGTATGAACAAAGTATTTAAAGTTGGTCTCATAGGGTGTGGTCATATTTCTGAAACTTATTTTAGAGCTGAAAAATATTTTAATAATATCAAAATTGTAAAGTGTGCAGATATCAATCATAACAACGCTCTTAAGTGTGCGAAGATTTATAAAATCCAAGCTTTAAGTGTAAGAGATTTATTAAAAGATAAAGAGGTTGAAATAATTTTAAATTTAACCATTCCTAAAGTGCATTATCAAGTTGCAAAGCAAGCTTTACTAAATAATAAACATGTTTATTCAGAAAAACCATTAGCTATTAATTTTAAAGATGGAAAAGATCTACTTAAAATAGCTAAAAAGAAAAAACTTTATATTGGTAATGCACCAGATACATTTTTAGGTGGCGGTATTCAGAAATCAAAAGAATTGGTAGATAAAAAAATAATTGGAAAAATAAAATTAGGTAATGCCATTTTTGCTTTTCCTGGAGTACAATCTTATCATCCAAACCCTGAACCATGGTTTTCAAAAAAAGAAGGTGGCCCAGTAATTGACATGGGTCCTTATTATTTAACAGCTTTAGTGAATTTATTAGGACCAGCAAAAAAAGTTACTGGAAGCATAGTTAATGGAGTTAAAAGAAGAACTATTGGAATAGGCCCAAGAAAAAATAAAACATTCAAAGTTGAGTGTTCAACAACATATTTATCAACCATTACATTTGAGAACGGAACAATTATTAGATTAACTTTGTCGTTTGATGTAATCGCTCATCAAAGAAATCATATTGAGCTATATGGAGATAAAGGCTCTATGATTGTACCAGATCCAAATATGTTTGGAGGTTCAGTTTATATTTGTAAAAAGTTAGGGGATCCTTGGAAAGAATACAAAACTAATAAAATGCCATTAGGAAAAATTAATATTAGAACACAAAGTTCTAGGGCAAACGAGTCACCAACTAATGCAAATTATAGAGGAGCAGGTCTGGCGGAAATGGCTTATTCAATTGAAAAAAAAAAAATAAACAAATGTAATGGAGAATTATCTTTACATGTTTTAGATATTATTCAATCTACAATGAAAGCTTGTAAAACTAATAAAACACAATTAATTAAAACAAGCTGTAAAAAACCAAAACCTTTCACTCTTAAAGAAATCAAAAAAATATTAAATTAATAAAAATTGAGTTTTTAGTTTATTGATTTATTTTTGTTTTCAGCCATTGATAATGCAATCTTAAATGAATTTAAAATTGGTGCTAAGTTTGCCTTATTTTTTCCCGCAATAGCAAATGCAGAACCATGAGCAGTAGTTGTGACTGGTACAGTTAATCCACCTTGAACTGTTACCCCTCTATCAAAACCAAATGCTTTAAGACCAGATTGAAGTGCATCATGATACATGCCTACCATACAATCATGATTTTTATTTTTGTAAGCTACTACGAATGATGTATCACATGGTAACGGACCATCAACATTGTAACCAAGTTTTTTTGCTTCCTCAATCGCAGGAATTATTTCATCTTTTTCTTCTGTACCAAACTCCGCATGGGGATTAAGTGCTTGAATAGCAATTCGAGGTTTCTTCACACCGTTTAGCTCCATAACTTCATTAATTAATTTTATCGGCTTCATTATATTTTCTTTTGTAATATGTTGAGCCACTTCTTTAATAGGAATATGAGATGTTACTCTTGCTGTCCAAAAATTATCTATAACATTAAACTCACAACAGAAACTATTTACGTCAAGTTTTTCAGCCATTAATTGCAATTCATCTGAGTGTTTATTTCCTCCAAGTTTTAAACTTGTTTTATTCATTGGCGCAAAATTAATAGCGTCTATTTTTTTTTCTTTAGCAAGGGTTAAAGCTAAATCTAAAGCCTCCAATACACTCTCACCGGATTCTTTTGATGGTTCAGCTAATTTATATTTATGATTTTTTCCTTTAGAAATATCTAATAGAAATCTATTTGCTTTATTAAAATCAATTTCATCAAAATTTTCAACAACATCTATATTATGTGAAATTCCTGTAATACTATTTCCGTTTTCAAATACGTGTTTTTCACCAATGATGACGATGTTTGCTTTTTTAGTCATTTCATCATTTAAAAGTTTTGAAATTAATTCTGGACCGATGCCTGCGGGATCACCTAGTAGTAAAGCAATGTTAGATTTGTTTTGAGCCATTTTTTTCTTTACGTCTTGTATCAGATTATGTTTAAATTATTAAATATAAATTAACTAAAGAGGGAAATAATGAAAAAAAGCTTTAAACTATTTTTAGCAGCTGCTTTTCTAGTAACTGAATTTTTTGTTGTAGCTCTTCCATTAATGATCACATCGGCTAAAGCTGACGGTCATCCAATACAAGCAATTACTCACGCAGGTTTTGGTGGTGGAACTGACGTTACTACTAGAATGATGTTATTAAGAGCAAGAAGAGTTCTTAAGCAGGATATGCAATTAGTAAACAAAAAAGGCGGTGGTGGAGCAGCATCTATGGATTACATGATGTCTTTACCTGCAGATGGTAACCACACTTTAACTTGGACAACAGGTCATGCTGTATCTATGGCTTTAGGTAAAACTAAAGTTAAGTTAAGTGATATGCAACCACTTGCTAGAGGAACTGATGATCCTCAATTATTTGTTGTAAATTGTAAAAACGATATCAAAGATGCTAAAAAATTTATTAGCACACAAAAATCAAAATCACTAAAGTATGGAACTACTCACACTGGTGGTATTGATGATGTTAGTGCAATTGCATTTACAAAAAAAGGTGGATTAAAAGATCCAACTATCGTTGCTTACAAAGGTGTTGCACCAATTAAAACTAACCTAATCAAAGGAGATATTGATGTGGGTGTTTTAAACTTAGGTGAAGCTTTAACTGAAATTAATGAAGGTAAACTTTGTGTATCAGTTGTACTTGCAAACGAAAGAATGGCTAAAATTGGAGACTCTCCAACAGCTAAAGAATTAGGAATACCTGTTTCTTTATCTACTGTTAGAGGATTTGTAACTAAAAAAGGTGCTCCAGCAGACAGAGTAAAACAATTAGAAGCTGGAATGCTTAAAGCAATGAGTCACAACTATTACAAAAATTTCTTAACAGAAATTGGTCTTGATGACACTAGTGTAGTTGGTGCTGACGAGTGGGGTAAGCAAATGGAAGAAATGCTTGCGGAAATGACTGCTCAGCTTAAAGCTTTAGGTTACATTAACTAATCTAATTAAAAGTACATTTGCATATGATTAATGTACGAAAACAAAAAAGGGCAAACAAAAGTTTGCCCTTTTTTTTTAAAGATGAATTTAAAGTTTCATTTGTAATTATTTTTGTATCAGCGATTTTACTTATAACTACTTTTACATTCGACATAGTACCTCCAATTTTAAATAGAGGAATTCAGCCAGCAACATTTCCTAAAGCATTACTAATTTTAATAATAACAATGACATTAATTATTTATTATTTAGCAACTAAAAATCCTTGGAAAGTTGAGAAAAAATTACCAAAATCATTCTTTCTAACTTTATTAAGTTTTGTAATTTTTATTGTAGTTTCTAAAACACTTGATTTCTTTTTAGCAATCTCAGCTTTATCTATATTTGTTTCTTATTGTTGGGGAGAAAAAAGATTATTTTATTTATTATTAGTTGGGATTATTTTTCCAATTATTGTTTTTATATTTTTTGAAACGATTTTGGGTTTAAGATTTCCTCCAGGAATAATTACGAACATTTACTATAGCTAAATGGATAATTTATTATTAATGCTGGCACCACTTTTCAGTTCTAAACTGTTATTAGTTTTATTTTTTGGAACATTATTCGGTTTGATATTAGGTGTGTTGCCTGGGTTAGGACCAACAACAGGTGGAGCATTAATCTTACCTTTTACAATGACTCTAGATCCATTATCTGCAATTGTTTTATTAACATCTATTTATTGTGCTGGAACATATGGTGGTGCAATAACTGCTGTACTTATAAATACTCCTGGAACCCCAGCAGCTGCAGCAACTTGTTTAGATGGCTATCCATTAGCACAAAAAGGTGAAGCAGGAAGAGCTTTGGGTATGGCAACAGTATCAAGTACTGTGGGAGGTATTTTCAGTGTAATTATATTAGTTTTCTTTGCACCTATATTAGCACAACTCGCTTATGAGTTTGGTCAGCCAGAATATTTTGCATTAGCAATATTTGGTTTAACAATGCTTGCATCAATTGGTGAAGGTAGTCCAATTAAAAATTTAATTGCAGGTGCATTTGGAATATTGATTTCTACAGTTGGTAAAGATTTTATGACTTCAATTGATCGTTTTACTTTTGGGATCAATGAATTAACTGAGGGAATAGGTTTTATACCAGTAGTAGTTGGACTTTTTGCAATGAGTGAAATGTTAACTCAATCAACTTTAATCAATCAAGTATTTAACAGAATAGCTTTAAAAGCAATTAAGCTTCCAAGCAAAGATGATTATAAGAAAACTTGGAAAACAATATTACGATCAAGTGGAATTGGTTCTTTTATAGGGGTATTGCCAGCAGAAGGAGGAACAGTTGCCTCTTTGATTGGATATTCTGAGGCTAAAAGATTTTCAAAAAAACCAGAAGAATTTGGGAAAGGTTCAATTGAGGGTATTGCTGGAGCAGAAGCGGCAAATAATGCAGCAACAGGAGGTGCGATGGTTCCAACCTTAGCTCTTGGTATTCCTGGTAGTGCAACAACAGCAGTTATTCTAACTGGATTAATTATCCATGGTGTTAGACCTGGACCAGATTTATTTAGAGAGCAACCAGATTTCTTATATGGAATTTTTGGCTCTATGTTGATCGCGAATATTCTTTTCTTCATATTTGGTTTTTTTGGTGCAAAAATTTTTGCAAGAATAACTTTGGTTCCTAATAAAATTTTGTGGCCAATGATTTTTGCAGTTTCAGTTTGTGGAACATATTCACTTAATCAATCAATAATAGATGTTTGGATAATGTTATTTTTTGGTGTGCTTGGTTTCTTTATGAGAAGATATGGTTTTTCAGTTGTACCAGTTATTATTGGATTAATTTTAGGGGAATTAGTTGAAGGAACGTTAAGACAATCCTTGGTTATTTTTGAGGGTAATTGGTTGATGTTTTTTACAAGACCAATTGCTTTAACATTCTTTATTTTGTCTTTAATTGCTTTGGCTTTTCCTTTAATAAGATCAAGAAAAATTAAAAAGAAAAAATGATTAAGTTTGATTTAAATAATAGAGTGGCAGTTGTTACTGGCGGAGCTCAAGGATTTGGTTTAGCAATAACCGAAAGATTTATCGAAGCAGGTGCAAAAGTTGTAATTTGGGATATTGATGAAAGTGCAGCTAAAGAGGCTATAGATAAAGTGAAATCAGAAAATCTAAGTCATCAAATAGTAGACGTAACAAATTTTGAAATAGTAAATAAAAATTTAGTAGAAATAGAAAAAAAACATGGAAAAATAGATATTTTCGTTAACAACGCAGGTATTGCAGGGATGAATACTACTGTAGCTGAATATCCTTTAGATGAATGGAAAAAAGTAATGAACTTAAATTTAAATTCTGTTTTCTATTGTTGTAAAGCAGTTGTTCCATTTATGCTAAAAAATGATTATGGAAGGATAGTTAATATTGCATCAATTGCTGGAAAAGAAGGCAATCCAAATGCAAGTGCATACAGCACATCTAAGGCAGGAGTTATTGGTTTAACAAAATCTCTAGGTAAAGAGCTTGCGCAAAAAAATATAGCTGTAAATTGTGTAACACCAGCAGCAGCTAAAACAAGAATTTTTGATCAAATGACTGAGGAACACATCAATTATATGTTATCAAAAATTCCTAGAAACAAATTTGCAAAAGTTGAAGAATTAGCATCATTAGTAACTTGGTTAGCTAGTGAAGAAAATTCTTTTTCAACTGCAGCAGTTTTTGATTTAAGTGGTGGAAGAGCTACATATTAGTTATGCAAGTAGGTATTGATGTAGGAGCGACTAAAATTGAGAGTGTTGTACTTCAAGATAATGGAAATGAAAAACATAGATCGAGAATATCTTGTCCAAAAGAGTATACTCAAATTATAACTGCGATAAGAGATATTCATAGACAATTAGAACAGGAATTTAAAAGAGAACTTCCAATTGGAGTTTGTCATCCAGGAGTTCATTCTCCTCAAACAGGATTAGTAAAAAATGCTCCTAATATTACCTGGTTAGAAAAAAAACCTTTTCAAAATGATTTACGTAAAGCACTTGGTAAAGAAGTGTTTTGTGAAAATGATGCTAATTGTTTTGCTTTGTCAGAAGCTATAGATGGATCAGGCAAACACTACAAAATTGTTTATGGTATTATCTTAGGATCTGGAGTTGGTGGTGGTTTAGTTATTGATAAAAAAATAGTAAGTGGACCAAATGGTGTTGCGGGAGAATGGGGTCACAATCAAATTCCTTATTTTGCTGCAAAAAAAGAAAATTTTGACTCAAGCAATGCCAGAGAAGCAGAAATTGAGAGTTTTTTATCTGGATTAGGACTAGCTAAAAGATTTAATAAACTTTACGGAAAAAACTTAAAAACGAACGAAATTTTCGAATTAAATAGAAAACATGATTTAGACGCTGAAAGATTTATCGACGATTTCAAGGTAAATTTAGCAATGTCTCTTTCAAGTATCATTAATATTTTGGATCCTGATGCTTTTGTTTTTGGAGGAGGAGTTTCAAACGAAATAGATTTTTTACATGAAATAGATTCACTAGTTAGAAAATTTGTGATCGGTAGAGAATACGAAGGTGTATTTTTAAAACCTAGATATGGAGACGCTAGTGGCGTTAGAGGTGCTGCAAGACTGGGTAGAAGCGCGACATATTAAAAATACAACTCTTAATTGAATTATAAAAATAAATATTTTTTTAAAACCAAAAAAAAATTAAAAAATTTTCTTAAAAAATAAATTCAACTTATAAGTGTAATTAATTTTTTAATTATCAATTGAACGTTAATCTACTTATAGTTTCGAATATAAAAAACTAGTTAACTAATAAAGAGGAAGATATGAAAAAACTATTGATCGCTTTAATTACATTAGCGTTCACATCTACTTCATCAATTGCAGGACCTAAGATCGAGGTATTGCACTGGTGGACGTCTGGTGGTGAAGCTGCTGCACTTAAAGTTTTAAAAGATGATTTCGCTGCAAACGGCGGTGAATGGATGGACATGCCTGTAACAGGTGGTGGTGGAGACGCTGCTAACGTTGCACTTAAAGCAAGAATCGTTGCTGGAGATCCTCCATCAGCATCACAAATTAAAGGACCTACAATTCAAGAGTATGACCAAGAAGGTGTTGTAGCTCCATATAACATTGACTCAGTTGCTAAATCAGAAGGTTGGGACAATTTATTAGATCCAATGATTGCAGCTATTCACAAGTGTGAAAATAACAGCGGACCTTATTGTGCTGCTCCAGTAAATATTCACAGAATTGACTGGATGTGGGCAAACAAAGCTGTATTTGATGCAAACGGTATTTCAGTTCCAACTACTTGGGATGAGTTAAATGCTGCTGCTGAAAAATTACAAGCTGCTGGTATCATTCCATTTGCGCACGGTGGACAAGCTTGGCAAGATGCTACAGTATTTGAAGCAGTTGCTATGGGTCTTGGAGGAAATAATTACTACAAAAACTGTTACGTAGATCTTAAAGAAAGTTGTTTAAGAAGCGAAACAACAGTTAAAGTATTTGACCAAATGAGAAAGCTTAAAGGCTTTACTGATGAAGGTAGTCCAGGAAGAGACTGGAACGTTGCAACTGGTATGGTTATTGAAGGAAAAGCTGGTTTCCAAATTATGGGTGACTGGGCAAAAGGTGAATTTACAGCTGCTGGAAAAGTTCCAGGTGTAGATTACTACTGTGCAGCTACTCCTTCAAACAATGGATACTTATATAACGTAGATAGTTTTATCTTTTACAAATCTAGTGATCCAGATAAACAAGCTGGTCAAAAGTTACTAGCTAAGCTTATGATGGGTAAAAACTTCCAAAAAGTTTTTAATCTATACAAAGGTTCTATCCCAGCTCGTTTAGATGTACCAATGGATGAATTTGACAAATGTGCAAAAACATCTAACGCAGATATTAAAACTGCTGGTGCTAGCGGTGGATTAGTTCCAAGCTTTGCTCACGGTATGGCTCAAGGTAATACTATGAAAGCTGCCCTACAAGATATCATCACAGAGCACTTCAACTCTGATATGTCATCTGTAGATGCTGCTAACGCTTTAGCTGACTCAGTTTTAGCTAATATGTAGTACATAAAAATTAAAAGGCCACTTTTGATTAAGTGGCCTTTTTTTTAAATCTAAAAATAAAAAATATTTGTAATGTTCAAGTGGTTAGAAAAAAATTTACCTAAAATTGTAATGGCTCCTGCTGTTGGGTTAATAGGTTGGTTTGTATATGGCTTTGTACTTTGGACTTTATATATATCTTTTACTAATTCAAAAATTTTACCGAAATATGAATTATGGGGTTTTGGGCAGTATGAAAAGTTATGGGCATCTCGAAAATGGCTTATATCAGTAGATAATTTGCTTGTTTTTACAGCTTTATTTTTAATTTTTTGTATTGTGATTGGTATAATTCTAGCAATCTTTCTAGATCAAAAAATAAGAGCAGAAGGGGTTTTAAGAACAATTTATTTATACCCAATGGCTTTATCATTTATCGTAACAGGTACTGCCTGGAAATGGATTTTAAACCCAACCCTTGGTATTCAAAAAATGTTTATAGATTGGGGCTTTGAGAACTTTACTTTTGATTGGCTGGTTAATAGGGAAATGGCAATTTACACCATAGTCATTGCAGGTGTTTGGCAATCCGCAGGATTTGTCATGGCTTTATTTTTAGCAGGATTAAGATCCGTTGAGGATGAAATCGTTAAAGCTGCAAAAATTGATGGTGCTGGTTTGTTTACAGTTTATTGGAGAATATTGTTACCAATGATGAGACCAGTATTTTTTACAAGCTTTGTAATTTTAGTTCATATATCAATTAAAAGTTATGATTTGATTGTCGCCTTAACTCAAGGTGGTCCAGGTATCTCTACTACGATGCCAGCTTTATTTATGACACAAACCGCATTTCACAAAAGTCAAGTTGGGTTATCTGCAGCAAGTGCGATGATGATGTTTATGGCAGTAGCTGCAGTCATTATTCCATATTTATATTCAGAATTAAGGAGAGAAAATGCAAGATAATACACAATCATCTTCTTACCAGCAGCTTGAACAAAAATCAAAATACACAAATATGTTTTTAAGATGGTTTTTGTATTTTGTTTTAATTCTATTTGCTTCTTATTTTATTTTTCCTTTATATGTAATGATTGTTACCTCATTAAAAACGATGGAAGAAATACGTCAAGGAACACTTTTATCTTGGCCGAGTGGATTAAATTTTGAATCTTGGGCAGTTGCTTGGGGAGGAAGAGGATATGGAGCAGGAGATACTTTTTTAAGACCTTATTTTTGGAATTCCATTAAGATGGTGGTACCTGCTGTATTTTTTTCTACCTTTATTGGAGCAATGACTGGATATGTTTTAACTAAATGGAGATTTAAAGGTGATAGTTGGGTGTTCTTATTTTTATTATTTGGATGTTTTATACCTTTTCAAGCAATATTACTTCCAATGGCTAGAACTTTGGGAGTATTAGGTATTTCAAATTCAATAATTGGGTTAGTTTTAGTTCATACCGTTTACGGTATTCCATTTACCACTTTATTTTTTAGAAATTACTATGTGTCAGTTCCAACAGAATTAGTAAAAGCTGCAAGAATTGACGGAGCTGGTTTCTTTAAAATATTTTTCAAAATTTTACTTCCAATATCAGCACCGATAATTGTGGTAACAGTTATTTGGCAGTTTACTCAAATTTGGAATGACTTTTTATTTGGATCAACTTTTTCATTTGGTGAAGCAGCACCAATTCAAGTTGCTTTAAATAACATGGTTTTATCTAGTACAAGTGTTAAAGAATACAATGTTGATATGGCGTCAGCAATCATAGCAGGAGTGCCAACACTTATTGTGTATGTTTTAGCAGGCAAATATTTTATTAGAGGATTAACTTCAGGAGCAGTGAAAGGATAACAATGAAAACATTAAAAATTGAAGATCTATCAAAAAATTTTGGGTCTACAGAAGTATTAAGAAAAATTAATTTAGAGATAGATGAGGGAAATTTTTTAGTTTTATTAGGTCCTTCAGGATGCGGAAAATCTACATTACTAAATATTATTGCAGGTTTAGAGACAATCAACGAAGGTAACGTTTTTATTGATGATTATAATGTCAGTAAAGTAGAGCCAAAAGACAGAAATATTGCAATGGTTTTCCAATCATACGCTTTATATCCTTCGATGAATGTAAGAGAGAATATGATTTTTGGTCTGAAACAAGCAAAGACTTCAAAAGAAAAAATTGAACAACAGCTAGAGAAGGTATCTAAATTTTTACAAGTTGATCAATTATTAGAAAGAAAACCATCTCAATTGTCTGGAGGACAGAGACAAAGGGTTGCTATTGGAAGAGCATTAGTAAGAGAACCTAGAATATTTTTATTTGATGAACCTTTATCTAACTTAGATGCAAAATTAAGAGTAGAGATGAGAAGAGAAATTAAAAAACTTCACCAACAATTAAAAACAACAGTTGTATATGTAACTCATGATCAAACTGAAGCGATGAGTTTAGGGACAAGAATTGCAATTATGAATCATGGTGTTATTCAACAAAATGATACACCTGAAAATATTTATAATAAACCAAGCAACACATTTGTAGCTGATTTTATTGGATCACCATCTATGAATTTAATTAAAGGAATTTTAAAAGAAAGCTCAGGTGAAATATCTTTTTCAGTAAGTGGTTCTAATGTTGAAATTCCAATTAAAGATTATGAATTTATAGATAAATCTAATTTAAATAATAAAGAAGTTTTCTTTGGTATAAGACCAGAACATATTTACTTTAAAAAATCTAATGAAAGTGATTTTGAAATTAATTTAAGAGCGGATTTAAGTGAGTATATCGGTCACGAACAGATAATGACTTTTGATTATGCTAATCAAGAAATCTTAGCTAAATTTCCTTCAACAATTAAAATTGAATTATCAAAAGAAACAAAATTATATTTTGATTTAACTCAAACATCATTATTTGATGCTCAAACTGAGGAGAGAATATAAGATGAAGGTTAAATATTCTGATTTAAAAAATAAAAGAGTGTTTATTACTGGTGGCGGTTCAGGGATTGGAGCCTCAATAGTCGAACATTTTTGTGAACAAGGAAGCGAAGTTTATTTTGTAGATATTGATCTAAAAGAAACCAAAAAACTTTTAAATAAAATTAAGAAAAATAAATTTAGAACTCCAACATTCATTGAATGTAATTTGTTAGATATTAATAAATTAGAAAAAACAATTAAAAATATTATTGCAAAAAAAGGTCCAATACATGCTTTAATTAATAATGCAGCTAATGATGATAGACACACAACAGATCAGGTTGATGAAAAATATTGGGAAAATAGAATGGCAATTAACTTAAAACATTATTTTTTTGCAGCTAAAGCTGTTGTTAAATCTATGAAAAAAATGAAAGCTGGTTCAATTGTAAATTTAAGTTCGGTGTCATGGATGCTAGGTGAAGGTGATAAAGTTGTTTATGAAACTGCAAAATCTGCAGTAGTCGGTTTAACAAGATCTTTTGCACAAGAGTATGGAAAATATAATATCAGAACCAATTCAGTAGTTCCTGGATCTATAGCTACTGAAAGACAAATAAAACATTGGTTAACACCAAAGTACAAAAAACTTATTTTAGACAGCCAAGCTTTAAAAAGACAATTAAAACCTAATGATGTAGCTCAAATGGTGATGTTTTTAGCATCAGATCAATCATCTGGATGCACAAAACAAAGCTTTATTGTTGATGGTGGTATAACTTGATCTAGGTGAAAGTTGAAAGTTCTACAATTCAAAATAAATTTCTAAGAGTTCAAACTCTTAATTATGGCGCTAGTCTTTTTGAAGTTTATCACAAGAAAAAGAAAATAAATTTAATTTTAAATTTAGGATCAAAACAAAACTATCGGTACAAACATCCAAGTGTTGGATCTACTTGTGGAAGATATGCAGGTAGAATTTCCAATGCAAAATTTAAGATAGGTAATAAAAAATTTAATTTAAATAGAAATGAGGGAAAAAATATACTGCATGGTGGTAAAGTTGGTTTCTCAATTCTTCCATGGAAAAAATTAAATCAAACAAAAGATAAAATAGTATATCAACTTCATTCAGCAAATGATGATCAAGGCTTTCCGGGAGATCTTGTTGTCAATTGTACTTATCAATTAATAAATAAATATCTAATTATAAAATATGAATACAAATCCAATAAAAGCACTCATGTTAATTTAACCAATCATAGTTATTGGAACTTAGAAAAAAATAAAAAAAATATGATTTATAGTCATGAGTTAAAATTAAACTCATATAAATATCTTCAAATAAATAAAAATTTAATTCCAACTGGTAGATTTAAAAATGTAAACAAATCTATTTACGATTTTTCGAATTTTGAAAACATTAGAAAAAAATTAGATTATTTTAAAAATAAAAAACTTAATGTTAAATTTAAAGGTTTTGATAACACTTTTGTTGTAAAGAAAAATATTAGAAATTATGTTGGAACTTTAAAAAATAATAATACTAACATTCAAGTTGATTTTTTTTCAAATTTACCCGGTGTTCAACTTTATTCAGCACAAAATCTAAATTACAAAAAAAAATTATTTCCCTATCAAGGTATTTGTTTAGAAACACAATATTTTCCTGATGCTCCTAACAAAAAAAATTTTCCTAGCACTTTAATTAAACCTAATAAAAGGTATACATGCTTTACAAAAATTAAAATTAATTAATTTATGAGTAAAAAAATTAATATCTCTATAGTTGGAACAGGATTAATGGGTTTACAACATATTAAAGCCATTAAAAAATCAAAGAAAGCAAATCTTCATTCAATAGTAGATATTAGTAACAACGCTAAAAATTTATCAAAAAAATATAAAATCCCATTATATTCTAATGTATTAGAGCTTTTAAATTCAAAAAAACTAGATGCTGTAATAGTTGCTACTCCCAATCAATTGCATGAAAAACATACAGTAAGTTTTTTAAAAAATAAAATACCTGTTCTGTTAGAAAAACCTATTTCAGATAACATTCAATCTGCAAAAAAAATTATAAGTAGTGCTAATAAGAATAAAACACCATTATTGATTGGATATCATCGTCGGCACAATTCTATAGTCTCTAAAGCAAAAGAGATTATTAACAAAGGTAAATTGGGCAACATCGTTTCTGCAAATGTTTTGTGTTGGTTGTACAAACACAAAGCTTATTACAATGAAAAATGGAGAGTCAGGAAAGGTGGGGGGCCTTTAGGAATTAATTTAGTGCATGATATTGATATGATTTGTTATTTATTAGGTTCAATAAAATATGTGCAAGCATTTACAACAAATAAAACTAGAAAATTTCAAGTAGAGGATACAGCTACAATAAGCTTGATCTTTGATTCAGGAGTGCTTTGTACACTTAATTTGTCAGATACAATTGTTGCACCGTGGAGTTATGAATTAACTGCTGGAGAAAATCCTGCATACCCAATTACCAACCAATCTGCTTATATGATTGGAGGTACTAAAGGTTCTTTACAGTTTCCCAATCTTAAATATTGGTTTTATAAAAAAGAAAGAAGTTGGTGGAACAAAATTTTTGTTAATGAAGATAAAAACAAAAAAGATGATAATACATTAGTAAATCAAATTGATCATTTTGCTGATGTTGTAACAAAAAAGGCTAAACCAAAAGTTAATGGTAATGATGGTTTAATCTCTCTTAAAATTTTTGCTGCTATAACTAAAAGTGCAAAAACTGGAAAGAAAATTAAAATTTAAAGATTAGCTAAAATAGAATTAGAAGATTTAATAGTATCAGCATCACCCCCTAAATCTTTAGTTCTGTTACTTTTATCACTTAAAGATTTTTCAATTGCTTCAACTATTGAATTAGATGCTTCTTTTTCACCTAAATAATCTAGCATCATTGCTCCAGACCAAATTTGTCCTACAGGATTAGCAATTCCTTTTCCTGCAATATCAGGGGCAGAACCGTGAACTGGTTCAAACAAAGATGGAAATTTATTTTCTGGATTAATATTTCCAGAGGGGGCAATTCCAATTGTTCCTGTGCAAGCAGGCCCTAAGTCTGAAAGAATATCTCCAAATAAATTCGATGCTACTACAACATCAAACCATTCAGGATTGAGCACAAATCTAGCAACTAAAATATCAATATGAAATTGATCTGTTTTAATTTCAGGATAGTTTTTTTTCATTTCATTAAATCTTTCATCCCAAAAAGGCATTGTAATTGAAATTCCGTTTGATTTTGTTGCATTTGTTAATTTTTTTCTTTTTCGTTGTTTAGCTAATTCAAAAGCAAATTTCTGAACTCTGTCTATTCCATGTGCCGACATAATAGTTTCTTGAATTGCAATTTCTCTATCAGTATTTTTATACATTCTTCCGCCTACAGTAGAATATTCTCCCTCTGTATTCTCTCTAACAATCAACATATCGATATCACCAGGTTTTTTGTTGGCTAGAGGAGGATTAATACCAGGGAAAAGTTTTACGGGTCTAAGATTTATGTATTGATCAAATTCTCTTCTAAACTGAAGCAAGGATCCCCATAAAGAAATATGATCTGGTACTCTATCTGGCATACCAACTGCTCCAAAAAATATAGCATCATGTTTTCCTAATTTTTCTTTCCAATCATCAGGAAGCATTTTTCCATGTTTTTCGTAATAATCACAGGAAGCAAAATCATATTCTGTAAAATTTATTTTAAATTGATGTTTTAAAGCAACATCTTTTAAAACTTTTAAGCCTTCAGGTAACACCTCTTTACCAATCCCGTCACCAGCTATTGAAGCAATGTTATATTCTTTCATTAGTTGATTTTTATACTGCAAAATATCAATAAATTACATTGTTAAATTAATATTAAATTTTAAACCTTCATTGTTTTGACATATTTTTTTTGCTAACTTTGCTTATGAAAAAAATAATCCTACTTGCTTTATTTAGTTTATTATTTTTCACAAATTCAAATGCTGCATGTGACGATCCTTTAACAGAAGGTGTTGATTATTCTAATTGTAGATTTTCAGACTCACAAGATTTACAAGGAAGTTATCTTCCAAATTCAAATCTTTCCTTTGCAAGTTTCATTCAAGTAAACTTTGATAAAAGTATAATGATGACTTCAAATCTATCGTTTGGAACTTTTCCAGAGTCTACCTTTGTAAGAGCTAACCTTTATGAATCAGTTTCTATAGGGGCAAATTTTGAAAAAACTAATTTTACTGGTGCTAACTTAACTCGAGTTGATTTTATGGGAGCAACCTTAATCGAAGCAAATTTTCAAAACTCTAATTTAATGGAAGCTAACTTTACTTCTTCTAACATCACTAACGCTAATTTCGATGGAGCTAATTTGACTGGAGCAACGTGGACCAATGGTCAAACTTGTGGTCCAGAATCTATTGGTACTTGTAAACAATAATTAATGAATACTTCAGTAAATACTGATGATGTTATCTTTAATTTTTTTAAACAAATTTGTGATGAAAAAGATGATAAAAAATGTGTTGAGCTTGGAAACGAGTGGATAAAGGCAATGGAAACTAATTTATCTGAAATGGAGAAAAATCTAAATGGGGCTGATTATATTAAGCATAAAGATGACATTCAAAGTAACAGAAACCATCTTGATAGTTTAAAAAACAAAACTTCATCTGAATGGAGACAGTACGCTACACAATGTATGATCGAAATAATGAATCATAAAGGCCAGAAATAATGAGTAATCAGGAAAGAGTTTTTTTAATCATTTGTGCTTCTTTGATCATCTTCACTTTGCACTATTTAATTGAAAAACATTTTTTTTAAAAAGACTATCAATAATTATAAAAATACATTAAATACTTAATAAGGGGTGTCTTAACAGACTGAGATCATACCCTAAGAACCTGTCCGGTAATTCAGAAAGGGATAAAATGGATAAAACATATTTTTTAACTCAATCAACATCATTAATATTAGTAATCGCAATTAGTTTAATATTTGCTTTTTTAGGAATTCTTCATTCTAAAAAATTTACAGGAATTAATAATTATTTAACTGCAAATAGAAACATCAGTTTATTTTCACTTACCACAAGTCTTGTAGCATCAGCTTTAGGTGCTTGGATTTTATTTGGTCCAGTGGCGGCTGCAACATGGGGTGGAGTAGGCGCTGTTATTGGTTATGCATTAGGCACAGCTTTTCCAATGATTTTCTTAATTTATTTTGGAAAAAAAATTAGAAATGAGTTTCCAAAAGGATCTTCTTTAGTTGAGTTTATGAGAAAGAGATTTGGCAAAAGTCTTTTTAAGCTAATTTTGTTAATGACAATCTTTTACATGTTCATTTTTCTTTGCGCAGAAGTAACGGCAGTTGCTGTATTAATTAATTATATATCAGGAACAGAATTATGGATTACAGCATTAATAGTCTTGGTAGCTACCTTAAGCTACACCCTTTATGGTGGATTAAGAGCATCAATATTTACTGATAATATTCAAATGATTGTAATTGGTGTTTTATTATTTATTTTGATTTCAATTATTAGTTCATCTTCAGGAGATAATTTTTCTTTTTCTTTAATTAATGAGAAAAACCCTCAACTAATAAGTTCAAATTATATTCCAGGATATACTGCTGGATTAACTTTCTTTATAGCAGTTGCAGCAACAAATTTATTTCATCAAGGAAACTGGCAAAGAGTGTATGCAGCAAAAGATTATCAAACATTAAAAACTAGTTTGATAATTTCTTTCTTTATTATTATTCCAATAGTTTTTTTAATGGGTTTTATTGGAATGGTTTCATTTTCAATGGATTCATCTGTTAGACCTGATTTAGGTTTTTTTAGTTTATTATTAAAAGATCAAACTGAAATTTTATCCTTATTGATTATTATTCTTGGTCTTGCATTAACAATTTCTACTGTTGATACTTTGGTTAATGCTATTTCTAGTTTATTTGTAGTTGATGGCAAAGCAACTTTTAATTTAGATAAAAAAACTGATTACTTAAAAATATCTAAATATTTCATTTTAATTTTATCTGTAATTACATTTGGTGTTGCTTCAAAAGGATTTGATATTTTATATTTATTCTTACTTGCAGATTTATTTTGTTGTGCGTTTGTAGTGACTGTTTTTTATAGCTTCTATAATAAAGTGGATGAAAAAACCGCTTATGTTTCAATTATAATTGGTTTAGTTGCTGGATTTTTAATGTTTCCATTTCCAGATTTTTCTAAAAGTTTATTAGTGGGAGTATTTTTGTCTAAAGACCTGTTTTCACCATTTATAGCTCAATCTTTATTATTTTTATCTTTTTTGATTGCAACATTCTTGCCTGCAATAATTTTAAAAATTAAATTTAGATAGAGGATTTTAAAGCATCATAAATAAGTTCTTTAGTGGTCTCACCAATGCTTCTGTAAACTTCTTTATTATCTTTAAAAATTAAAAGTGTTGTTTGATATTGAACGTTAAAAATTTGAGCAATTTCTTTATTTGTTACATCAAAAGCAAAGTACTCCATATTATCAAAATCATTTTTTGCTTTTTCAAGAACTTTCATTTGGCTAGCACAAGATGTACAATATTTAATCCAAGAACTAACTACCACAACTTTTCCCTCTGATAGAGCTTTATCAAACAACTCTTTACTATAAGTGGTTTCTTTTCCAATTGCCTTGGTGCTAAATGCTAATACAAAACAGATAAATACTAAAAATTTTTTCATTAAACCAAAATTAAGCTAAATTTTAATTTATTGTAATACTATAAATTGTCTCTATATATGCCTAACCACATGTCAAACGAGCAAATAAGCATAAATAACCTGTCAAAAGTATACGATAATGGTTTTGAGGCATTAAAAAAAATAAACCTAAATATTAAGAAGGGTGAAATTTTTGCAATGCTTGGACCAAATGGTGCAGGAAAAACTACACTTATAAGTATTATCTGTGGAATAGTAAGACCATCTTCTGGGAAAGTTACAGTAGATGAATTTGATATTATTGATGATTATAGAGAAACAAGATCTAGAATTGGATTAGTTCCTCAAGAGTTAACTTTAGAGCAATTTGAAACTGTATTTAATAACGTTTCATATTCTAGAGGTTTGTACGGGAAAAAACCTGAACCTAAACATATTGAGAAAGTTTTAAAAGATCTAAGTCTATGGGATAAAAAAGATTTAAGGCTTAGACAATTATCTGGGGGAATGAAAAGAAGAGTTTTAATTGCAAAAGCATTATCTCATGAACCAACCATTTTATTTTTAGATGAACCAACTGCTGGTGTTGATGTTGAGTTAAGGCAGGATATGTGGAAAGTTGTTGAGAGTTTAAGAAAAACTGGTGTTACAATAATTTTAACAACACACTACATAGAGGAAGCCGAAGCTATTGCAGATAGAGTAGGGGTAATCAATCAAGGAGAAATTATAGTGGTTGATGAAACAAAAGAATTATTAAAGAAAATGGGCCACAAGAAACTCACTGTGGACTTACAAGAAGAAGTTAAAGAATTACCAAGCAGTTTAGAAAAATATAATCTTGAAATTGGTAAAGATAAAATGTCAATTGATTACACTTATAATGTTCAAGCAAAACAAACAGGGATTACAAATTTACTTCAAGATTTAAAAGATGCAGGTTTAAAATTAAAAGATTTAAAAACAGAACAAAGCACATTAGAAAAAATATTTGTCAGTTTAGTAAAGGAAAATAATGAAATTTAATTATTATGCTTTTAAAGCAATTTATCTACATGAGATGGATAGATTTAAACGAACATTGATGCAATCGTTGTTATCGCCAGTTTTATCTACCTCTTTATATTTTATTGTTTTTGGATCAGTAATTGGAGGCTATGTAGAAAATATTGATGGGATTAGTTATGGATCATACATTGTTCCAGGTTTATTGATGCTTACTCTTTTAACTCAATCAATCAGTAACACATCCTTTGGTATATTTTTTCCTAAATTTAATGGAACTATTTATGAAATCTTGGCAGCTCCCATATCAACTTTAGAAATTGTTCTTGCTTTTGTTGGTGCTGGTGCAACAAAAACTTTAATTGTAGGTTTTGTAATTTTTATAACGGCAACATTTTTTGTAGAGGTAGATGTAAAATATCCTTTATTAATGATATTTTTATTAGTTTTAGTTGCTTTTACTTTTGCCTTGTTTGGTTTTTTAATCGGATTGATGAGTTCTAACTTTGAGCAAATGTCAATTATACCAACACTAGTTATTACTCCGATGGTATTTTTAGGTGGAAGTTTATATTCTTTAGATATGCTGCCAGAATTTTGGCAGATGGTTACATATTTTAATCCAGTAGTTTATTTAATAAATGGATTAAGATTTTCATTTTATGGAGTATCAGATTTTAATATTTGGGTTAGTATCGTTTCTATGGTTGCTTTTTTATTAGGATGCATCACGATTGTTACTATCTTACTTAAAAAAGGGTACAATATTAAATCTTAGCTACTAGCTATTTTCTTTTTAGGATCATAAAAAGGTTTTTCTACAATTGTAGCAGAATATTTTCCTTCATGAGTTTGAACATCTAATTGATTCCCTAATTCAGAATAATTTATTTCTATCATTGCAAGTGCAATATTCTTTTTTAATCTAGGTGAATATACAGCTGAAGTTACTTTACCAATTATTTTACCATCTTTTTCAATTGGCCAAAAAGTTGTGTTAGGTCCTGATAAAGGATCACAATCAATGATAAGGCCAACCTGTTTTCTTTTTATTCCATTTTGCTTAATCTTTTTTAGAGCTTCTTTACCTATAAAGTCTATATCAGTTTCTAAATTTACTAATCTATCAAATCCTAATTCGTATGGATTTGTATGAATATCTGCGTCTGCATGATATGAAAGCATACCGCCTTCAATCCTTCTAATTGATGATGTATGACCTGGTTGAATTCCATGTTCTTTACCAGCAGCCATAATTTTTTCATATAATTCATTTCCTTTTGAACCATCTCTTAAATATATTTCGTAACCAAGTTCACTTGACCAACCTGTTCTTGAAACAATTAATGGAATTCCATCAAGTTTATATTCTCTTAGCCAATAATATTTAAGATCTCTGATATCTTCACCAAATAGTTTGACCATTATTTCTTGTGAGGTAGGACCTTGTAACTGCAGAGGGGATACATCTGGTTCAGATATTTTAACATCTAAACCTGAATTAATCGCAACACCTTGTGCCCATAACAAAACATCACTATCTGCCAAGGATAACCAAAAATGATTTTCTGCTAATCTTAGTAAAACTGGATCGTTTAATATGCCTCCATCGTTATTTACGATTAATACATATTTACACTGTCCTATTGATAATTTTGAAAGGTCTCTAGGAGTTAATAATTGAATAAATTTGTAGGCATCAGGACCAGTTATTTCAACCTGTCTCTCAACCGCCACATCACATAAAATTGATTTTTCAATAAGGTTCCAAAAGTTTTGCTCAGGACTTCCAAAGTCTCTTGGAATATACATATGATTATATACAGAAAAACCTGTAGCCCCCCATTTTACAGTAGAGTCAAAATATGGAGACTTTCTTATTTGTGTTCCAAAACCAAAGTTTTTATTAGACATTTGTGACCCTTAACAGTCTTGGTATGAATTACAAACAAAAAAATAGCCCTGTTAAGGGCTACTAAAAAAATGGAGAGGGAAGTTATTTTTTTAAAACTGTTCTGACTCTGTAGATCCAGCCATTGCTGTAGTTGAGCTTTGACCGCTACTGATAGTATTTGATACTGCATCAAAATAAGATGTACCAACTTCTCTTTGGTGTTTAACACTAGTATAACCATCTTTTTCTCGAGCAAATTCTTGTTGTTGAATTCTAGAGTATGCAGTCATACCTTCTTTTCTATATTTTTCAGCAAGTTCAAAGATTGCAATATTTTGAGTATGAAAACCAGCAAGAGTAATAAATTGAAATTTATAACCCATTTTTGCAATTTCTTGTTGGAATGAAGCAATTTCATCATCGCTTAAATGTTTTTTCCAATTAAAAGAAGGTGAACAATTATAAGCTAAAAGTTTTCCAGGAAATTTTTCATGTATTGCATCAGCAAACTTTTTAGCTTCTGCTAAATTAGGCGTTGCTGTTTCACACCAAATTAAATCAGCATAAGGTGCATAAGCTAAACCTCTAGAGATAGCTTGTTCAATTCCATCTTTTACATAATGAAAACCTTCAGGAGATCTTTCACCTGTTAAAAATGGTTTATCATTTTCATCAAAATCATTCGTAATTAGTTTTGCAGCATTTGCATCTGTTCTAGCCAAAATAATTAATGGAACTTCTGCAATATCAGCAGCTAACCTTGCAGCTTTAAGATTTTTTACCATTGTTCCTGTTGGCACCAAAACCTTACCACCCATATGACCACATTTTTTTTCACTAGCTAGCTGATCTTCAAAGTGTACACCTGCAGCACCTGCTCTTATAAATTTTTTAGTTAATTCAAATACATTTAATGGACCACCAAATCCTGCTTCACCATCAGCAATAATAGGCAACATATAATCTGTTCTATCCTCTTTTTTCATATCACCATCTTGCATTTCCATATGTTGAATTTGATCAGCTCTAATTAAAGAATTATTCATAGATTCAACTAATTTTGGTGCACTGTCATATGGATATAGAGATTGATCCGGGTACATTTCACCAGCTGTATTAGCATCAGCAGCAACTTGCCATCCGCTTAAATAAATTGCTTTTAAACCAGCTTTTGCATGTTGAACTGCTTGATTACCTGACAAAGAGCCGAGCGTGTTCACGTATGGCTCAGAATTTAATAATTTCCAAAGTTTTTGAGATTGGTTTTTACACAAAGAATACTCAATTTTAATTGAGCCTCTTAATCTTTCAACTTCTTCCTCAGTATAGTCTCTTTTTATTCCAGCAAATCTTTTTAAGTCGTATGAGATTTTTTCTGCACTCATTTGTTAGTTTCCTTTGTGTTTTAATTTAGAAAATTGAATAAGAAGAATGAACTAGTTGCTATCGTCTAAGGCTTTGATTAGCTCACTCATTCCACTTGAACCCCAATCACAATGATCATCTCTCATATAGATTCCTCTACTGTTGTGTTGATCTAAGTCCTCTTTTTTGATGATTTGAGCTTCATTTTCTGTGTTTTTTAAATTTTTATCCATGTAAATTATATATTTTACAGAATTTACAAAATCTATAAAAAACGTTAAAAAGCTTTGTAAATAGGGAAAAAATATTGTAAAAATAAATTTACAAAATTTACAAATAGTAAATATGAGTCAAATAGATTTAAAAATAGGCCCAAAAATCAAGTCTTTTAGAAGACAGCTTGGTCTACAAGCAAACAAATTAGCAGAAGATTTAAACATTTCACCAAGTTATTTAAATCTTATTGAAAGTGGAAAAAGAAAAATTGATGGTGATCTACTATTAAACTTATGTGAAAGATTAAATATTCAGTTATCAGATCTTACTTCAAAAACAGATATTAATCTTCAAAATACAATCTCAGAAATTTTAGATGATAGTTTATTTGAGGATTTAGATATTTTAGGACCTGAAGT